>JBGPBW010000014.1:0-35687 GCA_041481385.1 Puia sp.
AAAACCAAAATGAAACGGTTTTCCAGTTGTTGGAATCTGTCCCAATAATATAGTTTATCCTGCCTACACCATATAAAGAATAATTCCCGTTCTTGTATGGTAACTGGTTTTTATTTATGTAAGAACCAAAATCCAAACCGTCGAAAACTAAATCGATATTCCATGAAAACAGGTTTACACTCCTTACGGAAGTGTTTGTGTTCACTGGCCATTACGCTGGTCTTTTTTCACCCTTCCTATAGTCAGCTTTCTGCTGGAAATTATTTCGAAGCAGGCTTTACCGTTGGTCCAATGGTTTTCCTCGGTGACCTTGGCGGTCATCAGGGAATAGGTACAACCTTCCTGAAGGACTATAATATGAATGCAACAAAACTTACCTATGGTATCTTTCTTGCCGCGCATCCTTCTGAACTGTTGGGCATTCGTTTGTCCGTAAACTTCGGAAGCATTGAAGGCGATGATAACTATATCGTGAATAAGGGAACAGAAGAAGTGGCCAGGCTTAACAGAAACCTGAATTTCAAATCAAGCATTACCGAAGCCAACCTGATGTTTGAAGTTTATCCGACGGTGCTTTTTGAAGATCAGCCAATAGACCAGCAGGGCAGATTGAGACCCTACGGTGTTATCGGTGTCGGTGTATTTCATTTCAATCCCATGGGGCAGTATGTTGATCCGAATACTTCAGCAACGACCTGGGTTTACCTGCAGCCCCTGCATACAGAAGGCGAGGGTTTTGTAACCAACAGACCGAATTATGCGCTTACGCAGATCGAAATCCCTATGGGGGTGGGTGCAAAATATTATGTGAATGATAATTTAAATATCGGACTTGAATTTCTTTACAGAAAAACATTTACGGATTATATTGATGATGTGAGTACAACATTTGTTGATCCTGCAGTATTGGCTGGCAACCTGCCAGCGGGAACTTCGACGATCGCTATTGCAATGTCCAATAAAAGTCCTTTGCAGGGTCAGCCCGGAACCGGATATAATCCCGGAGATAAACGAGGTGACCCGACGCAGATGGACGCCTTTTTCACACTGGCATTGAAAGTCGGATTCCGGTTAGGTAGTAATAACAGTTACGCAAATTCAACCAGATGCCCTTTACTGAGGTACTAAATATTTTTTGTTGATCCGTACCCTTTTTACATTTTTTAATCCGTACCCTTTTTAACTGACTATGAAAACAATCAGCGCACAAATTTCAGGAAGATCAAGGAAGGTATTATTGCCCCTTGCCTTAATGACCACTACCCTGGTCTCCTACGCCGGTTCACCATTACCCGTTCCGAATGCGGTGATGATCACCAAAAATCTGAATAATAAAAAGCACAAAGTGAAGCTTTTTACCGCTTCAGATTACAAAACACTTTTATTTACAGTAGATGGCGTTGATGACAACCGCTACACTTTATTTGTCTTTGATCTTGATGGCAAACTGATCATCCAGTCAGTGATCCTGAACCATGAAACCGGTATCCTTTCCGAGTTGCCTGCAGGTGATTACCTGTATGAAGTTCTGGCCAACGATACCCGTGTGGAAAATGGTCAATTGACAGTCAAATAACCACCCTTAATGCAACCCAATAAGCAGCGGGAGAGCTGATTAGTAGAATCTATTTATCCGAAGGTTAAGTAAGACCTGATCCGTTCCCTATTATTTTTGTACCCAAACGGTTTTATTATTCAACTCCCGCGATCTTATTGGAACGATGGTTGACGGTTGACGGTTGACGGTTCGCAGTTGATGGATGGCAGTTGACGGTTTTAAAACTGAATTTTCAAATTGTCATTTCTCATTTCACTTACACTTTCACACATTTTCACCCACCTTCGTTTTACTTCGGCGGGTATTACAATTCCACATTCGCCACATTAATGAGATAATGTGTCTTCATTTATTTCAGCTCTTCCTTCAGATACTTCGCGGTAAAGCTGCGTTTCACACCCACCAGCTTTTCCGGTGGTCCTTCGAAAAGTATTTCCCCACCTCCGTCTCCTCCCTCGGGACCCAGGTCGATCAGATGATCGGCTACTTTAATCACATCCATATTGTGCTCAATAACCAGCACAGTATTACCCCGGTCAACCAGTTTATTCAATACGTCCAGCAAATGACTGATGTCCTCAAAATGAAGGCCGGTGGTTGGTTCATCCAAAATATAAAACGTTTTTCCGGTATCGCGTTTTGAAAGTTCGGTACCCAATTTGACCCGCTGCGCCTCACCACCACTTAGTGTGACCGCAGACTGGCCAAGTGTAATATATCCCAGGCCCACTTCCTGCAGCACTTTGATCTTTCTAAAGAGATAAGGCACATTCAGGAAAAATTCCACCGCTTCATCCACGGTCATATCCAGCACATCGCTGATCGATTTTCCTTTATACCGGATCTCAAGCGTTTCGCGGTTATATCTTTTTCCGTTGCATTTCTCGCAATGCACATAAACATCGGGCAGAAAATTCATTTCAATGACGCGCATTCCTCCGCCTTCGCACACTTCACATCTTCCGCTTTTTACATTGAAAGAAAAACGGCCGGCAGTGTAGCCGCGGATTTTTGCTTCCGGAATAGAAGCAAAAAGCGTGCGTATATCCGTAAAGAATCCGCAATAGGTTGCCGGGTTGCTCCTGGGTGTACGGCCGATGGGCGACTGATCTATTTCTATCACTTTATCTATGTGATCCAGGCCCCTGATATTTTTGTATTCCAGGGGAACCCCTTTGGACCCATACGCATGATGACTCAGGATCGGATACAGGGTTTCGTTGATCAGGGTAGATTTCCCGCTGCCACTGACACCCGTAACAACGATGAATTTGCCCAGTGGGAATACAACATCAACGTTTTTCAGGTTGTTTCCCTTCGCTCCTTTTATTTCCAACGACTTCCCATTTCCTTTTCTCCTTTCTTCAGGAAGCGCAATTTTCCGGTGTCCGTTCAGGTAATCCGCCGTGATGGTATTCAGCTTCAGCATGCTGGCAGGTTTTCCCTGGGCCACGATGCGGCCCCCGTGAAAGCCTGCTTTCGGTCCAATGTCAACCAGGTAATCGGCCGCCATCATGATTTCCTTATCGTGTTCTACGACCAGGATACTGTTTCCTATATCCCTCAGATTCTGTAAGGCCAGGATCAGGCGTTGATTGTCGCGTTGGTGGAGTCCGATACTGGGTTCATCCAGAATATACGTGATGCCCTGAAGTTGCGATCCGATCTGGGTGGCGAGCCGGATGCGTTGGGATTCTCCACCGCTTAATGTTCTCGTCGGCCGGTCGAGGGTCAGATAGGTTAGGCCGACGTCGAGAAGAAATTGCAATCGTTCGCGGATTTCCTTCAGCACATCTTTGGCTATCGTATTCTGTTTATTGTCCAGTCTTTTTTCAATCCCTTCAAACCATTTAGCGAGTTTATCCAGATTGAGGTGACTGAGTTCGGCGATATTTTTATTATCGATGCGGAACCAGAGACTTTCTTTTCTCAGCCTCGTGCCACCACACGTTTCACAGGTTTTGAGTACCATATATTTCTCCACCCATTCATGCAGGGAATCCGTATTTGAAGCAGCAAACCATCTTTTTAACATAGGGATCAGCCCTTCATATTCTGTTTCAGACAGCGTTGTTTCCGTTTCATCAATTTCCAATATCGCTTCAGTAACGGATTCTGTGGTACCATAAAGAATCAGATTGAGTGCTTTTGCAGGCATGTCTTCGATCGGGGCATCCAGACTGAATTTATATTTTCGGGCGAGTTTCTGGACCGTTGTAAATGTATATGCATCCCGTTCACTGCCTAATGGAGTAATACCGCCTTCATTTACCGATTTCTTTTTATCGGGCATGATCAAATCCAGGCTGATGCGATAAACAGCGCCCATGCCTTTACAAACAGGGCAGGCCCCGTATGGAGAGTTGAAGGAAAAACTGTTGGGGGAGGGTTCTTCATAACTGATTCCGGTTTCGTCGCACATCAGTTGTTTACTGTACTGAACCACTTTATTTTCGTCGTTGATCAGCAGAAACATCAGACCCTTGCCCATATTCAGAGAAGTCTGCACGCTCTGACTGATCCTCGTTTTCATATCAGCTGTTACAGCGAGCCTGTCGATCACCACTTCGATATCATGAATTTTGTACCGGTCGACCTGCATCTTTGCGACCAGATCTTTTACCTCCCCATCTACACGGACTTTGACGAATCCTTTTTTCCGGATGTCTTCAAATAATTCGCGGTAATGTCCTTTGCGGCCTCGCACAAGTGGAGCGAGTATCGAGATTTTTTTATTGGCAAATTTCTCAAAGATATTCGTCACGATTTCTTCCTCGCTGAATTTGACCATGCGCCTTCCGGTATTGTAGGAAAAAGCCTGGCTAATCCGGGCATAGAGCAGGCGCAGAAAATCATATACTTCCGTGACAGTGCCTACGGTGCTTCGCGGATTCCGGTTGGTGGTCTTTTGTTCAATGGAAATCACCGGACTAAGCCCGGTGATCTTGTCTACATCGGGTCTTTCCATATCTCCGATAAACTGGCGCGCATATGCACCAAAACTTTCCATATAACGTCGCTGCCCTTCCGCATAAATCGTATCAAATGCCAGCGATGATTTACCGCTTCCGCTGATTCCGGTAATTACAACCAGCTGATTCTTGGGTATGGAGATATCTATATTTTTAAGATTATGCACCCGGGCCCCGAATACTTCAATCATTTCTTCACCGGCCGCAGGCGTCGGACTTTTCTGTTCAACCATAATAATGTTGGAATGGATAAAGATAGTAACAATTTACAGGGCAGCTTGTTGTGTGCGGCTTAATTCCTACTGACCCGTGCAGAAGATGGCCTGAAAAAATATTTTAAATATTTTCCCTTACCACTTATCTTTGTCACAGTTCTTTTACCGCTTATCAAGAAAGGCTGAGGGTAATGGCCCATTGAAGCCTTGACAACCTGTTACATGATTCGTGTGACAAGGTGCCAAATCCATCCCGCCCATGGTGGGAACAGATAAGTCAGATCCAAGCTTACTAATATTCATCATATTAAAGCTCTTCTGACCTACGGAAGAGCTTTTTTGTTTTCAGCCCCTGATTGGTTGAAGCGGAAAATCTCCGGAATACATTCTTGACGCGCCTATTAATTCACCCAAAAAAAACCCGTAAGGGCATGGAGGATTATTTTATGCAGGAAACGACAGCATTCATTCACAGCATCCCGGTTGATCCACTCACCGGAGCCATTTCAGTTCCTATTTACCAAACCTCAACTTTTGTACAGGAAGCACCCGGCGTGCATAAAGGGTATGACTATGCGCGAAGTAACAATCCAACGCGTGCAGTATTGGAAAACCTCATTGCCGGACTGGAAAAGGGCCTCCTTGGCCTTGCTTTTGCCAGTGGTCTCGCGGCTATCGACGCCATTCTCAAATTGCTGAAGAGCGGGGATGAAATTGTTGCTGTGGACGATATTTACGGAGGGGCGTTCAGGCTTTTTGAACAGGTCTACAAAAAATTTGGAATCCAGGTTCACTATGTGGATGCTTCTGATCCGGGAAATATTTTCAATGCCCTGAATGAAAATACAAAGCTCATTTGGCTTGAATCGCCCAGTAATCCAACACTAAAGATCGCTGACATAGCCGCAATTGCCGTAATTGCTAAAGCACATGGTTGCCTGCTTTGCGTGGACAACACTTTCGCCTCCCCCGCCCTTCAGAAACCACTTGAATTGGGCGCTGATATCGTGGTCCATTCGGCAACCAAATATCTGGGCGGACATAGCGATCTGATTGCCGGTCTGGTGGTAACAGCCACTGCCGAACTGGGTGAACAAATCAGGTTCTATCAAAACGCCGCGGGTGCAATCCTGGGTCCCTTCGATTCCTGGCTTGTGATCAGGGGTATGGAGACCCTCTCTCTCAGGATGCGTCAGCATTGCAGAAGTGCCTTACAGATCGCCGAATTCCTACAGGGTCATCCCGCCGTTGACCGGGTCTTTTATCCCGGACTGCCGGATCATCCGGGCCATTGCACAGCCAAAAGGCAATCCCGGGGCTATGGCGGTATCGTTTCATTCACATTAAAAGAAGACAGTCTGGCTGCGGCAAAACGATTTGTCAGTGCTACAGGGCTGTTCAAACTGGCGGAGAGTCTGGGTGGCATAAAAAGCCTGATCAGCCATTCTGCCGAAATGACCCATAAAACCATTCCGACTGAAATCAGACGGGCAGCGGGTGTCAGTGACAGCCTGATCCGCCTTTCGGTGGGTTTGGAAGAACCGGAAGATTTAATCTCGGATCTTCGCAACACATTTGACCGTATACTTGTTAGGACAAACAATTACTCGAAACATTTAGAAAATTGTTGATATCACATATGGACGCACATAAGCAACTCAGGATCGGACTATTCGGATTTGGTACCGTTGGAGAAGGCCTTTACCGCATTTTGCAACAAACCCCTTCGCTGAAAGCAGAGATTGTAAAAGTTTGTATCAAACATCCCGGCAAAAAAAGAAATGCACCCGAAGATCTTTTTACCACAGACCGAAATATATTATTGAATGATCCGGAGATCAATGTAATTGTGGAAGTAATTAATGAGACGGAACCCGCATTCCAGATTGTCAGAACAGCACTAAAAAACGGTAAGGATGTGGTGAGCGCCAGTAAAAAAATGCTGGCTGAACATTTATCTGAGTTGCTGGAATTGCAAAAAGAAACCGATCATTCGGTTTTGTATGAAGCAGCCGCCTGCGCGTCGATACCCGTGATCCGTAATCTCGAAGAATATTATGATAACGATTTGCTGCATTCCATGCGTGCCATTGTAAATGGTTCCACGAACTTTATCCTGACGAAAATGTTTGAGGAAAAACTCGACTTCAAACAGGCGCTGATGCTGGCCCAGCAACTGGGATTCGCGGAAAGTGATCCCACACTCGACGTAGAAGGCATCGACGCCGTAAATAAATGGACCCTTCTACTCCTTCACGCTTATGGCATCATTTCTGACCCGCATAAAATTGTTTTCAGCGGGATCCAGTTCATACATGCCAGTGATGCAGAAGTGGCTGCGGAAAAACACTACCAGATCAAACTCGTCGGCCAGGCAAAAAAATTACTGAACGGCAAAGTGGCGGCTTTCGTGCTGCCGCAATTCGTGAAGGCGGACGATCACCTGAGTTTTGTAAAAAATGAATATAATGGCGTGGTGATAGAAAGCGGATTTGCCGACAAACAATTTTTTTACGGAAAGGGAGCAGGCAGTTTTCCCACAGCTTCGGCAGTTCTTTCTGATTTGTCTGCCCTGCGCTATTTGTACCGTTACGAGTACAAAAAATTATACCACCATGCGCCGCTGGAGCTGACAGATGAATTTTATGTAAAAGCCTATATTAGTTTCGACGACTGGTCTTTTATTCCCAAGGAACGATTTGAATGGATAGAAGAGTGGCATGCTGAAAGCGACCGCAAATACCTGATTGGCGTGCTTTCTTTTCAGGAACTACAGAACAACAACTGGTGGCGCGAAAACAAAACCTCCCTGATCCTGGCACCTGAACCGATTATTGAAGATGTAGAAATCAGGAAGCTGAAGAAGAAGAGTCTGGAACTGGCGGGGATAAACTGATTCAAGCTTGAGGCGTGAAGCATGAGGCGTGAAGCATGAGGTGTGAAGCTTGAAGCGTGAAGCATGAGGCTTTAGGCGTAAGGCATAAGGCGGGATACTTAAAGCTTAAACCCCAAAGCTTTGAATTTAACCAGGTCATAAATTCATAAAAAATTTATTCAAGTAGCACTATAACAGACCTAAAGAAAACTTTGATCCAAAATATTTTAGATCAGGCTAAGTTTTTTTTAGAATCTGCAGATGAATTTTTCCCATTCGGATGCAACATTGATCAAAATAATATGCTACATCCTTTCAGCGTTTATTTCGAAACTGACCGTCCTGATTCTATGGATGTGATTAATGAATCTGAGAAAGCGATCAAATTTAATTTGAAGGAAAATAAATACAAATTAGCTGCAATTGGAATCGACGTAAATATTACCAATGAAGAAACATTACAAAAAATCTCTGCAATTCAAATCAGAACTTACACGCTAAATTCAATGGAAGCAATTTATTTTAAATATCAAAAAAAAGAGAAAGAGTACTTTTTTGAAAAAATACAGATTTTAAATCCTCTCAATATCAATTACAACTTTAATTCTACCCCAACCCTGAATATCAATGCCCCTGTATGATTGATCCCATTCTGACTGTTCTTCTGTAAATCGATGAAACCATATTTTCCGCCGGCTTCTGCAAATACCGCTGCAGACCTAAATTGATAAAGCAATCCCAGATTTCCTTCGAGACCGAAATTCCCTTTGTGCAATTGGTTTTTAATATTCCCCGTGCTATCGAAATTGACTGTGAGGGAACCGAGGGGCTGGGTTTGTTCCTTATCGAGATAGACTTTACTGGAACCTGATGCGGAAGCATTGGCTGTCATGAGCAGGCCGCCGAACAAGCCGCAATCCACATATAATTTCCACTTCTCAGAACTTCCCAGGTTCATAGTATTCTTTATCATTACCGGCATCATGAGATATTGTAACCTAACTGTGCTCGTGAAGTTCGCATACAGGTATAAGGTGCCCGGAGGAAAGAATTGAGCCAGGTCAGGGTTGGCCGGAATGGCTTGCAAACCAGTTTTCTGTCCACCCTGCGTAGACCATTCGAGATCTACTTCGAGAGAAAACTTTTCTGATATAGTGTAACTGCCAAATGCTGCGAAATCAAGTCCGGAGATGGTTTTGTATCCCTTACTTACATCCGAGGCACCACCTGAAGAAGTCAGGTTGGGCAGGCTCAGTCCGCCTTTCACTCCGAACTGCCAGCTTTGACTTTGCGCTATTGAAGTTAAACTAAAAAATAAAATTATAAAAAAGGGTGGGGTAAATTTGGATATCAAATGATTTGTTTTAGGGATGACCAATAAAATTCTTTTCAGAAACCTCCACACTTCCACACCTCCACATTACGAAAGGCCTCTTACGAAATATGCACGATGCCTTCCTTGTCAATAACCAGTTTATTTTCCGCCTGCATAAAATCGATCACTTTGCGCAGATGTTCATAATGGATATCGGCGAACTGGTCAAATAATGCCGCAGGTGTAAGAGACTGATGTTGGGTGCCGGTTCTGAGTTTCTGATAAATGGCTTCAAATTCTGCAGGACTCAGTTTTTCCTTTTCCTTCTTTACACAGTTATCGCATATGCCACAGGGTTTGGATTCCCGTTCACCGAAATAAACAGCAATAGCTGCATTGCGACAGGATTTCGTTTGTACATAATCCAGCATACCGCTGACCCGTTTTACAAATTGTTCTTTTCTGAAACGGTAGGCCTGTTCGTCAATATGAATATCCGCTGATTTTCTTCTTGGCAGATTATAATAAACCTGGGGTGTTTCTTTTTGCGGATTGTATTCGACAATCTGGTACTGATGCAGTTTGTGCAAACCCTGCACGACTTCTTCAGGCGGCCGGTTGATCAGAGAGGCGATTACTTTTTCGTGTATGGGCACAGGCTGATCATAGACACCTGCATAAGACCTTAGCAGGATTTTTATCAAAGACTCCCATTCCGGATTTTCCTTTTCAAACTGACTGAGTGTAACCCGGTCGCAAATAAAACAAAGGGTTGCCGGTGTGAATACAGGATCATTGAGTGTTATGAATCCTTCCTGCTGCAATATCTGAAGCGCTGCCTGGACTGGTTTGGAAGCAATGGAGAATTTCTTCAGGAAATCATTCAGGTCAAAATCATAGCTAACTTGTTCCGTGCCGAGCGGTACCTGAAGATAATTCGCAAGTCCCTGATAAACCTTCCGGATGAAATCCAGCGATGGGTACTGCGCTTTGTGCAGCCCCGCCAGGTCTTCCAGCATCTCCTCATTATAAAGTAAAACGGCGTAGGATTTTTTTCCGTCACGACCCGCCCGACCTGCTTCCTGGTAGTAGTTCTCAAGATTGTCCGGCACTTCAGCGTGGATCACGAGCCGCACATCGGGTTTATCGATACCCATGCCAAATGCATTTGTGCAAACGATCACGCGAACAACATTCTTCATCCAGCGTTCCTGCTTTTCATGCCGGTCTTCCTGTGGCAGCCCCGCGTGATAATAATCAGAGGTGATGCCGTGCATGTTCAGCAGGTCGCTGATCTCTTTTGTGCGTCGGCGGTTGCGGCAATAAATAATAGACGACCCTTCGAGCCTTCGCAGAACATCCAATATCTTATTTATAACCGAAGTCGTTTGATGTGTGCTGAAAGACAGATTCGGGCGTATGAATGACTGAACAAAAATCCGGGGACTGATCATTTTCAATTTCTGACAGATATCCTCACGAATGCTTGGCGTGGCTGTGGCCGTTAGTGCCAGTACGGGTGTATCCGGAAGTTCCTGGCGCAGGTCTGCAATACGCAGATAGGGTGGCCGGAAATCATATCCCCACTGCGAAATGCAGTGGGCTTCATCTACGGCGATCAGGGTTACATGTAAAGCGGGTAAATATTCCCTGAAGAGATCCGTTTCCAGCCGCTCGGGAGAAACATAGAGAAACCGGCAATTAGCAGTAGCGGCCAGTTTAAAAGTTGCGATCACATCTTTTCTGCTCATACCGGAATAAATGGCAAAAGCAGTGATGCCTTTTTTTCGCAGATTCTGCACCTGATCTTTCATCAGCGCGATCAGCGGACTGATTACCAAACAAAGTCCTTCCTGAACAAGTGTTGGCACCTGGAAGCAGATGGATTTACCCCCACCCGTCGGAAGCAGGGCCAACGTATCGCTGCCATTCAATACAGACTTGACAATCTCTTCCTGTCCGGGGCGGAAGAAATCGTAGTTCCAGTATTGTTTTAACACTTCAGCGGCACTACGTTTCATATGATGGTATCGGGCTCAATTTAGAAGCTTTTTTACAAACAGGCGTGACGAGTTGATTAATAATACGACATCGCTGAAGGCCATGGCAGCGGCAGCAATCGCGGGTGTCAGCAGCCCTATGGCAGCTATGGGAATCGCGATTATATTATAAAAAAAAGCCCAGAAAAGATTCTGCCGGATCGTAAGATAGGTTTGCCTTCCCAGCTGAATGGCCAGCGGAAGTTTTTTCAGTCCGCTGTTCATTAATACCACGTCGGCTGTTTGTATTGCGATCTGAGAGGCGTCACTCATGGATATGCCCACACTGGCTTTGGCAAGTGCCGGTGCATCGTTGATGCCGTCTCCGACCATCGCAGTTACAGCATCATGTGAAAGGCGTTCGATCTGCTCCAGCTTCTGGTGCGGGCTTTGTTCGGCGATTACCTCATCTATGCCAAGGGCCGCTGCGGTATCCAGGCAGTTTTGTTTGCGGTCGCCGCTGAGCAGGATGGTTTTGATATTTCTTTTTTTGAACCAGGCGATGACTTCCCTTGCTTCAGGTCTGACTTCATCATGCATATCCACCCATCCGGTCAGCAAATTATTTTTCATCAGCCAGATGGTATGATCTTCAGGGGTATTTCCAATAAACGTTGCTGATCCCGCTTTATATTCATTCCCGTCCAAACTGATCGCCAGAATTCCATGCCCTTTGATCTCTTCGATTTTTTTCCACCGCAATTCGGGTAACGTCCTCCAGGCTCGGGTAAGGGACTGCGCGATCGGGTGGTTGGAATATTTCTCCAGAGAAAAAAGTATCCGTTTGAATTCATCCTCTTTCAAATGTGCATCCAGAATTTTAAATTCTTTTATATCGAATGCGCCGGTAGTGAGGGTTCCGGTTTTGTCAAAGACAATCTGATTAATTTTCTTAAAAAGTTCTAAACTATCTGCCCTCCTGAATAATATGCCATTCCTTGCTGCCCTTCCGAGGCCAACTGCAATTGCTGCCGGAGTTGCCAGGCCCAGGGCACAGGGACATGCAATCACCAGCACCGCAATAGAACGCATAATGGAAACGCCAAAGTCGCGGGAAATAAAATAATTCCCAAAAAAACAAAGCAGGGCGACGCCTATCACAAAAGGTACGAACACGTTGCTGATCCGGTCGGCCAACAATTGCATTTTAGGCTTGTCGGACTGCGCGCGTTTAACCAGGTCGACAATGTTGGACAACACAGAATCCTTCGCAGCTGCTGTTACCTGGGCCTTGAGACTACCTCCTATAAGCATGGATCCGCCAATGACGTTGTCTTTTGCCTTTTTAGTTACAGGCAGGCTCTCCCCGGTAATAATGGCCTCGTCCACCTGACCTTCTCCCCAGAGAATTTTCGCATCGGCCGGAACCTGATCTCCATTTCGGATCAGCACCAGGTCACCGCTTCGAAGCTGGAGACTGTCTACGGGAAAAATAATCTCCTGGTGCTGGTCGTCAAAGGCGATCATATTGGCTGTTACTTTCTGTGCTTTAACTAGTTTGGTGAGGGCTTTCTGGGTGGTATGCAAAGCGCGTTCTTCCAGATAATTACCAAAAAAAATCAGCGTGATGATGGCTGCCGCTGTTTCATAAAATAAATAGGACTCCCCCAGGTTACCTATGGTTCCTGCGAGACTATATATAAATGCAGCTGTCGCGCCCAGGGCTATCAGCACATTCATATTATAAGAACCCTGTCGGATTCCATTGACAGCTGACCGTCCGAAAAAATACATCCCTGTAATATAAACCGGCAGACACAATACCAATTGCACCCAACCATTGTGAAGCCAATGCAGAATTGGCGCATAACCCAGCATATGCAATTGCAAAATGGCGGTAAATGGAATACAGATGGCCAGGAACCGCACAAATTTATTGGAGGATTTTTTTGAAGTCGTTTCGTCCGCCACATGATAACCCAGACCCTCGATCCCTTTTTTTAACACCTGCTCCGGAATTCCGGCTTCATTTCTGAAATGGGCTTCACCGGCGGTTAGGCTGACTTTAACATCCTTCATGCCTTTTTTCTCCAGAAACCCATTGACGGTTTGCGCACAGGCGCTGCAACTCATTCCTTCTACCTTCCAGTTTAATGTTTCCATATTTTATTCATACAAAACCAGGTGCAAAATTACCGAATTCAAACCGGATGGGATCTCAGGCTGTAACGGGTGAGGGGATTATCTTTGACTTATGGAATGGACTTATTCCCTCCCGGAAATTGATGAAATGGCCCGGGTTTTCTGGAAAACCTTTCCGGATAATAAAATCTATGCATTTCATGGAGAAATGGCCGTGGGTAAGACCCGTTTTATAAAGGCGCTTTGTGTCTTAAAAAATGTAAATGAAACGGTGAGTAGTCCTACTTTTTCCATTATTAACGAATATAGTTATCCGGATGGCAAACTCTTCCATCTGGACCTTTACCGGCTTAAAGATGAGCAGGAAGCCATCAGAGCCGGGGTGGAAGATTGTTTATATTCAGGCGCCATCTGCCTGGTCGAATGGCCTGATCGGGCACCAGGCATTTTTCCAGAACAGGCGCTGGAGGTTTTTCTTGATCTTCAGGATGAAAACACGCGAAAAATAAGGGTACCCTCCCTTCCTCAAAAAAATTCAGGATAAAATTGTAATTTTCATGCCCGCACCCGCATAAACTGCAGGAAAACAGCCCATCATGTCCCAACACAGCAAACCTTATATCAGTACTTCTTTCAGTTATGAAACTCTTGAAGAGACCCTGGATGTAAAACCGAAATCCAGCATGTTGCTGATCGGCGTACCCAAGGAAACCGCGTTTCAGGAAAACCGCATCGGACTGACGCCTGAAGCTGTAAGTGTGCTGATCAGTAATGGACATCAGGTTCTTATAGAACATAATGCAGGTGAAGCGGCACATTACGGCGACCGGGATTATAGTGAGGCGGGTGCCCGAATTGTGTACGAAAAGGCGGAGGTTTATAAATGTCCCACGCTTATCAAATCCGCTCCGGTAGTGGAAGAAGACCTTTCCCTTCTTCAGATGAACCAGACCATTATTTCACCCATTCATCTTTCTGCCCTCAAAGCCGAATTATTACAAAAGATGATGGAGAAAAGGATTACCGGCATTTCTTTTGAAAACCTCAAAGATGAAAGTGGTAGTTATCCCATTGTACGCAGTATGAGTGAGATTGCTGGTGGGGCTGTGATGTTGGTCGCCGCACAATATCTGAGTTCCGCCAATCACGGTAAGGGTGTGCTGTTAGGGGGCATTTCCGGTATTCCCCCAACGAAGGTTATTATTCTCGGAGCGGGTATTGTTGGGGAATATGCGGCACGGGCCGCGCTGGCGCTTGGAGCTTCAGTGAAGGTTTTTGATAATAGTGTTTCCCGTCTGAAGCGGCTTCAGAACAATATTGGTTTTCGCATATACACGTCTGTTATCGAGCCGCGCATTCTCTCCAAACAGCTGAAGAGCTGTGAAGTTGCCGTAGGAGCGCTTTCTTCCCAGTCGGGACGCACACCTGTAGTTGTTACGGAAGAAATGGTCAGCAATATGCGGACGGGCAGTGTGATTATCGATGTGAGTATTGACCGTGGAGGCTGCTTTGAAACCAGTGAAATCACGTCACATGAACACCCGACATTCATCAAATACGGTGTGATCCATTATTGTGTCCCAAACATTCCATCGGGTTTTGCGCGCACGGCGTCGCAGGCCATCAGCAATGTGATTACTCCACTCCTGCTTGAGGCATCAGAAGAAGGTGGATTTGACAACCTGGTATGGCACAAAATCCATTTGCGCAGCGGCATATATATGTTTAAAGGTGCATTGACGAATTTCCATCTCAGTCAGCGGTTTGATCTAAAGTACACTGATCTGAATTTGTTGATTGCTTCGCAGCGATAAGGGAAGTGCGGAAGTATGGAGGTGTGAAGGTGAATGAGAGAAAGACGAGCAACAAAATAATGTCACACTTCTAATTATACAATTACTTCCACACCTCCATACCTCCACACCTCCTCACTATTTCTTCAGGCTGCTCATATTAATCATGGTCTTGCAAAACGAATATTCCAACGGATCATTGGAACTTACAATCACCAATCTGTCACGACAATATTCCCGGATCAGTTCATGGTAAAGAGCCGACCCGGAAGAATCGAGATTGGTTGTGGGTTCATCAAACAATAAAACCGGCGTATCAGAAAAAAATGCCTGTCCGAGTTTTACTCTTTGCTTCATACCGGAGGAGTAAAAACGAATTTGTTTGTCTGCCGCTGCCTTCAGGCCGATTCGTTCCAGCAAAACAGGGATGCTGATTCCGGACAGCAACGGCTTGAAAGAACTGTGAAAGCGGAAGAATTCATTGGCTGTCATCTCTTCGATGGTTTCCAGATAAGGCGCTGCAATGGACAAGAGACGGTAGTATTCCGATGCCGGTTCACCAGAAGCATTATGGTAAGTGAGTTTGCCTTCTGTAGGCATAAGCGCACCTGCAATAAATTGGAGTAAAGTGGATTTGCCCGATCCATTGGGGCCGGTTATCGCATATGCGTTTGAAGAATAAAACTGATAGTCGAAGTGCCGGAATATCCATTCCCGGTTGAATCGCTTGCCTGCATCAGACAGGGTAATCTTCATCGAGGTTGCCTTTACTGAAGCGTTTGATGATGCCGCGGCCGCTTTCCCGGATAAAGGTTACTATTTCATCCCTTTCATCGGTAGCAGAAAATTCTTCCTCAAGGAATTCCAGTGCCTGAGAAGTATTCAACCCTTTATTGTAAATGATACGGTAAATGTCGAGGATATGATTAATCTTGTCTATACTGAAACCTCTTCTTTTGAGGCCAACGGAATTTACGCCACAGTAACTCAGGGGCAGCCTTCCGGCTTTGATATAGGGAGGGATGTCCTTTCCGACCAGTGAGCCACCCTGCAAAAAGCTGTGTTTTCCGATTCTTACAAACTGATGAATGGCGCACATGCCGCCGAGGATTGCATAGTCTTCGATGATGACATGACCTGCCACCTGCGTATTATTGCTCATGACGCAATAGTCACCGACAATACAGTCATGGGCCAGGTGACAATAAGCCTGTATCAGGCAATTACTGCCGATGGAAGTTTTCTCCCGATCCTTAGTACCGCGGTTAACGGTAACGAATTCGCGAATGGTTGTATTATCGCCTATAAATACATTGGAATATTCTCCCTGGAATTTCAGATCCTGGGGTATTGCTGCAATGACCGCTCCGGGAAAAATCCTACAGTTTTTCCCGATGCGCGCTCCTTCCATAATGGTTACGTTGGAACCGATCCAGGTGCCTTCCCCCACTTCTACGTCCTGATGTAGTACGGAGAAAGGATCAATTTTCACATTAGTTGCCACCTTCGCATTAGGATGTATATAGGTATGGGGATGGATCATTCTTTCATCTGTTGATGGTGTTGAGGCCTGCTGACCTTTTGCCGCTATGTCTTTGATGATTGCAGGTTGTTTCATAAAAAATGCTGAGCCAACCCCAGCCTCGCAAAATTAAACTTATTTGACACAAATCCGCTAATTTAACTTCGCTTTACCAGCTGTGCCATCAGGTCTGCTTCGGTTACGACCTTATTTCCAACAAATACGGTTCCACGCATCTCCACAATTCCCCGGCGTATGGGATTCAACAATTCCATTTTCATAACCATTGTATCGCCTGGAACCACCTTCGCCTTGAATTTGCAATTGTCAATTTTCAGAAAATACGTGTCGTATTGTCCGCCACCGGCCATTGCATTGATGGCAAGAATACCACCCGTCTGGGCCAACGCTTCGATTTGTAAAACACCCGGCATAATGGGATTTCCGGGAAAATGGCCTACAAAAAAAGGTTCATTGAAAGTCACATTTTTTATTCCGACAATATGTGTATCCGTGAGTTCAATAATTTTATCGACCAGTAAAAAAGGATAACGATGCGGTAATGTTTTTTCTATCTGCTGACTGCTGAATATCGGTTGCTGGTTGGGATCATAGACGGGTGTATTCTTCAGATGTTTGTTCTTGCGGATATACTGTTTGATCTTTCTGGCAAAATCGACATTTGTAGAGTGGCCGGGCCTGCTGGCAATAATATGTCCTTTGATGGGATATCCGATCAGGGCCAAATCGCCAACCACATCGAGTAGTTTATGTCGCGCCGGTTCATTGGGAAATCTAAGTTCCAGGTTGTTGAGATATCCTCCGCTTTTGATTTCCATGTTATCCCTGCCGAAAGCCTTAGCCAGCCGGTGCATTTCATCTTCTGTAACCTTCTTATCCACGATTACAATAGCATTGTTGATATCTCCTCCCTTAATCAGATTATTGTCCAGCAGCATTTCCAGTTCATGCAAAAAACAAAACGTCCTGCAGGGTGCAATTTCTAATTTAAAATCTTTCATGGATTTGAGGCCGGCGTGCTGGGTACCCAGGACGGGACTGTTAAAATCGATCAGCGTGGTCACCTTATATTCCAACGAAGGCATGGCCATCATCTCCACCCGTTTTTTTTCGTCGAAATGGGTAATGTTGTTGTCGATGCTGTACCAGGATTTGGCGGCATCCTGTTCTTCCAGCCCGGATTCTTCAATAATTTCCACAAAAGGCTCTGAACTGCCATCGATGATGGGAATTTCCGGTCCATTTACTTCAATCAGGCAGTTATCTACACCCATACCCACCAGAGCTGCAAGTATATGTTCGATCGTACTGACGCGTGCGCCGTTGTCTTCGAGGGTAGTTCCCCTCGATGTATCCGTAACCAGGTCGCAATCTGCCTTGATCAGGGGTCTTCCGGCCAGGTCAATGCGTTGGAACTGGAATCCATAACCCGGATTTGCCGGGCGAAGGGTCATATCGACCACGATCCCTGTGTGTAATCCGGTCCCTGAGATACTTACTGCCTGTTTAAGTGTATGCTGTTTATCCGGGTTGAATTGTGCGTCCATCAGATGAATTATAACCCGCAAATATACTATTTGAACCGGACTTCCGATTCCTCCGGAAGGGAGCGTATTAACAAAAATTTACCCGCTGCATCCCCTTAACTGGAAATGAATTAATTTTATTTGTATACAAACGAATATATGGAAGGAAAAAAGCCTAAAATCTTGCTGTGCGAAGATGACGCCAACCTCGGTATGGTGTTGAAAAACTACCTGGAGTTAAATGATTTTGACGTGACGCTGGAGCGTGATGGCAGGCTGGGCCTGGCTGCCTTTCAGCGCGAGCACGTTGACCTCTGCCTACTCGACGTGATGATGCCCCATATGGATGGATTTACGCTCGCCGAAGAAATCCGTGATGTAAATCCTGATGTTCCTCTTTTCTTCCTCAGCGCCAAAACCATGAAAGAAGACATCATTCAGGGTTATAAACTGGGAGCCGACGATTATATCACCAAACCCTTCGACAGCGAAGTGCTTTTGTTGAAAATACGGGCCATCCTGAAACGAAATGATGATATCAATAAAGAAGCCGATAACAAAGAATTCGATCTGGGATCCTATCATTTTCATCCCAAACTCAGGCAGCTTGTGCATAACGGGCAAACGCAAACGCTTTCACCTAAAGAAAACGAATTGCTGAAAATGCTGGCTGAACATCTCAACGACCTGTTGCCCAGGGAAGCAGCACTTAAAAAAATATGGGGAAGTGATACTTATTTTAACGGCCGGAGCATGGACGTTTATATTGCAAAACTCCGGAAATACCTGCGTGACGACAGCAATATCGAAATCGTCAATATCCATGGCAATGGATTCAGGCTGGTAGCGCCGGTTAAAGCAACTACTTAACTCTGATCCTGATTGGATATCCGGGAAATTCAGCTGGTTGAAGTCGGACTGGAAGATCTTCAGCAATTAAAAAATCTTTCCAGGCGCACTTTTTATGCAACTTTCTCCGGTGTAAATACACCGGAGAATATGCAATTGTATGATCAACACCATTTTTCAGATGAACAGATCCGTTCAGAAATACTGAATCCGGATTCCACGTTTTATTTTGCACTGTACAGTGGAGAAGTCCTGGGTTATGTGAAAATAAATCAGGGCATGGCACAAACTGTTTTGCCGAACGAGGGTGGAATGGAAATTGAGAGGATTTATGTTGATCAGCTTTTGAAAGGACAGGGAATCGGAACATTGATATTGGAAAAAATGATTCAGGTGGCAAAACAGTCCGGGGCAAAATATATCTGGCTGGGGGTATGGGAACATAATACCAGCGCCATAGGATTCTATGAAAAAAACGGTTTCCTGCCATACAGCCAACACTTCTTTCATCTCGGTAATGATAAACAGACGGACATCCTCATGAAGTTTTCATTGCATTAGCAACTCCGCAAGAACCGGGTTTCATTGCCCCGGATATGCAGTTAGTTTTGACTTTTCAATACATAAACATGCATATTCAAAGCGAACCCGAAATTTTATATTTCGGCACCCCGGTAGTTCTCATCAGCACCTGCAATGAAGACGGTTCATATAACATTGCGCCAATTTCCTCTGTATTCTGGCTGGGGTGGCGATGTGTCATTGGCATTTCTGCTTTTTCAAAAACTACAGAGAATATAAAACGTGCGAAGTCCTGCGTCGTTAATCTGCCGTCAGTGAATCAGGTATCAGCTGTCAACCAGCTTGCCCTGACCACAGGTTCTTCCAGCATTCCGGAAGGCAAAAAAAGGAAGGGCTATCGTTATGTTTCTGATAAATTCAAACTGGCGGGGCTGAGTCCGGTTCCTTCTGAAACCATAGCGGCGCCACGGATAAAAGAATGTCCTGTTCAGATGGAAACTTCCCTGGATGCCGTTCATGGAATCGCTGATATGGACCTGTTGCAAAAAGGTAAAATATTAACTATGGAATTGCGCGTACTTCGGATTCACCTGGAAAAATCCATTTTAATGAACGGATCAATCAATCGGGTAGATCCGGACAAATGGAGGCCGCTGATTATGAGCTTTCAAAAATTCTATGGACTCGGTGCGCAGGTTCATGAATCGAGGCTCGCTACCATCCCGGAAGTACTGTACCACAGCCCCGATATGGATCAGGCCAGGAGACATTTCCATCCCGCCAAAGGCGGGATGGAAATTTGAAAAATTGGAAATGATAATTAAAATTTACCAGTCGTTAAAGGTATCTTTTATTGGACGCCTTTCGCTTTTAATGATTAACGGTCAGGCATAACCGGGAAACTTTCTTTGCGGTCGTTAAATACAAGAGTAAATACTGCACCAGGTAAAGGGCCCGGAATAATCATCGATTTTATAGGGAAATTCAGATTAGAACTTGTATTGAAATCTTTCGATTGCCTATGGACATCGCTCTCTGGGATTACCTGCGGTGATCCCTAAGTGGGGGAGGCTAAAATCTTTTCAATGCCGTTCGCTGCGCTCACTTATGTTTTCGTTTTTCCGCCTTGCTCAAGCAAGCTTGGCAAGGCTTCAAAACAAAAACGCCCGATAAATCGGGCATTGTAAAGATTTGCGGAGAGGGCGGGATTCGAACCCGCGATAGCGTTTCCACTATACACACTTTCCAGGCGTGCTCCTTCAACCACTCGGACACCTCTCCTTCCGCTTTAAGGACGGCAAAAATAAGGTTTCAGGGCTTACCGTTCGAATAATTTTAAGCACCCAATAATCACCTGTTTAGCTCTTCAGACCGCCCGATTATAGCTCATGAATTATCGGGAAGTATTCTTTATTGTGGCTGACGAAATAATTGCCTGGCATTATCTGACGTAATACGCGCGATCTCATCCGGGTCTATTTCCAGAATTTCGGACAATTTCTGCGCAACATGAACCAGATAACTGCTTTCATTCCGTTTCCCCCGGAAGGGAACGGGGGGCAAATAAGGTGCATCTGTTTCCAGCACAATATTCCTGAGACCCGTTTTTTTTAACACATCAGGAAGTTTACTGTTTTTATAAGTCAGGGTACCGCCAATGCCCATATGGAATCCAAGGTCAGTAATTTGTCTCGCCGACTCTTCATCTTCATTAAAGCAATGAAATACACCGCGTAAATTACCTTTCTGATGTTCCCGGATTACCGATATGGTTTGATGAATTGAGTCACGCGAATGAATCACTACCGCCAGATCGTAATGCGAGGCCCATTCAATTTGCTGGTGAAAGGCCAGGTATTGCTCTTTTTCAAAACTTCTGTCCCAATAAAAATCAAGTCCCGTTTCGCCAACTGCCGCAAATGCACGCCTTCCAAAACTGGATTCAAGATGCCGCAGCGCCTCGTTCACATCCGACTTTGCCGAACAAGGATGCAGGCCCTGCATGGCAAAACAAACACCAGGATAACTCGCTTCCAGGGCGAATAATGCAGCTTCATTTTCGCTGTCGATGGCCGGGAGGTAAAACTGACCCACACCGGCTGACCGGGCCCGCTGAATTACGTCTCCTATATCCTCTGAAAAAGCAGGCAGATATAAATGACAATGTGAATCAATCAGTTCCATATAAAATCTGAATTAGGTTCTGAGACGGAAATAAATGCATTTTTTTATAAAATGAGGGCCTAATGGAAAACACTTAGCTCGATTTTATATTGCTTTTCAAGTGCCGCATGGCTCCTTCTTCTGTCAGGCTGATTGGTTCTATTGCCATGGTTATCTGGGAAATATGTTTGGTGAATCAAAAAAAGTTCTACCTTTAAATCAGTTTTCATAGGGTACGGATTAAAAACGGGCCAGGGTGTCTACCCCGGCCCAATTTATTTTAATTGCGTTCTACTTACATAGTCGGTTAACCGATTTATTTATTGAATCGACTCAAACGAATATCCTTCACCGGAAAAATACGCAAGAACAAGCGGTAAAGCCTCCTGCAAAACCCGAAAAGCTTTGGTGCTGTCGTGAAAAATAACAATGCTTCCGGGACGCGATTTATGAATCACCCGTTCAGCAGCCTGCCTTCCGTTTACTGCCGGATCAAAGTCACCGCTCAGCACATCCCACATCACGATTTTATACTGCAGCTGTTGTTTCATTGTCCGGATCTGGAACGCACTCATCCTGCCATACGGCGGACGAAAAAGGTCAGAATCGATCAATTCACGGGCCTGTTCAACGTTTTTCAGATACAATGCGCTATCCGTCTTCCATCCGTTAAGGTGGTTAAATGTATGGTTGCCCACCCGGTGACCGTCCAACAGAATCTGTTTATAGATTGCCGGTTCCTGCTGTACGTTTTTCCCTATACAGAAAAAACTGGCCCTGGCGTTGAATTTTTTCAATTGGCCAAGTACATACGGAGTCGCTGTTGCATGCGGGCCATCATCAAAACTAAGATAGATTTTCTTCCCGTCGGCTGATGGATAATTCCAGAGACAGGTCGGATAGAGTTTTTTTAGCCAGAACGGTGTTTTTGTAAAATAGAACATGTTGCAAGTTACTCAGAAGCTATTGATATGAATAACCTGGCCATGCTGCCGGAAAATCTTTCCATTTTCTTTTAAAAATATTTCCTGGGTAAATTTATCGGTGAGCAGTTTATCCAGGTATTTTTTTTCATCATCCCGGGTTATCGTAACGGGACTCCCGACATAGACGGCTTCGTCGCAATAACCCTTCAACAGGGGATCCAGCTGATTGAAGAATAGATCTTTTGATGCAAAAATATCAGAGCCGAGTACTTTATTACCTGACATACACACGATCCCTACGACGCTGCTGTCCCCCGCCCTGAATTTATCCTGGAAATAATGAAAATATTCGTCGTTGAGTTGAACCATTTTCTTATCTGCATTCCTGGAAAGATAAGCGGAACTTTTACTATTGATATGGCCCTGCCCCAACTGGCGTGTAATTTCCTGCCAGATCAGCACCTGATTTTTATTTACATCGACCACACGACGCAGATCGGGGTTTGCAAAATTCTCATAAGAAAATTTTTTTTCCTTATCACTCCATCGCAGTTCTTCGACACACATCACAGAAAAATACTGATCCCGCCCGTTCGGCTCCAGCAGGGTATCCCTGGTTACCATGCGGTCCTGGCGACCACCTGAAATCAGTTCACCTGAAGAAATATAAATTGTCTGATCAGAATGATTATTGATGCGCAGGAAATGTACATTTTCCGTAGATGCGGTTCCTCTTTCTGAAATGGTGGCAATTCCCTGTTTGATCGCCTGACTCAGTGAGATAGCCTTCGGAGTTCCATTTCCAAATCCATGTTTGGGACGAATGGGTATAATATGCAGATTTCGAAATTCGATCGCCGAATCGTAGTCCACATATACGTTATCATAGGTAATCTCCTGTGCCTGCAATATTTGGCAGGTGAAGAGAAATACCATGGTTATAAAAAATTTCACGGGTGAATATACAAATCCGTTCCCCGTTGAACAACCGGTATTAGCCGGTTTAACAAAAATCATGTCACATAGTGATCCGGATCACGTTTCCTCATTGATTATCTTTGCCTTCCATGGAAAAAAAAATTAGGGTCCGGTTCGCGCCCAGTCCCACGGGCGGTTTGCACCTGGGTGGTGTACGAACGGTTTTATACAATTACCTGTTCGCCAAACAGCACAAAGGAGATTTCATTTTACGCGTTGAAGACACAGACCAGGGGCGTTTTGTAGCCGGAGCCGAAGAATATATTTATGAAACCCTGAAATGGTGCGGCCTCATGCCGGACGAGAGTCCTGAACAGGGTGGCCCTTTCGCGCCTTACCGGCAAAGTGAAAGAAAACAAATCTATGTAGCTTATGCCAGGAAGCTGGTCGACGCAGGACAGGCCTATTATGCTTTCGACACAACGGAGGAGCTGGAGATCATGCGTACAACTTACCGGAGCCCCGTCAACCCATCTCCACAGTACGACCACCATACGCGTATGCATATGCGCAATTCCCTGACCCTGGGTGCTGCTGCATCGGAAAAATTAATTTCTGAAAATACACCTTTCGTCGTCCGGATAAAAATGCCGGAAAATGAAACCCTGTACCTGGAGGATATGATCCGGGGTCGGGTGGAATTCAATACCTCCCTCGTGGATGATAAAGTATTACTAAAAGCCGACAGCATGCCTACCTATCACCTGGCGGTTGTCGTGGATGATTTTCTGATGCAAATCACCCATGCTTTCCGTGGCGAAGAATGGCTTCCGAGTGCACCGGTGCACGTACTGTTGTGGCGCTACCTTTTCGGAGCCGATCAAATGCCCGCCTGGGCACATTTCCCGCTGATACTGAAGCCCGATGGAAATGGCAAACTCAGCAAACGGGATTCCGATCGGTTGGGTATTCCGATTTTCGCAATGGACTGGAAGGATCCTGCAACCGGAGAAATGATTTCAGGCTTCCGCGAAAAAGGCTTTTTGCCTGAAGCATTTGTCAATATGCTCGCTGTTTTGGGATGGAACGACGGAACCGAACAAGAGCTCTATTCTCTCGGAGAACTGGTAGAAAAATTTTCAATCGAACGTGTACACAAGGCCGGCGCTAAATTCAATTACGACAAAGCCAAATGGTTTAACCAGGAATGGATTCGACGTTTACCAGTAGCTGATTTACTGGGGCCGGTCCTGGACATATACCACAAAAAAGGGGTTCAGATAAAGGATGAAGAATTCCTGCTTTCGGTAATCAGCCTGATTCGCGAACGTTGTCACCTCCTGCCGGAATTCTACAGCCAGGGATGGTTCTTTTTTTCCGCACCCCTTCATTGGGATATGGATGCCATCAAACCCAAATGGACGACAGCTAAATACAGCTTTTTTAAGTCTTACATAGGATCTTTTAAAAATATCTCCGAATGGACCGCGGCAAATCTGGAAGCGCTATTTAAGGATCTTGCCACAGCGCAACAGATTAAACCTGGTGAACTTCAGCTGCCCCTGCGTATCATGCTCGTCGGTGAAAAATCGGGACCTCCTGTATTCGAAATCGCTGGACTGCTGGGAGAACCAGAAACGACGGAACGGATCAACAAACTGATTGATCTAACGGGAAACTGGTAATAGCAGAGAGAAACTCTTCCGTACATTTGAATATGGATAAAACACTATCCCGTCCGATCCGTGTACTGGTGGCCAAAGTGGGTTTGGATGGTCATGACCGCGGAGCAAAAGTAATTGCCACTTCCCTGCGTGATGCCGGAATGGAAGTCATTTATACGGGACTTCGCCAGACGCCGGAAATGGTGGTGCATGCGGCCATACAGGAAGACGTGGATGCAATCGGCATCAGTATTCTGAGTGGGGCGCATATGACGGTTTTTTCAAAAATTATCCAGCTGATGAAAGAAAATAATCTTACCGATATCTTACTGACCGGGGGTGGCATTATTCCGGATGCGGATCGAAACCTATTGCAGGAAATGGGTGTTGGAAAATTATTTGCTCCCGGCACAGCCACGACAGAAATTTCAGCATATATCCGGGAATGGGTTATCACAAACCGGAGTTAATAAATCGCAGCCATGTATGATACTTTAACAACGGAACTGGCGGATCAAATCTTCATCATTACTATTAACCGCCCGGAAAAATTAAATGCACTTAACAAAACGGTTATCAGCGAACTCGGAGAAGCCGTGGAAGAAGTCTATGTAAACCCACTGATTCGGGGAGCCATCATAACAGGGGCAGGCAACAGGGCTTTCGCAGCCGGAGCAGATATCCGGGGATTCGCAGGATTGTCAAATGAAGAAGGGATGGCCCTCGCCAATCAGGGAATGCGGGTTTTTTTCAAAATTGAAAACGCACCCAAGCCGATCCTGGCGGCTGTGAATGGATTTGCGTTGGGTGGTGGCTGCGAACTGGCCATGGCCTGCCATTTCCGGATCTGCAGTGATTCTGCCCAATTCGGACAGCCCGAAATCAGTCTGGGCCTGATACCAGGGTATGGCGGTACACAGCGGCTCACAAAATATTTAGGTAAAGGCCGTGCTTTGGAAATCCTTTTAACCGGAAATCCTTTTTCTGCCCAGCAGGCACTTCAGTGGGGACTTGTAAATTATGTCACAACACAGGAAGAGTTGATGGGAAAAACAAAACTCATACTTGCACAAATCATCAGCAAGGCTCCCCTGGCCATCGGTAAATGCATTACCGCTGCCAATGCGGCTCTCGATAACGTGGATGGCTATGCGCTTGAAACTACTCTTTTCGGGCAGTGTTTTAATACGGAAGACATGAAGGAAGGCACAGCTGCTTTCCTGGAAAAAAGGAAACCAGTCTTTAGAGGAATTTGAAAATTTGAAATATTGGAAATTTGAAAATGATTTGGGAATCGGATGTGTCATTTCCTTTTCGTTTTTAATCCTGTGCTATCAATTTTCAATTTTTCTTTTTTTCAAATTTCCAAATTACTACTTAGTGGTAATTGATTCGTCGCATTCCTCATCTTACCTTGACCTGGATAATTTCTTGCATGCTTGTCAAAACTTATGGCAGTGCGGTTTATGGTGTTGATGCCATCACCATCACCGTGGAAGTGAATGTGATGAAAGGCAAGAATTACTTTATTGTAGGCCTGCCGGACAATGCCATTAAGGAAAGTCTTCAGCGCATTGAAAGTGCGTTGAAGACAAATGGTTTCCTGATGCCGAGGATAAAACTGCTGGTAAATCTGGCACCGGCCAATATCCGTAAATCGGGCTCTGCGTTTGACCTGCCGATAGCTGTTGGTATCCTGGCGGGCAGCGGCCAGATCAAAAACCCGGAGGTCTTGAAACACATGCTGATCATGGGAGAACTGAACCTGGATGGAAGTATTCTCCCGGTCAGGGGGGCTCTCCCTATGGCAATCCAGGCAAGGAAAGAAAAATTTACAGGTTTTATAGTGCCTCATCCAAACAGCAGGGAAGCAGCTATGGTGAATCAGCTTGCTGTTTACCCTGTATCGCATATCCGGGAAGTGGTTGAGTTCCTCGATAATAAAATCCCAATCAAACCCCTCACGCCCGACGCACGTCTTGATTTTTTTTCAAACCAATACCAGTTCGATATTGATTTCAGGGACGTGCGCGGACAACATCATATCAAAAGAGCGCTTGAAATCGCGGCTGCCGGTGGCCATAATGCCATCCTGATCGGTCCACCGGGCTCGGGTAAAACAATGTTGGCGAAAAGGCTGCCAACCATTCTTCCACCACTCAGTTTACAGGAGGCACTGGAGACAACTAAAATCCACAGCGTTGCAGGCAAGCTGCCACCGGACTCCATGCTGATTGCCCGCCGTCCTTTCCGATCGCCACACCATACCATTTCAGATATGGCGCTTGTCGGTGGTGGTGGTATGCCCCAGCCCGGCGAAATCTCCCTGGCCCATAACGGCGTATTGTTCCTGGACGAGTTACCGGAATTCAGAAGGTCGGTGCTTGAAGTGATGCGTCAGCCCATGGAAGAGAGAAGGGTAAATATCAGCCGTGCCCGAATGAGTATCGATTTCCCTGCAAGTTTTATGCTTATTGCAAGTATGAATCCTTGTCCCTGCGGATTTTACAATCATCCGGAAAGGGCCTGTAGTTGTCCGCCCGGAGCCGTACAGAAATATCTGAACCGGATTTCTGGTCCTTTGCTTGACCGGATTGATTTGCACGTAGAAGTTACACCGGTAGGTTTTAACGAATTGTCTGATGCGGATCCGGGTGAAGCATCTGTTTCCATCCGGGGCAGGGTTCTGAATGCCCGGGAAAAACAAAGCCGTCGATTTGAAGATCAGCCGGGGATTTATGCTAACGCACAGATGGACAGTAACCTGTTGAAGAAAATTTGCGGGATTGAAAAATCAGGTGCAATCCTCCTCAAATCCGCAATGGAAAAACTGAACCTGTCGGCCAGGGCCTATGATCGCATTTTAAAAGTGTCCAGGACTATCGCCGATCTGGATGGAAAAGATACCATTCAGGCAGAACATCTCGCAGAAGCAATACAGTACCGGAGTCTGGACAGGGAATCCTGGGCCGGTTGATTAACCTATATTTTCCATGACCATCTGCCTGGTGTTAATAGGCGCATACTCATTCCTTTGCGTATTAATTTTAAGGGGAAATAAACTTTTAATCGTCTGGCGAACCGTAATACGTATTATCTTAAAATCCAGTGATGGACTGGCGTTCCGAATATAGAAAGCATCCCATTGATAGCGATGAAATATGCTGTGAAAGTTAGCAGTCGGACCTCTATAACCCTTTACCTGGGCCATACCGGTAATGCCAGGTCTTGCGCAATATCTGAGTGGATAGTTCGAAACCACTATACTGAATGACTGGTCGTCCTTTAGCATGAACGGCCTGGGTCCAACTATGCTCATATTCCCTATCAGAACATTCAGGAATTGGGGCAATTCATCTAGGCTTGTAACTCTCAAAAAGCTCCCGAGACGGGTAATGCGCGAATCGTTATTCAAAGCCTGCTTCGAATCCGCCTCGTCATTGACTACCATGGTGCGCAATTTATAACAGCGAAAAGTGCAGCCAAGAAACCCTACCCGATTTTGAACAAAAAAAACAGGCCCTTTGGAATCCAGTCTGATCAGTATGGCAAGGATGGGGATGAGCCAGCTTAGAACCAGCGTAATGACAAATAAGGAGACGACTATGTCGAATAAACGCTTGCCGATCAGATAGATAGTTCGGTTCGGGCGAGCTTTTACTCCTTTACGCTTGAGTGAAACATGTTTAGAATTTCTTACATATCTCTTGATCTCTACAACGGCCATAAGATATTTGGTTTTAAACTCGATCAACAAATGCAGTGCATTCAAATTTCTTACCTTTTAATGCATATTCCCTCTCTTTGGCATTATTTTAACAATAATGCGTATAGGTTCATATGACATAAACTTTTAGAAAAAGGATGCTTCGGCTTCAAAAATTCTCGTAAAAGAAATCAAACGAGGTCGCGCCTCTTTTATTGCAAAAGAAAAGAATATGATTCATTTTTAAAAATTTGAATTTCCAACTTATCAACATCACTAGGTGTTTCCATCTATATAAATGACCAATTTCAACCCAATCATGCAGCTAATAAAAATTTTTAGATTTGCTCAATTTTAGGGAATCGTAATGCTGACGAAAATCCACAGGTCTGTGATTTGCTGTTAGCGGATAAGAGCCGCTATCCGAGAGATCCGGCTTACCTTGTGAAATTTTACCATATCACTCGATTATATTTGACGAATATTTTTGGTGACTAATCTGTTCCCCAAACCTTTAAAACAACTATTCAACTCATAAAATGAAAATAGGCATTCTTGGCACAAGGGGAATTCCGAATCAATACGGCGGTTTTGAACAACTTGCTGAATATCTTTCAGTGGGCTTACTTAAAAAATCATTTGAAGTCTTTGTATATAATACCCATAACCATTCCTATCAGGAAAAAACCTGGAATGGTGTTAATATTATACATTGCTTTAATCCGGAAGATAAATTAAAAACAGCCGGTCAATTTATTTATGATCTTAACTGCATACTTGATGCGAGAAAAAGGGATTTTGATGTTTTACTGATACTCGGTTATACAAGTATATCTGTCTGGGGAAGATTATTTCCCAAAAACGCCGTTATAATAATCAATATGGATGGCCTTGAATGGAAAAGAAACAAATATGCAGGTAAAATCAGAAGATTTTTATTCTACGCAGAAAGACTCGCCGTCAAATTTTGTGATTATTTTGTCGCCGATTCACTCGCAATTCAAAAATACCTCCAAAGCAAATATGATGTCCCCAGTACGTTCATAGCATATGGCGCTGAAAAACCGGGAGAGGCTGAAGAATTTGACCTTGAGGAAAAAGGGCTGACTAAATACAACTATTTTCTGATTATTGCACGGATGGAACCCGAAAATAACATCGAAATGATGCTGGACGGCTTTTCGGCCAGTAATTCAGAAAAGAAAATGATCGTCATCGGAAATCCAACAAACAAATATGGTACATACCTTCAAAACAAATTTCGGGAAGACAAACGAATTGTCTTTTTGGGAGCGATATACGATAAAGCAAAATTACATTCCCTAAAAAGCTTTTCTGCTTTATATTTTCATGGCCACAGTGCAGGAGGAACCAATCCATCACTTCTGGAAGCCATGATCAGTGGTGCATTAATCGCAGCCAATAATAATGAATTCAATGTATCTCTGTTGCAAAAGGACGCCTATTACTTTCTAGATGCAGATGAAGTGAAACACCTCGTTGAAGGAGTTACTCACGGGCAAAAAGAAAATAACATGATCGCAAACAATATTAAAAAAATACAGGAGCATTTTACCTGGCCAAAAATAATAGACAAGTACGCAGAATTCATTCTGCAATGTTACAATGGTAATTATACCAGTTTCGAACTGGCTGACAAATAAATATCGAATGAATTCACCAGTTATTTCAATCATAACTATCGTATTCAATGGAGAAAAACACCTTGAGCAAACCATCCGGAGTGTGCTGGATCAGTCATTAAAGCCCGTTCAATATATTATCATAGATGGCGGTTCAACGGATCATTCGGTCGAGATTATTAAAAAATACGAAAAGCATCTTTATTTCTGGATAAGTGAGAAAGACAACGGAATCAGCGATGCATTAAATAAAGGAATTTCCCGTGCAACCGGAGACATTGTGGGAATCATACATGCCGATGACTGGTATGAACCGGGAGTATTCCAGAGGGTGGCGGAAAATTTCGGTAGCGAGGAAGTGTATTATGGTGACATCCAATGGTGGAAAGATCAGAAAAAAGCATTTGTCCAGGTAGCAAATTTTGATCTGCTTAACAGGGAAATGACGATCATTCATCCAACAGTATTTATTAAGAAGGATATATATGACCGTCTGGGCGGATACGACAACAGGTTCCGCTGTGCAATGGACTATGACATGCTTCTGAAACTAAAAGTTAACCGGTGCAGATTTAAATATATCCCATATGTTCTTGCCAATATGCGTTTGGGCGGTTTCAGTGATAACCAATGGAAACTGGGTTGCAGGGAAACACTGGCAATAAAAAACAGGTACCTGCCTGAAAAGAAAACAAGCAACTATCTCTATTATCTTAAGCACGTAACCGCTATTTCAGCCGCAAAAACCCTTGAATACCTAAAGCTCGGTTCCATAACAAAATATTACAGGAAATTATTTTCTCCCGTGAAGAAGGTTTATGACAATTGATTTTGGGGTTCAGGATTTTGCCGGCCCTTGAAAAGGAATAAAGGGAAGAATATGAAAAGGATCATGCCATACTGTGTTTTCAACACGGCATCTGAAAAACAATAACAGAGAAGTAAGATCGTCAGCACTATCATCGATCTGTCTGCCGAACTAGCTGCCAGCTTTATCATACCCGCACAAATTAGCATAAATGAAGCCAGGCCTGGTATGCCAGTTTCCAACAAGGCCTGCAGAAACTGATTGTGGGTATGATAAATAAGATAACCTTTGCCAATGCCAGTTGAATCGCCGGTATACATGTTTAGTTCTTTGTACTTTTTATCCAATATATCCTGGGCATCCCCAGGACTTACACCTAACAACCAACGGTGATTTTCATTTAGAATTTCATAAACAAACCTCCAGGATATCAACCTGAACTGAACACCGTTAAAATAATCTCCGGGTTTGAACTTATCCTGCTTTATTAATGAAAAGTTGCCTGTGACATCATCCATCATCCGTCTCCGCAGCGGCGAATTCGTGAACATAAATAAAACTAAAATAGTTACTATAGCCGCCATAGCTATAATACGATGGGAACGATTCGCCAGCAATTTCCTGGTAAAAACGACCAGGTAAATAATGTATAAAAAATATATGGTGATAATCAGCTTTGACGTCAGAAGAAATAGAAAAACAGAGAAATAAATCAAAAGGAATACTATCCATTTCCGGTTTTTTAAATACATCAGCCTGTCGAATTCTTCAACTAGGAAAAGGATTCCGATAAATACCAAAATAGAAAACTGGATTGCGTGATCAGAGTATATCAAAACAAGCGGGTGATAGAAGAAAAAGTTTGTACTACCAGTTTGGAAAAATAAATAAAACGCGTGGCTAATTGCTATCGTCGTGGTTAACAATAGAATCAGGGTATACCACTTCATCATCCTGCCCCAGCTTTCCGTGTCGACCAGGTCACTGTAAAAAACAGCCACGGGAAGAGCGATCAGGCCCAGGTTGGTTTGAAAAATGAACCTGCCTGATTCGATGTTCCTGGTATATAAAAGAGCAATTGTTTGTACTGTAAAATAAAGAAAGCAGCCCAGCGTAAAAAAATTAAAAAAGGATATATTCCACCATCTTCCGGTTTTCATTCTGAAGTACGACAAAGCGAGAACGAACATTCCGATTGTTGAAATACTTACCAAAGAACGAAAGGCAATTTGAAGACCTACAAAAAAAAAGAAAATCAGCCCCGCAAACAACTGATGAAATATCCCATCTGTCCGACTTTTCATTTCCTGATCAATTATATAATTTTTTCCGTTTGTTCGATAAACTGGTTATTTAACGAATTGTATCTGAATAGAATATTCATTCAAAATAGATATATTTTGCTAATTTTGACAAATTCACATAGTTAAATTTCTTAACCCGCAACAACCTGCGATCCTATTCGAAAGATATAGACATGAATGAAGAAAATATAAAATCAGAAGACTATATCAGCTTGCCTCCTTTCAAAAAACTCACGATTCATTTCCTTCGTTTTATTTTCTCTGTCGTCGATCAATTGTTCGAGGTTATTAAGAAACACAAATTGTTACTGCTTGCAGGTCTGATCTTAGGTATGGCCGCGGGGTATTTCCGGTATGCTTCCAAGTCTTCCAACTTTGAAGTTTCAATGATCGGTGAAACTTCAACTGTGCATCGAAAAACCATCGGGGAAATGATCCAATCCCTGAATGAATTAGTTGCTTCCCGATCCTATATTGAGCTGGCAAAAGAACTCGGTATCAGCGAACAACACGCCGGGAAGTTAAATTATTTGGGATTAACCGGATTGCTTAATGAATCCCTGGAGAATGATACATCCACAAAGTATAGTCAGCCATTTAAGATTGTCGCCGGAATTGGTAACCCGGATCTGACAGACACTTTTCAAAATGCTATTGTAAATTACCTGGATAATAAGCCCTCCCTTAAAAGAATTCATGAAGAACTTATCAAATTTCATTATGAAAAGCTATCTTTTATAGATGGTGAACTGACGAAACTGGATACATTGGAATCAACCTATAATCGTTTTCTTGCTTCATCAAAAATCACTACCACATATTACAGTAACAGCGCTGATCCCGCCAGCATATATAAACAGGCAAGTGACCTGATCGAAGAAAAAGGAACAGTTATGACCTGGCTAAGCTCTAATTCAAAACCCATACAGGTCATAGATGAATTTAAAAACCCTTTTTTGCCACGATCTGGTTCCAAGTTCAAATCACTTGCATACGGGGGGCTGATCGGTCTGACTGTATTTTTCCTCCTGGGTTTGTATATTGAACTTCACCGGAAAATCAGGAACTATGAGGGGAAGGCATAGCGCTTAAAAAGTTGTTCCTTCATGGCAATGAAAGTAGTCAGATCACTCAACAAATGGATAGCACAATATAGAGACAACCTGTTGATAAACCGGCTGTTCGCAGTTCTGAGCATAGATATTCTGGTCAAATTGGCCGGGATCATTCTACTCCCGGTTTATCTGAGGCTTATGACACAGGATGAATACGGACTATACGGATATCTGCTATCCATTATTTTCACTTTCTCTGTGGTTTTGAATTTCGGTTTATATATACCGCTGACTAAATATTATCATGATTTTGAAAGTGAAGAAGATAAGGGCCGGCTTTTATTTACCATCTTTTGCCTGCTGGCGGCCATCCTCACCTGTGTCATTTTCCCTGTTTATTTTTTTAATTGGGATTATTTTCTGGTAAAAATTCTTTTTAAAAACCAAATCCACTATTCGGAATACCGCGGTTCTGTATTGCTGGCCCTGATTGTGTCTATCGGAAATTTCATGCTCACCAACTTTTTATTTACTTCCGAGAAAATAAAACAGCTCAAACAATATAATTTTTTAAGAATTATCTGTATAAATATTTTTGCGGTCACCTTTTTATTTATCCTGAAAAATCATGACCGGGTCAGAATCCGTCTTGAAACCACTTACCTGGTGGAAGGGGTCCTGTTCCTGGGTTTTATTTACATCTTTATAAAGGAAGTCAATGCCCGATTCAGTCGTAAAATTGCGTTGTCTGGGCTTAAACTCGCTATTCCGGTGATGTTGTCTGCCGTTTTTGGTATCGTGATCAATTTCAGTGATAAATTCTTCCTGGAAAAATACGGTTCCTTTAAAGAAATGTCCTATTACTACCTGGCGGTATCCTGTGCAGGGGTAATTCCGCTGATCTTTACTTCGTTCCAGAATGCCTGGCTCCCGCTCTTTCTCAAGGAAAAAGACCTCCGGAAAAATGTTGCCAAAACAGATAAACTGATCATCCGGCTCTTCGTCATTTTCGCGGTACTGTCCTGCTCCATCCAGCTCTTTGTGTGGGCGGTCCTTTCATTGGGAATCATTCAAAGCAAATACCATGAAACCTTATATATCCTCCCGCTTCTTTTGATTTCCCAGATTCTGGCGGCGCTCACGCCGTTATACACGAATTACCTGGTTTATTTTGAAAAAACACATATAGTCTCTATTACCGGCCTGTTCATTTGCTGTATAAGCCTTGGTTTGAGTTTACTGCTTATTCCGCGCTGGGGAGTTTATGGAGCGGGCGTGGTGTCTATCGCATCCAATGCCTGTTATTTCGCCATATATTATTTTATTATACGATTCTACATTCGAAAAAAAATAAACCTCATTCCGGTTACGAATGCATAACCTTTTACTATGCCCACAGCAGATCCGGTTATCTACCTGAAAAAATCATTGAAGTCACTCTGGAATAAACCCCGGCTAAGAAACTTGTTTTCACTCATCCGGTATTACCCGGCCTGGCGCGAACACCTCAGGCCTGGCCGGAATTCCGTGGATGACCAGACCCCCTGGATCAGTTTTAACGCCATCGAATTCCTGAAAAAAATAGTCCGCCCGGATATGCATGTATTTGAATATGGTTCAGGTGGATCCACGATGTTCTGGATTTCCCGGGTACAGGAACTGGTTTCAGTGGAGCACGACCCATCCTGGTATTCCATTTTGAAAGAAAAGCTGGCTAGGCTTAGGGTTCAAAATATTCAATATATTCTTGCAGAAGCCGACGCTGACCCACAGTTTTTTGAAAAAGACTTTAAAAACCCTGGCCATTTTATTTCCAGCGATCCGGGATATGCCGGGAAAAATTTTGAACGATATGCAAAATCTATTGATTCCTATCCGGACCATTATTTTGATATCATCATTGTAGACGGTCGGGCCAGGCCATCCTGCATACAGCAGGGACTGCCGAAGTTGAAGAAAAATGGCTGGTTGATCATAGATAACACAGAAAGGAGATATTATATGGCCCCTTTCTCCTTCGACCGAAACTCATGGAAAATCTCGATATTCGCAGGACCCGTACCCTATGTCAGGGATTTTTCCGAAACAAGTTTCTTAAAAAAGTTGATCTAATGGAATTGTCGCCCATTGCCCTGTTCACTTACAACCGGCCGCACCATACCCGGAAGACCATCGAGGCCCTGCAGTTGAATAAATTGTCTTCCGGAAGCG
>JBGPBW010000015.1:0-35538 GCA_041481385.1 Puia sp.
ACCAAACACCTATAATGTAACCGTTCGCGACGCGGGTGGTTGTACCTCTGCTGCAACATCACTTGTCGTCAATGCACCTGCAGCCATTACTGCAAATATGGCTATCACTAATGCCTCTTGCGGTAATGCCAATGGATCTGTCGTCATCACACCAGCAGGTGGTACCGGACCTTATACCATCACACCGGCACAGACTAATCTGTCAGCAGGTAACTATACATTTACCGTCACTGACGCCAAAGGATGTTCCATCAATGTACCTGTGACGATCACGCAAACTGCTATGCCTGTCTTACTGATTACCAACCCACCTACCACCTGTATCGGCGGAACCGTGGATTTGACAAACAGCGCCATTATCGCGGGAAGTTCAGCCGGTCTGACGTATACTTACTGGTCTGACATCGCTGCCACGAATGCCCTGACCAATGCGAAAGCTGTATCTGTTGCAGGCACTTATTACATTAAAGGAACCAACGCCGGAGGTTGCTCTATAATTCAACCGGTAACAGTAGCGATTACCGGCTCACCATTACTGGTAGTAACCAACCCGGCTGCAGCATGTAGTCCTGGCGCCATCGATCTGACTGCCGGGTCAATCACTGCAGGCAGCGGTCCTGGTCTGACTTACACTTACTGGATGAACGCATCAGCAACACAGTCACTCACGAACCCCAATGCCATAACTACAGAAGGCACTTATTATATTAAGGCAACTGCCGCAGGCGGATGCTTCACCATCAAACCAGTAACAACCACATTCAACGTTTTGCCAACTGCAGCTTTCAATGGCGACGTTTCCATTTGCCCGGGTATAAAAGCGCAGTTATCGATCAGCCTCACTGGTAAATCTCCGTGGACGGTGACCTACAGCGATGGCACCAATATCTTTACGACAAACAGCCTATCAAATAACAGGTTTGATTTAACCGTTGGCCCACCGTCTACGACTACCTATACGATCCTGGCTGTTTCAGACGCTGTTTGTTCAAACAATAACCTATCCAGCACAGCTACGGTTACAGTAACTACAGCCATTGCAGGAGTTCGTTATCCCGACGCCTTTGCAATAGCAAACATTCAGAAAATACTCTCCGCCCGGGATCTCGGCAACAACTATTCCTATAACTGGACACCGGCTACTGGGCTGAACCTGCCGAATATCCAGAATCCGATATTCAAATTCGGAGATTCTATGCAATACAATATTATACTCACGTCTGATTCCGGATGCGTCACCATAGATACCTTATGGGTGAAGATCAGACCCGGGGCAGATATTTATGTACCTAAGGCATGGTCGCCAAATAAAGATGGTGTGAACGACAAACTCTATCCGATGTCAGTTCACATCATAAGACTCGTATACTTCCGAATCTTCGACAGATGGGGTCAGCTGATGTTTGAAACAAATGCTCCAGGTGACGGATGGGATGGAACATATCATGGTCAGCCGCAGGTTATGGATGTATATACATGGACAGCGGAAGCCATTGGAGAAGACGGAACCACGATTAAACGAAGCGGTAATTCTTTATTAATACGATAGATAAATCAACTGTTATGAACAAACTCAAATTGATGAAACTGTTGCTGGTGTTGAGCCTCGTTGCAGTCGGGGCTTATGGACAAGATCCGAGTTTTTCACAATTCTTCTCATCGCCCCTGAATATAAATCCGGCGCTGACGGGAATAACCAACTACGATTATCGGGGGATCGCCAACATACGTGTGGAGTGGGTCAACCCGGCCAATCCCTATAACACAAGCACTGCTTCCTGGGACGGCAAAATTTTCCAAGACAAGATCCCGGAAAATTCAATTTTTGGTCTGGGTGGCATGATCATGTACGACCAGGCCATGCTGGGTACATTGAAAAGCACATACGCATCACTCGACGCATCCTACAATATTAAAATTGCTGAACAGGGAGGCGATCAGCGCTTGGGTATGGGTGTGGGTTTGACATATGGCCATAAAAGGGTGGACTTCAGCCAGCTCAGTTTTTCACAACAATTTACTGGTAACGGATTTGACACCAACCTGCCAACCGGTGAAGCCGCCTTTACCAATATGACAGATTATCTCTCTGTAAGTGCTGGTCTTCTTTATAGCTTTAGCTCCCGCTATGCAAGTCTTGATTTTGGAGCGGCTGCATTTCATTTGAACAAACCAAAACAAACCGTAGTGAACGATCCCAACCAATACTTAGCGCCACGCTATGTTGTTCACGCAGACTACGAAAACTACCTGAATAGCAAAGTTGTTTTATTTACGAATTCTATTTACCAAACTCAGGCAAAGGCAAATTATTTTTCTGTGGGTGGAGGATTTGGGTATCTATTATCGGACGAAGGAGAAGAAGATATGATTTTTAATGCAGGCCTTTGGTATTGGTCTAATAATGCTATAGTTCCCTACATTGGATTCGTATTTAATAAACTTCAATTGGGTCTTTCCTACGACATAACCATATCACAGCTTTCATCGGCAGCGAGACGCCCTCAAACTTTTGAACTTTCGATCACGTTTCGGGGAGGCGACAGGGCGGATGGAGTTATACCTTCACCCTGGAAGTAAACAACGTTTAAAAATAATCCCTTTGGCGATTTATTTATTTAGTGAATATTTAAAAACGAATAAAAAGAAATTAAGGGCTTTTTACGAGAATTCAGATTGAACCACAAAACTGAAGAGTTCGACTTCGAGTAATTCCTGCAGGATCTTTTTTGTCCTTGCCAGATCCCGGGTACCCGCTGCGACTAGCTCATCATGCTGACGGCTCCTGCGCTAGTGCCGGCCAGAACGAAGAACCGGATCCCCATCACTTCCAGAATATAGGTTGCTCCGATTAAGGCGATTCCCCAAACGCCACCACCCTGTTGCGCGAGATCGACATATTGTAATCGATTGTCTTCTTTATTACCCACTACATCGGAAACAAAAAAGGGTCTGTTGGTAAAATAAGCCTTGAGATCATTGAGAACCTCTGCTGCTCCGGAATCTTCGATCAATTGCTCTGGTGTAAGTTTGGTTAATTTCGGTGGAACTAAGCGTTTGGTGCCAAATGTTTATTTAACAGCTGACCCCTATTTCGATTGTTCTTTATTTAAATAATTTACAAGATTGAAGGTATCTCTTTCGGTTGTTACCCTATATCTGAATATTTCTTCAATTTTTTGTTGAATATTTGGTTCCGTAAAATAACTTTTAAGTTTTTCTCTAGTTTTTTTTGCATTATCCTCAGAATTAATGGCTACATATACACTATCGTTCTTTGCTATTATCAACTTTATTTTACCGAGGGCATACTGTCCTCCGACACGTGCCACATACTCATAAGAATACAGGCTGTAGTTACTATTTCGAATTCTTCTTTCAAAAAATAATAAATCGTTATCAAATGATTTAGAAACGTAAACAAATTTTTTCCCGCCATCAAAATATACAAAGCATGCTATATCAGTAGGCTTAAGTTTAACTTTTTTTGAAATTGCAGAATCAAAAATTTCAACTTGGTGGTATACGTCGTCAGCGAAATAAGGAAAATATAACTTTGTGTAAATAGTATCATTTTTGTTTGTTACATAGTAGCCATTAAATTCTGCTTATTTAGCTTTTTCAAAAGAAATCAAAATAATAAGCGAAAGAAAAAAATGTTTCATTTTATATATTTGAATAACAATATACTCACAAACGAGGGGAGCTCAAATATTAAAAGGAAGTGATCTTGCATAAGTGTTAAAATTATTTCGGTAAAGGGGCCGATTATTTCGACGGAATGGTTATTTATTTAAGCCATTGCTATGGCCAGACTGCGCGTCGCTATTTCGGTAGGCCGGTGGTTCTGGAGAAGTTAAATAAACCTACGGAATACAATTATCCTTTCGACTGGTATCCACAATATAAATTATCTTCCAGCCATCTGCAGTTCTCATCAACTGAAAAACATTAACACCGCAATGGCTGAATTGATCGCCAAGATAAAATTTGTAAGGCGCCCAAACGCAGGCAAGGTCACCGTCAATTTTTATACCATCATAAACAACCCTTTCATCATAAACCGCCGCGTGGGGTGTGCCGATTGCTTTTGCCAAATCACCTGAATTCGTATTTGACAAAGCCGCTTTTTCATTTTTGTCATTTGAAACGCGTTGTTTTATCATACCTTTTGAGAAAACAGATTTTAACAAAGTGCTGTCGCCTTTACGTATGGCATCGAATAGGGTGTTGAGGGTTTGTTTGATGGCGGCAGTGTCCGAACTCCCCTGGATGTTTTGTGCATAACTCATTTTAGAAAAAATAAGTACTGCAAGAATTGTGAGTACTTTTTTCATTTGATTTTTTGTTTCAATGGTTAATTTATAACTGAGATTTTAATAAAGTCAACTGGCCCAGCAAACGGGTTTGGATAACAGCCTGTTCCGTTGTGGCCATTCCGGCAATGGCCAGATTGAGCGTCACTATTTCGGTAGGCCGGTGGTTCCGTATGTCTTGTAAGGTGGAGATAAATTGCCCGTCCGAAGAGCGGCTGATCAGCAAGAGGCTATCCATCACCTCTGCCAGGTTAAGATTAACACCTTGTTCTTCTGCTACGCACAAACATTCGGACACTAAACTTTCTGCGATTTGCAAAGCCTGCGGATTCCGGTGAAAGATGCCGTTGTCTGTGTCAAGCAGCGGGCAAACCGAATTGAACACACTATTGACGATGGCCTTTTTCCAGATGATAGGCTGAATATCAGGCTCAGCTCTAAAGCCAAAATACGGGGTATTAAGTAAACCGGCGATATGGCCAAGGGAAGTTTCGTCACCGCCGCTGATCCTTCCGATAGGCGATACAGCTACCGACTTAAAGTTCAGCTTCGTATCTGAGACTGGTTGGCTGGAGGCAAAAAGTACACAACGGTAAACAGACCGAAAGTCCATAAACACTTGCTCCACACCCAAGCCATTTTGCAAGAGCACAAGGGGGGAATAGCCAATCTTGTCTTTTAGAGCATCAGCCAAAGCCGTATTGCCGTAAGATTTATTACATAGCACCACCAATCCTTCGAAACTATGGTAGTTGCTAAGCGCATCAATCGTTATTTCCGCCTCAATTATCTCCTGTGAAGGGAGCGTCACACAGATGTTTTCCCTGTGTGTTTCGCCATTGTCCACGCTGCCGCGCAGTAAGACGACTTTCTTTCCGTCGTTACTCAAACAAACAGCCAATACCTTGCCGATTGCGCCGGCGCCAATAATATAGACGGGTTCCATGATGAGATTGAAAGAGATTTATAAGCAATCGCCATTATTTCATTGAGGGCCGCAAGGTGATTAATGTCTGCCAGATTCAGCGTACTTTTCACTACATCATTCAAGGTCACGCACTCTTTTTATGGCTAATTTTTTACCATAACTTAATTGACGCCAAAACCATTCAAGCTGGCCCTGGTAATACCTTGAGAGCCACCATTTGCTGAAATATATTTGCGCTACATAAATGGTAAGTGCAATCACCAAAGGGTAAAACATTAGAGATAGATCTTCTTAAAAAGCCTCAATTTTGGAATCCATCTTGGTGTATTTTTTTTGTATTCTATATATTCTGCACCAAACTTTTTAGTCAGATATGGCTCCTCAATGATAATAAAGTAAAAAGTATTAAATACAAAAAATATTCCTGTCCAGATTAATATACTTGTTGAATGAAATATCAATGATTCCCCGGATAAAACAAAAAGGACTCCGCTTATCATGGGGTTTCGGCAATACTGGTAAGGTCCGGCTACGACTAACTTATCTATTTGTGTCCATGGTGCCAATGTGCCTTTTCCGATTTTCCCAAATAGAAAAATCGTATAACTTAGCATGCACAACCCAAAAATAAGTAATAAGACTCCTGAAACCTTTATAATAATATGATCCGGAATATAATCGATTTTACCCTGATAAATCCAGAGAGGAATAATAACTGTAACAGAAAACGGGAGTAAGAAAATATCGCTGAGATGCGCAAGCGAGGAAGAAATTTTCATAACTGTTTATAATTTAATGATTGACTGAATAGCTTCATTTTCAAAAGCTGGCAATTAAAAAAGCAGATGAGTAGCGCCAGGTATTTGATCTTCATTTTATAGTCGCTTAATAATTTTTTGATTCCATTCACTATCGGGATGGAGAACGTGTTTGTTTTTCTTTAAAAACTGCAGGCCCCACTCGCGTAACATGGCTAAACCAGGTAATAAGGTCCTTCCGTGATCAGTTAATTCATACTCCACTCTCGGAGGCGTTTCATTGAAGGCTCTGCGACTAATCAGCTTATCCTCTTCCATTTCATTAAGCTGTTCTGTAAGTACCCTGGTCGAGATGTCTGGGATACGTGACAGAATATCTTTAAAACGCAGCGGTTTTGTTTGTAAATGCCAAAGAAGCAACGGTTTCCAATGCCCGTCTATTACGCTTAAATAAGCCGTAACAGGACACCTTATAGGATATTTTTTCATTAGTTTGCTTTATAAATTTTCAATAGTTACAAATGTAAAGTGCATGTCTTTAAGTTTCCAAATTTTATAACACACTTTTTTTTTCATTTAACCGCTATTGAAGATACTTCATAAGCGGATCCCAAAAATGTTGCTGGAACGATGTTTCGGCTTATGATATCAAATTGAATGCAAACTCGTTTTCATAAAAGCGAAACCCGCGACAATATGGTGCAGGGTAATTGTTCCCCGATTCCATGAACAGTTCATAGTCGAATATGCGAAGAAATTTGGGGACACCCCGGAAGAAATTCATCAATATTTTATCAACGAGCAGCAAAAATCAGAGTTATTGCAAATAAATGCACCCTCGAAAAAGTCATCCTTAAAGCAGAACGCGATTTTCAACAAAACCCTGACAATGCCTACCGTTTTTGGCTTAGGTAGACTTGTTTGTTAGAAATATCATTTCGTAAACATCCTTTATTTTATCAAACTGCTATCTCGAATTCGATCGCGTAACTTTTCTTTGGCGATACTTTCCAAAAGCCGCCTCATCGTCGATATCATTTGTGACCTCCTCCCTAAAAATCGAAGCAAGGTAAATTTGAAAATCGTAGCAATTATTTAATAATTAAATCGATGTTTTTGATTCAACAACTAATAATAAAAAATATATTTGCCCTGAAAACGAAAAGAAGTGTGAAGAAGTGAAAAATAAACGAAGTCTTTTGATTGACGTTTAATTTCACGACACTTATTTGACACACAGAACTTACAAGATATTGAATCCCAGGATGGAAGGAATCCAGTCCCGGGCACTTTTAAAACCTTGTAATTAAACCGATTACAAGGTTTTATTTTTTACTTTATGATTTAATTTTCACGCTTTCTTCCGCGTACACCCACTTTTTGAAAGTCGTTTTTCTTACGCTTATTCCCACTTTTGAAAAGTAACAAGCACAGATCAATCTCGATAAAATTGCCCAGGGTATAAAGAGAATATCATGGCTGCTATGAGTCTAAATTATTGCCGCCCTAAAATCGAGAAGGCTTCTCTTTCAGTCACTAGTATTATCAGCAGGAGAAGTTTAATCCTGCAACTGCCGGAACCGGTCTCATATTGTCAGATTTCACTGGCTCAGCTTCTTTAGTTTTTTCAAAAATTATTTCATCAAGCATCTTTACATACTCCATGTTCTCTTTAAACATAACCATGCCATCTTTATATTTTAAAAATGGAAAACCCTTTCTTTTATTTTGCATTGATATACTATACAGCATTTTCCAGTGACGGACAATTTCCTTCCACGCAAAGAACAGGGAATGTTTAGGATCATATATGTGAGTGGGTTCACTTCCTGCACCATTTAATTCAATGATACTCCAGTTTTTATTGTTACCCAGTTCTTCAAAGCTGTTAAAGCGAATATCGAGGCGGCCATAATAAAATCCGTCAATGGATTGGCAGGCATTGTCAATTACAGTTTCAATTTGCTTTGTATTCTTGTAAGTGCTGTCCAAAAACAAAGAACCTCTTACATGATTTCCATAAGGAACTAGTATCCTGTTTTCCCCTTTTTGTAAAATATCATTCATTTCTACACCTAGTAATTTTTTTAGTACAGGGATTTGAAGGATATACCTTGGCGTAAAATATAACAGCGTTTCAATCGTGTTGCAACCATCTCCGGTTACTGCTAAAAATTCTTTTTCTACGATGCCAGTAATTCTCCCATGTTCTTCATCAGGAAAACGAACATAAAATATGCCCACTTCTTTTGGAAAAGGTATAAAAGGTTGAACCAGAAAATTAACGGTGAATTTGGCTGCTGCGTTTTTCAGCTCATTGTCATCGTGTACTTTAATTACCGCCTTTCCCTGCAGTCCGATATCAGGCTTTATCACCAGTGGGTAGTTTAATTGCCTATCGAAAATGGCTTGTTTTATTTTTTCAACCTCTGTGCCCGAAGCAAAGAATAGTGTGGCAGGTTTGTATCGCTCTGGTATCAGGACATCAATCTCACTTTTCGGTTCCATCAGAAATCCTGCGTTTTTAATGGTAGGATTAGATGCACCAAAAAAGAACAATGACCGGGCCTTTATACAGTACCATATCCAAATAGGATAAATGGGTGCATATACTACATGAAAGGGCCAGTATTCCCAATGGAAAAGCTTTATGAAAAATGGGCTGGTTTTAATTTTTTGAAGCAATTTCACCGTTGTTAACTATTGATGTTATGTCTGTTGGTATTTGCATCAGGTCATACTCCAAAATGGCATCGATATTTTGAATAAGATCTTTATGATGAAACGTGGCTTTTTGAAAATCAATTTTAAGTGAAGTGATACTAGACGTCGCAATTTCATTTTCTCTTGAAATTTTCAATCCATATTCCTTATTACCTGATCCCGTGTCACTGTGGAAATTCAATATATCAGCTTGGGAGTTAGTCTTATCGGATTGCAGCCAGTTATCAAACCAACCATGTCTTTCCAAAATCATTTGTGTGGAATATAAGGTAACTGAAGACCATATATGCGCCTTTTTAGGGTGGTGATTTTTAATAAATAGATTAATGCCATCCCATTTAATTTCGTACAGAAGCCCCTGCTCCAATAAAATAATCGTAAAATTTTCTATATGTGAAAGGTTGTATTGCTTTATTGCTGCTATTGGTGAATCCGATTGAAATATTTCCGGCAGCACCATTCCCCGGCTTTTACGATAGAACGGTAAAGGGGTATGTTTCTCAAATGCGCCGTTTAATAAAACACCGGTATCACCCTGCTCATTACTGATGAACCAGGTACCTCCTGCTTTATTATCCCTTGGGTAAACCAGCTTTTTATCCCTGATCTCATAAAAATCAGGATAAAAGGCGATGCCACGGCTGATGTGTTCATCCCGGTTTGAAGTGAGAACAAATCCGTTTTTGTCTGGAATATAGGTTACTGTGCACATATTAACGCCTTGATTATAGGTTCTTTATCGCTCAAAAGGGGCTTTGTATACAACATTATTTTGTTTCAGATTTTAAGGGGGAACCCACACCAACATCAGCTTTCAGGTTAGCTTTAGCACCAGCCAGTATTTCACCGCTGCTTTGATCCTGGACTAAACCCACTACTTCCCAGCTTTGAATATTGAAATCTTTTGGCAACCCAACTACAGCGCCTCCTTCTCCGTCAACATCTAAGTGTTCACTTTGTAATTTTCGGACGATTTGAACATGAGAAAGCAGACGCCCCGCATTTTCTCCGCGTTCTACTTTACTTCGCGCTACTTTTTGAAGTAAGGCTATTAATATTCGACTGCCATTTACAGCGTGGGTGGCCCGGTATTTTACTTTAAGCAGCTCACCTTCCTGAGAAGTCTCGAGTGTAAGGGTTGCAACCGGGTTAGTTGCCAGCTGTTCCGAAATTTTCTGGCGAATAGTGGATCCTTCCGATCCGACAAATTGAGTTTTTCCATTTACAATTACCTGAGGCGTATAAATGGGCGAAACGTTAAGCCAGTGTCCATATTGTACCTGCCTGATTGAAAAATAAGCATTGCTATAAACATCCTTCCAACCCAGTCGGTCCCAGTAGTCAACATGATATGCCAGTATATAAACAGCTTTACCGGCTGTTTCACGCTGTATTTTAGCCAACAGTTCATCAGCTGGTGGACAACTCGAACAACCCTCAGACGTAAATAGCTCCACAACAGCAAAACCCTTTCCATCCCTTTCCACAATGGCTTTTTTTGTTTGTGTCCTATTCAAGGTTACCATCGGACCCGAAATCCTAAATGAAGACTGAGTTGCGGCTATCGCTACCAAGGCGATCAGCAATATGATGAGATAAGAAGTTTTCATTCTTTTGTAGTCAACCATTTAACTTTTATCAAAGACAAAAACAGACTGTACAAATTTAATTACATTATAATCTGGTGAAATGTCAGATTTATTACAAAATTGAAAGAAAGACTTTTAATATTATTGTAGAAGTTGTTAACTATCTTTTTATTACCCCCCTTAATAGCCTGTATTCTTTAGAGTCTGAATTGCCAAACCGATATTTAGAGAAAATGTTCAGAACTTTAATAATGCAACCTCTCCAACTATTTAGCCGTACCCTCAAGAACACTCTATTTCATGTATAAATATTAAATCAAAATCAATGGAAAAGTTCGCGCTACTCGTCCGGTTGAATGCCAAACCCGGAAAAGAAAAAGAAGTATCCGATTTTATTAAATCTGCTTTGCCGCTTGCACAGGCTGAAGCGTTTACAATAAAGTGGTATGCACTGCAAATAGGACCCTCAACATTTGGCATCTTTGACAGCTTTGAAAACGAAGACGGCAGAAAATCCCATCTGGGTGGGCAGATCGCCCAGGCCTTAATGAAAAATGCACCGCATTTACTGGCTGGCGATCCAGTAATTGAAATGGTTGACCTGTTGGCGGCGAAATAGGTTCCTGAACCGTATTATTTAACTGAATCGTCGTGAAGTTGACAAATGCAGTTTCCCTTTGAGCTTAACTTTGATTCATTAAATAATAAAAAAATGGTTTTTATTCAGCTGGCCGAGCAGTTAAAATCCCTGAACAATCTCCTGATCCTGTTAAATGACAGGCAGTACTCCCAGGCGAATACCTTCCTGGGTAATGCCAGCATCGGGGGGCATACCAGACATATCATTGAGTTACTCAAATGCGCAACTGATGGATACCATTCAGGAAAAGTAGATTACCTGAACAGGGTAAGGAATTTGTTATTGGAAACAGACAGGTCCCTGGCCATGCAGGAACTGGAAAGCCTGCAAAGCCAGATTATAAAAAAGGATAAAGCATTGAGACTTGCAGTAGAAAGTGATGAAATCGATTCGCCTGATTTTGTCCACACAACTTATTTGAGGGAGGTCGTTTATAATGCCGAACATACCATTCATCACCTTGCACTCATACGGGTAGCCCTCAGAGAAATGAACCTGGATATTGTCGGAGAGGAATTCGGCGTAGCGTATTCTACCCTTACCTATCGTTTGTCCAAAACATAAAAATAAATGCTTTTAATTGGTATACCCATTGGGTTGTATAGTTACATTTTCCCCGGCAATATCAACTTGATGGTGCTGGAAATATTCAGGACAAAAAAATATAAGTTTCTCCTGATCATAATTGGATTGATACTCAGTTTTGAAAGCATCTATTGCTTTACTTCACTAACCCTTTTAGATAGCCTCAAATCCAATCAAAAGTTATATTCTTCCATAGAGTTTTTTTCTTATATCCTGATTTTTCTATTTGGATTATGGATGCTTTTTGAAAAGAGAAACAATAATGTAAAATCATACAGAAATACCATCTTCAGGGGAATTTTGAGCATGGTCATTCATCCACAGCAAATTCCATTCTGGGTAGTCGCTGGTATACTGGTCAATCGATTTACCCACTTAAACGGAGGCAATGAGTCCTTGTATTTGTTTGTATTATTTAATGCTCTTGGCACGTTGCTGGCCATGGGTATTTACATGTTTATCGGAAACAAAATATTGAATTTCTTCAAATTCAATATAGCACAAATCAACAAAGCCATGGGAGGAGTCTATATTCTTTTGGTTCTATACCACCTGAGTCCATTTTAATAGCCGGTCATTTGCAATTTTTAGCAGGCTGTTATTTTACTGGATTCGACCCCCTGCAATAGTGCATGAATGACCCACTTTATCGAATTCAGCACATCCCCGTCAGTTAGCTGGCCTTTTTCATCCAGTTTCGTTTTTATAAAAGGTATCAGGAGTTTTGTTTGTTCCGATATTATACTCCCCAATGCACCCAGGGTAAGTGCCATAGACGCATGCGCTTTTTCCCCGTTGGATGCCGCCGTTATAAGAGCTACGGGTTTGTCTGAAAACGCAGTTGAGGATACAGTCCAGTCCAGGGCATTCTTTAAAGCCCCCGGCACACCAAAGGCATATTCCGGAATACAAAATAACACGGCATCCGCATCTGATACCTGCTGAATGAAATTCTTTGCTGTCAATGGCAGCTCATGTCTGTCATCAAAAGCGGGGATATCTCTAAGTCCGCTGAATATTTTAAAGTCCACATAGTCCGGAACCCCATCAGTCACGATTTTTAAAACAGTCCCGGCAGAAGAAATTGGACGAAGGCTACCTGAAATACCCAGTATTTTAATCTTTAGCGAGTTACTGCTCTTATCCGGTTCCATGCTGATTTATTTTGAACCCCTATTTAGCGGATTCTGATTTTCAAATAGTTCGTTTAATTTTATCTGAAGGTCTGCTCCCCGAAGATTCTTAGCGATTATTTTGCCTTTAGGATCCAATAACATATTGAACGGAATCCCTTTAATCCCATATTCCTTAACCACCTGGCTGTTCCATGCCTGAAGGTCCGACCCCTGCTTCCATTGGAGATTATCCTTTTGTATCGCTTTTAACCACTGTTCCCTATTGTTATCTAAAGAGACACCCAGTATATTAAACTTATCCGAATGAAAATTCCTGTAGGTATTGACTACATTTGGATTTTCAATACGGCATGGACCGCACCAGCTGGCCCAAAAATCAACCAGAACATATTTTCCCCTGTACGCGTGAAGAGATATGGGTTTTCCCATTGGATCAGTCACAGTAAAATCTGACGCTGTATTTCCAATAGCCGTTTTTTCTGATGACCCTATAATTTCTGCAACTTGTTTGCCATATAAGCTTTGCTGGTTATGGCTGGTCAGCGAATGGTATACAGGTAGTAACTCCTCCAGAATGGGTTCGTAGCCATAAAATACACTAATGGCCCACGCACTTACTGCAGATGAAGGATTTTCTTTTGCAAATCGGGCTATGAGCGATCTTTTTTCCTGGTCCAGCTGATCATGCACCCTGAACAGGCTGTCCTTGGTACTTTCATCCAGTTTCCCCGTTAAATACAGGGTAGTTCCCGTCCTGTTCAGCGCATTCGATTTTTCGTCTATTGATTTTGTCTTCAGTTTAAATCCTTCGAATTCTTTTTGTGATGGGGAGCCTGTAATTTTAGGGCTATCCCAATAAGCCGTATCCAGGGAAAGAACCACCTGGTCATTACCGGCAAAAAAACTTACTTCTCTATTTCCGGCTTCAGATGAAAAACTGATTTGAAACAATTCCGGCTCGGGCAGACTGCCTTTAAAAACAAAGCTGCCATTATTTATTTCGGTGGAAATTTGTTTTGTCTGTTGGTCCGTAATATAATTGAGCTTCGCAGTTCCCGAATTCAACCCATGAATCTGGCCTGAGATTGTAAATGAAGGTTGCGCAAAGGATGTCATCACGACGATCATACAAACTGCTACGAGAGATAAGGTTTTCATTTTTGATTTAATTGAATACTGTTTTGTTTTAAAAATGCGTTTCGATTCAGACGCAAATGTAAGAATGCAGCAGCCCGGTAAAATGTCGGTTTAATGACGCTTATCTCCTAATGATTTCACAAAAAATCAATCATTTAATAATTATCTGAAGCCACTGATTTATGGAATGCCAAATAACAATCAAATGACTACGAATCTTACTGCTTTACTCGACTTTAGCCTGAAATAGTAATGGTTTTGAGCAAATTGCAAGCTGCCTGACATTTCAGGAACCCACGATTTGGTATTTTCCTTATTCCTATCTTTATAGAGAGAACGATTAATAACCTTATCGTCTATGAGTTCCCCGCCTGTATTAGATGCTGAAAGAGAATTACTTCTTTCTCATTTCACAATCGAAAATCTGCATGAAGCGGTTTACTGGGTTGACTCAGCCCAAAATATTATTCAGGTGAATGACCTGGCCTGTAGGTTGTCTGGCTACACCAAAGAAGAACTCAGTAAAAAGAAAGTAACCGATATCAATCCCTCCGCAGTCGTGATGGACTGGCCTTCATTCTGGAGCAGGTTAAAAAAAGAAAAGAAAATAACATTTGAAGCAAAGCACAGGCATAAAAAAGGAAATCTCTATGATGTAGAGATTTCCGGCAATTTTATAGAAATTGACGGGAAGGAATACTCCTGTACGATTGTCCGGGACATCAGAGAACGGAAGGCCCAGGAAGACCTGATGCGCAGCCATGTAAATGAAATTGAACTTTACAACAGCACCTTGAAAAATATCCGAGACCAGATCTACTGGTTGGACAGGGACGGAAATTTTATTCGCGTAAACGATGCTGTTTCCAGGGAGACGGGGTTTTCTATTGAAGAATTAACCAGGATGTCCGTTTTTGATATCAATCCCCAGCTTTCAAAAAATGAGTGGGAAACGAAATGGGCTGAAACTAAGAAGGCCGGACAGGAAGTCCTGGAAACTGAACACAGGGATAAGCGGGGAAATATCTACCCGGTTGAAGTGACGAATAACTTTATCGAACATGATGGTCAGGAGTATTTTTGCAGTTCTGTCCGGGATATAAGAAAACGGAAAAGGGAAGAGGAAGTTTTAAAGAGCATTTCTGATCAAACCTCCGGTGTTACCGGTTCGGATTATTTCAGGGAACTTACCAGGTTTATCACGAAAACGCTGAATGTCAGGTATTCCATGGTCGTCCTCTGTTCGGAAAACGATATTACAAAACTCCGAATGCTTTCTTATGTTGACCGGAAAGAAGTGCTGGACAATATCGATTACGATACCCATGGAACACCCTGCGAAATCGTGATGCAGGGGAAGGAATTTTATTGTGCTGATAATCTTGAAGAAAGTTTTCCCAGGGAAAAAGGAATTAAATCCTGGGTAGCTGTGCCCATTTATAGTCCGACAACCGGCAAAGTAATTGGAAATATTGCCGCTTTTGATAATGTGCCCATGGTGAACGATCAAAACCAGCTCGCCATCCTGCGTATTTTTGCTGCCCGTGCCGGAGCTGAAATCGAGCGAATCAGGGCAGAGGAAAAGGTAGTAGAGACGCTGAAACTTTCAAATGTTGATTTACAAGTGAAGCTGAAGGACAGTGAAAAACGCTTTCGCGATCTGTTTGAAGAAGCTCCAATTGCCTATGTTCATGAGGGACTGGATTCCAAATTCATCAAAGCAAACCGCGCTGCCCTGAACATTCTGGGCGTGCGGCCTGAAGATGTTCCCAACACCTATGGTAAACTGATGGCACCTGACACTCCCGATGCACAAAAACGAATGAAAGAAGCTTTTGAATCCATTGGGCGCGGTACGGATACCAGTGGTGTGGTGCTTGAACTGCGGCGTCAGGACAATGGCAAACCCGTATGGATACAATGGTGGTCCAATCCGGACCTGGGAGGTCAGTTTACACGGACCATGTTCATCGACATTACGGATAAAGTGCTGATGGAACAAGAACAGGCCAGGCTGAAAGCAGAAAACAAATATCTCCAGGAAGAAATCAAACTCAATTACAATTTCGAAGAGATTGTAAGCAAGAGCAATCTGTTTCAGAAAGTCTTGCAACAAATCGAAAAAGTCGCTTCCACAGATGCTACCGTATTGATACTGGGTGAGAGTGGAACGGGTAAGGAACTGCTCGCCCGCGCCGTGCACAACATCAGTAACCGGAGTAAACGGCCATTGGTCAAAGTAAACTGCGCCACCCTACCCTCCAACCTTATAGGAAGTGAATTGTTCGGTCACGAAAAGGGAGCATTTACCGGCGCCATGGACAGGAAAATAGGACGTTTTGAACTGGCGGATGGCGGAACGATATTTTTGGACGAACTGGGTGAACTGCCCGTCGAACTGCAGGCCAAATTACTTCGTGTATTGCAAGAGGGAGAATTTGAAAGATTGGGCAATTCGAAGACCTTAAAAGTGAACGTCCGCGTGATCGCGGCCACCAACAGAAATCTGCAGTTGGCCATTGAAAAAAAGGAATTCAGGGAAGATCTCTTCTATCGTTTAAACGTTTTTCCGATAACCTGTCCTCCGCTCAGGGACCGTAAGGAAGATATACCCCTGCTGGTAAAACATTTCCTTCAGAAATTCGAAGGTAAGATGGGAAAGAAAATTACACATGTTCCAGGTCAGGTCATGGACGCGCTTTGTAACTACCACTGGCCAGGTAATATTCGCGAATTGGAAAACCTGATTGAGCGGGCCATGATCCTGAGCCCGGGAAATGAATTGTCATACGGCGAATGGCTGCCCTCCGTAAAACACACCGTCAACAACCTTCAAGGGCCACTTCAAAAATTGGAAGAAGTAGAAAAAAATCATATCACCGAAGTGCTGAAACAATTAAACTGGAAAGTGAGCGGCGAAAAAGGAGCTGCAAAATTCCTCGGCTTAAACCCCACCACTCTGGAAGCCCGAATGAAAAAACTGGGCATCAAAAGAGTCAATTAATCTTTAAACCACCTGTTCCGTCCAGGAAGATGGGGCCTCCCCGGGCCCTGATTACAGATCCTCCATTCCCAAAAAATCAGTCCCAATATTTCGTGAGATTCCCAACCCATTGGGAATTTTTCTCCGGCTGGTCTCCAAAATTTCAGGTTCCATAAATTTTTATAAAGCAGGCTGGTAACGGGTTTCAGCGAACTATCCGGAAGCAAAAAATAATTCTGGCATGCCGGTTGGCTATATGGGTGGATAGAAACTGAAAAATAAATCTCATTTGATGCACAAAAAGAACCGCTTTACCCGGGAGGCGACAAAGAACGAAACCCTGACATTGGCCTTGTTCAAAACAGAATGGAATGGCGCCTGCCAGATCGTCTCAATGATTTATGAAGATCTGGCAAAATCTTTTCAGGACAACGTTGGTTTTTTTACGGTGGATCATGAAAAAGAACCTGCCCTGAGCAGCGAATTCGGGGTTCGTGACGTACCCACCATTCTCTTTTTTAAAAACGGTCAGCTTGTTGATCATGCGGTGGGACTGACCGCAAAGAACGTTTTGATTTCAAAAATAGAATCTGCGCTGAATTCATCAAATAGTCAATCCATCCACTAACATCTAAAACTTATCGCTATGTCTTACGAATTAAAATATGCTTACCTCCAGAGTCACCCGCTATTTGCCGGTCTGTCTGAACAAAAAGTGAAAGATGCAGCCATGCTGGCTAAGTTAAAAACCGTATTCCGCGGAGAAAGTTTTGGCTTCGGTGAAGGGAGTTACAGCAAAATATTCTTATTGATCGAGGGCAAAATTAAAATCACTGAATCGGATGATCAGGACAACGAGATGATCAAGGAAATTCTAACCGCCCCGGATATATTCGGCGACCTGAGCCTGGAAAACCGCTACTCTTCGGATGAATACGCTGAAGCATTAACCAGCAATACGGTGGTGTGCTTTTTCAACATCATCGACTTCAAAAAATTTCTGGAAGATAATCCGCTACTCGCGCTGAGATATGCACATACAGTGAATAACAAATTGAAAAAATTGGAAAACCGCCACTCCGACCTGGTATTCCGGGACACAAAAAGCAGGCTGATCCGTTTCATTAAAAACTGGGCGCATACTGATGGCAACCGGGTGGGTGATAAAATCATCCTGAATAATTACCTGACCCACAGCGATATTGCCAATGTGATTTCCACGTCCCGTCAGAGTGTGAATACCCTGCTCAATGAACTGAGGGATTCCGGCCTGCTTTTTTACAATCGCAAACATATCGAACTGAATGACCTTATGGTTTGGAACTAATCCCACCCTTAAACCATCGTAAGCATAATCACAAACAATAAAATAAAAAATGGAGAAGAAATTACAAAACCAGATCGCTATCATTACAGGTGCCAGCAGTGGCATCGGATCAGGCGTTGCCAAATCACTGGCCATGGCTGGAGCCACCGTCGTTGTAAATTATCCAGTGGACGCAACGAAAACTGCCGCAGAAACCGTACTCAATGAAATAGTTTCAGCTGGCGGTAAAGGAATTACCGCGAAAGCAGACGTGAGCAAGGAAGCCGAAGTTCAAAAAATGTTTTCCGACGTGATCAATCAATTCGGAACGGTCGACATTTTAGTGAATAACGCCGGTCTTCAGAAAGATGCTCCTTTTCAGGACATGTCCCTTGAACAATGGAACTTCGTACTCGGCGTAAACCTGACCGGACATTTCCTTTGTTCGAGAGAAGCGATACGTGAATTTTTGAGAAGAGGGGTTGACCCGGGCAAATCAAAAGCTGCAGGAAAGATCATCCAAATGAGCAGCGTACACGAAGTGATCCCATGGGCAGGCCATGCCAATTATGCGGCTTCCAAAGGCGGCGTCATGTTGCTGATGAAAAGCCTGGCACAGGAATTTGCCTGGAAGAAAATCCGGATCAACAGTATTTGTCCGGGCGCCATTCAAACCCCCATCAACCGCCAGGCCTGGGATACCCCAAAAGCACTGAACGAATTACTTACCCTGATCCCCTATCAGCGGGTCGGACAGCCTGAAGATATCGGTAATGCAGCCGTCTGGTTAGCCAGCGACGATAGTGACTATGTAAACGGAACCTCTTTATTCGTTGATGGTGGCATGACGCTGTACCCTGGTTTTACAACCAATGGATAGAAATTAAAACTGAATATAAACCGGCTGCCATGAATACCGAACAAGAAAGACTAAAAAATAAAGAATGGAGAAAATGGGGGCCCTACCTCAGTGAAAGGCAATGGGGAACTGTAAGAGAAGACTATAGTGAACACGGTGAAGCCTGGGACTATTTTCCTCATGACCATGCCCGTTCCCGCGTTTATCGCTGGGGAGAAGATGGCATCGCCGGCATCAGCGACGACCTGCAACGCATCTGTTTTGCTATCAGCCTATGGAACGGCAAGGATCCCATTTTAAAAGAACGATTGTTTGGACTAACCGGTACCGAAGGTAATCACGGTGAAGACGTCAAGGAATTGTATTATTATCTTGATAATACGCCCTCGCACGCGTATATGAAACATTTATACAAATATCCGATGGCAGCTTTTCCTTATGGGGATCTGTTGAATACAAACCGGAATCGTTCAAAACAGGAAGTAGAATATGAACTGCTGGATACAGGACTGTTTAATAACGGGAGGTATTTTGACGTATTTACAGAATATGCGAAAAATGATCCGGAAGACCTGTGCATACGAATCACTATACATAACCGCAGTACAGAATCAGGGTATATTGCCTTGTTACCTACACTCTGGTTGCGAAACCTTTGGTCATTTGGCGTTGAACCCAAATCCTCAATTATCAGAAGAGAAATAAAATCCGGATTTGGTACTGCCGAGGTCAACCATACTGTACAGGGGCAATTTCATTTCTATTTTGAAGAACCAGGACGCACGCTTTTAACCGAAAATGAAACCAATACGGCAAGATTATATGGGCAACCAAATAAAACGGAATTTGTAAAAGATGCTTTTCATGATGCGGTAATTAACAGCCATTACGGGGCAGTAGCAGAAAATCCGGTAGGCACCAAACTGGCGCCCATGTATGAATTTACTCTGGCAGCGAATAGTTCTGTAACAGTAAAATTGCGGCTTACCCGAGAAGCCAGCATGTCAAATCCTTTTGATAATAGTTTTGATTCCCTGTTCGGAACGCGCATCAGGGAAGCAGATGAATTTTATAAAAATATTTCAGACACGAAAAATAACGACCAGACCAATATTCAAAGGCAGGCTTTCGCAGGTATGTTATGGAGCAAGCAGTATTTCAATATTGATATTCCAAAATGGCTGAATGGAGATAAAGGGCAGGTTGAACCGCCAGCCGCGCGCAAAATGGGTAGAAATCACCAGTGGCATTCCTTGAATAATGAAGATGTGATTTCCATGCCCGACAAATGGGAATACCCCTGGTATGCAGCATGGGACTTGGCTTTTCATTGTGTGCCCATCTCCCTGGTTGACCCGCAATTCGCGAAAGACCAGCTCATTCTTTTTCTGCGGGAATGGTATATGCATCCCAATGGCCAGTTGCCGGCATACGAGTGGGCCTTTGCTGATGTGAACCCTCCGGTTCACGCATGGAGTTGCCTGCAGGTATATAAAAATGAAAAAGCAAAAACTGGTAAGGGCGATGTGGATTTCCTGGAAAAAGTATTTCAGAAGCTGCTGATCAATTTTACCTGGTGGGTAAACCGGAAAGACCATAAAGGGAATAATGTATTTGAAGGAGGCTTCCTTGGCCTGGATAATATCGGTGTGTTTGACAGGAGCAGTGCTATACCAGGAGGCGGCAAACTAGAGCAGGCCGACGGTACCAGCTGGATGGCCATGTATTGCCTGAATATGTTGGAAATGGCATTGGAGATTTCTCAGTTCAATCCCAACTATGAAGACGTAACCACCAAATTTTTTGAACACTTTGTTTATATCGCTGAATCCCTGAACAGAATCGGTGAAAACTGGACGGGCAGTTGGGATGACGAAGAGGGATTTTTTTATGATGTTTTGTCAATGCCCGACGGGAGGTATATACCTGTTAAAGTACGAAGCCTGGTGGGGCTCAGTACGCTGTTTGCTGTGCTGGTCCTAAAAAAGGACCTGCTTGAGAAACTGCCGGACTTCCATAAACGTCTGAAGTGGTTTCAACAGTACCGTCAGGATAACGGACAATGCCTGGTTATAGAAGAATTAAAAGATCACGATGATATTCTTCTCTCGCTGGTTCCAAGAACCCGTCTGGAAAGACTTTTAAAGGCTCTCCTGGATGAAAAAGAATTCCTGTCTCCCGGCGGCATACGCGCGATTTCCAAATTACACGAGACCCCCTATTTCGTTAATATTAATGGCCAGAACTTCGTCCTAAAATATGAACCGGCAGAAGGCTCAACCAATTTATTTGGCGGAAATTCCAACTGGCGCGGTCCTGTCTGGATGCCCATGAATTACCTGCTGGTATTAGCCCTGCAACAGTATAACACTTATTACAAGGATGATTTTCTGGTAGAATTCCCCACAGGGTCGGGAGCTCAAATGAACCTGCATTCCATTTCAAATGAAATTGCAAAACGGTTAATATCAACTTTTGAAAAAGACGAAACGGGGAAAAGACCGGTGAACGGAAATGAAACCATTTATCAGAAAGACCCGCACTTCCGGGACCTGATTTTATTCTATGAATATTTTCATGGTGACAATGCCAGGGGGGTCGGAGCTTCTCACCAAACAGGATGGACAGGAGTTGTAGCCGAACTCATCAACCGGGTGGTATAAAAGGTTTTTATTCTATCAAAGTCTTCACCTGGATAACAAAAGCCCAAAAAACCATAATCAGGAGAACAAAAAAGATACTCAGAATTATCCATGCGTAGGAAGCTTGGGCAACCACATTCGTAAAGACCAATAACATTATACTGATCAGAACAAATCCCAGGGATAGAACGAAGTTGTTTCTTGTCATTTTTCGGATTCTGTCGCTGATCCGCTGGTGTTTTCTGATGTTCAGCAAATCATGTCCATATTCCTCTGTATGCTGATGATAGTCCAGTTCTTCAACGAGGTCACTTAAAAGTTCAACGGCATCTGCATTATGCAGATAAATCCGTTCAATCTGCCGGTACCCTGTATCCCGTAATTTCTCATTAAGCGTTTTTGCACCGGAAAGTTTCTTGTGCAGCAGGTAGTCTTTAAGGAAATCAAGCTTGGCATCCATTCGCTGGAGCCGGAACGTTGCGAAAGCGCCGATCAACCCGGTCAATGTAGCGACGATGGCTGCAACCGTACTAAACAAAACGACGAGAATGGTATTGTCTGGCATATCATTTATTTAATGGTAAAAATAAACCTGATAACTCTGGTTTCCAGTCAAGCGCACGACAATTATCCATTCTGTTTCATCCTTTCTTTGTATTACAAATGCTAAACTTTCATTTATAAAAAGCAATATATGATCAACCACTACGATATCATCATCATTGGAACGGGATCGGGCGGAAGTACGATGGCCTATAAGCTGGCGCCAAGTGGAAAAAAAATCCTGGTCCTCGAACGCGGAGGGTTCATCCCCAAAGAAAAAGAAAACTGGGATCCGCATGAAGTGGTGAACGTCGGTCGCTACCGGCCCAATGAATCCTGGTTTGACCAGGACGACAAACCATTCAAACCCTTTATTCATTATAATGTCGGTGGCAATTCCAAAATGTACGGCGCAGCGTTGTTCCGGTTCAGGGAATCGGATTTCGAAAAGGTGAATCACTTTGGCGGCGTCTCCCCCGAGTGGCCATTGAAATATGATGTGTATGAACCTTATTATACCATAGCAGAAAAACTATACAGTGTACATGGCCAGAGAGGTGTCGATCCTACAGAACCCTGGACGAGCGGTGAATATCCCCTTCCACCTCTCGCCTACGAACCACTGATCAAAGACCTGAATGTAAAAATGCAAAAACTGGGATTAAATCCTTTCCCCCTTCCCATGGGCGTGAAACTACCCCAGGATTATACGGTAACAGAAGCCCCTATAATGCTGGAAAATTTTGATGGGTTTCCTGACCCTACAGACAGCAAGGCCGACGGGCAGGTGATGGCTCTTCGGCCAGCGTTACAGCATAAAAACGTTAAGCTGCTCACCCATGCTTTTGTGGAAAAACTGGAAACCGACGCGAGCGGGAAAAAAGTAACCAAAATACATGCGCTCGTAGAAGGCGAAAAAATCATCTTCCGGGCAGATACAACTATCGTCGCTTGTGGCGCAGTAAATTCAGCCGCTTTATTATTGAGAAGCGCCAATGAAAAACATCCAAATGGGTTGGCGAACAGCAGTGACCAGGTGGGCAGGAATCTAATGCTTCACCACAATGGCTGTCTGGTGGCTTTTACAAAAAAGAAAAATGACTGCGTATTTCAAAAAAGCCTGGGCATCGCAGATTTTTATCATCATGCCAATGACAGCAAATTCCCGTTGGGTGAGATCCAGCTGATGGGGAGAAATGATTATGACACCATTTTATGGTTGGCTGAAAAAATCGCACCCGGCAAGACCTATGCCGAGCTGAAAGAACAGACCATAGATTTTTGGCTGACAGCGGAAGACCTGCCCCATCCTGAAAACCGGGTAACGTTAAAATCTGATAGCAGCATAAAAGTCGCTTACACCCGCACCAACTATCCCGCTTACGAAAAGCTGAAAGAAAAACTCAAAGAAATATTTGTGAAACTCGGCGAACTGGATCCGGATTACAAAGACACCCAATGGAATGGTTATGATCTGGACATCACCGGCATGAGCCACCAGAACGGCACCCTGCGCTTCGGAACAGATCCAAAAACTTCGGTGCTGGATCTGAATTGTAAAGCGCACGACCTGCTCAATCTCTATGTAGTGGATGCCAGTTTTTTTGTGAGTTGCGGAGCATTCAACCCCGCCCTGACCATTGCTGCGAACGCACTTCGTGTAGGTGATCATATCCTGGAGAATGTAATTTGCGAAGGTTCGATTGCGGAAAATATTAAAGTTGAAATGATGGTTTAAATATTTCCTCTGGGCAGGTAATGTAATTATGTTCCTGCTCCTGCGTATTAATCATAAACTATAATCAAATGGAACTCATTGCAAGGGATATAACCCTCTTTATAAGCCGGGCAGCAGAAATCATTGCGGCCGTTATTATCGGTTTTGCTATAATAAAAGTGCTATTCCATTTTACCACAAGGTTACATCCTTCAAATAAGAAAATTTCAAAGGAAGAGATACGTATTAGATTCGGAAGTTCAGTAGCCGTTTCGCTGGAACTTTTATTGGGTGCCGATGTGCTGGCCACTGCCATCGCTCCAAGCTGGGATGACATTGGAAAACTCGCCGCTATTGCCATCCTCAGGACCGCATTAAATTATTTTCTCGACAAGGAACTGCACCAAATACAACATGTTTCTGTTGGCAAGCTGGGACGGCTCGTTACGGAATGATGTTCTCCGAATTACCCGGATTTGTTTGTGTACACGTCAACTGAGCGACAGAAGCTGAACAGGCGATTCATTTATTTTACATCATGAGAGCTATGAATATCAGAATATCAGATGGCAGTAATGAACTGGGCCGCCTTCGGAACTCTTTCAGGAAAAACCGGGTACACTACCTGCAGGAGGCCCTGGGCCTGGCGATCTTTATGATTTCCGCCTGCTTTTTTTCTGCAGCATTGGAAGGAAAAGAATCAACACTTCATCTCGTTATTCCAAATGGGACAATCCGGTTGCTGATCATGGGTATCCTGATGGGTTCAACAGCATTGATTATTTTTTATTCCCCGTTGACCGCCCCTTCCGGTTCCCATATTAATCCCGCAGTTACCCTGGTTTTTTTAAGATTGGGTAAAATCTGTCGTCGGGACGCTTTTTTCTATATGTTGTTTCAATTGATCGGTGGATTAGCTGCTGTATATCTCATGGCCTTGTTATTAGGGCATTCAATGACCGACCAGCCGGTGAACTACGCGACTACCGTTCCGGGCAAACACAGCGTGGCAGCCGCTGCTGTAACCGAAGGAGTAATTGCATTTGTTATGATCACCATGGTCCTGTTTATATCAAATTCAGAACGCCTTAAGAAAAACACCCGGCTGATTGCAGGTCTACTGGTTTGTTTCAACGTAATTTTTGCAGGACCGGTCTCCGGATTCGGCATGAACCCGGCCAGAACGCTGGCCAGTGCAATTCCCGCGCATACTTATACGGCTTTTTGGATCTACATGATAATACCCTTTATTAGCATGCTTGGTGCTGCAGAATTTTTTCTTTTTATTCAAAAAAAAAGACCCCATGAAACCAACCGGCAGATCATCCGGGAATACCTAATGAACAAAAGCTTAAACTAATGAATTGGAAACAGATCCTGATCATATTCACATTGTCAATGATACTGCATAACCGGGTTCACTCTCAAATTAACCGCGTAGAATCCATAGGTATTACGGTAACTAATATGGACCGGTCGGTTCAATTTTTCCATGAAGTACTGGGTTTCAAAAAGATCAGCGACTCAGAAGTTCAGGGAACCGATTATGAAAATCTGGAAGGCATATTCGGACTACACATGCGAATCGTGCGGATGCAGCTGGGTGATGAAACCATTGACCTCACCGATTACCTGACTTCCGGTGGCCGCAGTATACCAGAAGATGCCAGGAGCAATGACCTGATCTTTCAGCATATCGCCGTAGTGGTGAGCAATATGGAACAGGCTTATGCCCACCTTCGAAAACATATGGTGATGTATGTATCTACCGGGCCCCAAACACTTCCCGCCAGCAACAAAGCGGCAGCAGGAATTAAAGCATTCTATTTCCATGACCCCGATATGCACAACATCGAGCTGATCTATTTTCCCAAAGGGAAAGGACAACTAAAATGGCAAAAGACAAATGGTAAATTATTTTTAGGCATCGACCATACGGCCATCGCAGTGCGTAATACAGATAGCACCCTTCATTTTTATCAGGATATGCTGGGCATTTCCCGCAAGGTAGAAAGTTGGAATATGGGTATGGAACAGGCACATCTGAATTTTGTTGAAGGAGCAAGTCTTCATATTACCGGACTGCGTGCACAGACCGGACCCGGCATTGAATTCCTGCAGTATCTGAGTCCCGGTCCCGGCAAACCCTATCCGGCAGATACCAGGTCGGATGATATCTGGTACTGGCAGACGCTGCTGAAAACGAATAACGCAGATTCATTGTACGAAAAACTTAAACAGGCGGGCCATCTTTTTGTGTCGAATGGATTGATTGAACTTCGGACTCGCGGGGGCAGGAAAACAAAAGCATTTATTGTCAGGGATCCGAACGGACATGCACTATTGATCATGGAAAACTAAATGGTAACAATGAAGACCAGGGAACGGGTGATTTGCCCTTTATGTAATGACGAGGTGGATAAACTCGTGTATCGCTTTCATATTGACAATGAAAGAACGGTCATAGAAAAGATAAAGAGCGATCACCCCTCCTGGTCAATCGATGACGGCATCTGCAGCCGGTGTATTGACTATTACCATGTCGAAATCATCAGGGAACAGCGCTTACTTCCCGCTATAGGACCTTACTTCCCAGTTAAGAGCGTGGACGATTTTGTGATTCTTCCCACCGGCCTCAGGCTGGACGCTGACCCGAGATTTACCGGAAAAGGCATTACCATTTGTTTTATTGACAGTGGCTTCTCCTTTCATCCCGATCTTGTACAATCAAAAAACAGGATTAAGACTATCCTTGATATGACAGTGACGAATGACAATAATGCTTCGATGGAGAAACAAACCGATACAAAATCTTCATGGCATGGAACAATGACCACTGTTGTATGCGCGGGAGACGGTTACCTAAGTAAGGGACTGTATAAGGGAATTGCCAGCGATGCCGAATTGGTACTCCTGAAAGTACAAGACAGGGAGGGCAGGATCATAACGGACTATATTGTAAAAGCATTGGAATGGGTTTTGGAAAATCACAGGTCTTTGGGAATCCGTATTATTAATCTTTCCCTGAGTGATGATGAGTCGGGTTCCTATAAAAACAGTAAGGTTGACCAGCTGGCAGAAGCCTTAATTGTTGAGGGTCTTATTATAGTGGCTGCGGTTGGCAATGACGAGCACAGCAATATACATCCGCCGGCAAACTCGTTGAATGTTATAGCCGTCGGTGGTCTTGACGATGGAAACCAGTTAGGTGAAAGAAGGGACAAAGCCTATCATTCCAGCTATGGCAAAACGATTGATGAACTGATGAAACCAGAACTGGTAGCCCATGCGATATGGGTTGCAGCCCCGATTTTATGCGAAACGAAAGAACAGGAAGAAGCAGCCACATTATATCAATTGTTATCTTTACCCGACGCTGACCTGCAAGGGGAACTAAACAGAAAATTTTCGGCAACTCAGTTAGATGGTGTTATTCTGGAAGGAAATAACATCGTGTACAAAAAGCAAATAATAAAAACCCGTATACAAGCGGCTAAATATATTTCGCCGTTTTATATGCATGTGGACGGCACATCTTTCTCCGCACCTGTCGTAAGCGCAGTGATTGCCCAGCTGCTGGAAGCCGACCCCATGCTGACTCCGGGACAGGTAAGGCAAATATTATTTAAGACGGCAAAACGAATCAAAGCCATACCCCCAGAGCAACAGGGCTTTGGAGTGATTCAGCCAAGGAAAGCCATATTGAGCGTACTGAAAAAAGAATGCATTATAAAAACAAATGATTCCCCTTTTATAAACAAACAACAAAATACCATTGAATTTACTATCCATCATCAAACAGCTGAACAGATGTCCCTGGCCGGGAGTTTCAACCAATGGGCCGAAGATGTTTTACTGTTAACCCCAGGCCTTCAGGGTGTATGGAAGATTGTTATTCCCCTGTTGCCTGAAGGGCAATATCGCTATAAGTATTTGGCCGATGGGAAATACTGGATTGAAGATGTGGAAAATCCCTATCGTGAACCGGATGGGTTTAATGGATTTAACAGCCTCTTTATCATTGAACCCAATTAAACGAGTCAGCATGATACTCCAATGGATTTTTACCGGGATCGCAATCTACCTGATAATAGGACTGATCTTCGCCATCGCATTTGTAGTCAGGGGTGCTTCTTTGATTGACGAGGGTGCGCATAAATCTTCCTTCGGGTTTAAACTCATTATTATTCCGGGCACGATGGTATTCTGGCCACTACTGTTTAAAAAGTGGTTGAAAGCATCTAAAAATAATCAACATGATTAAACCCTTAAGAAAAAAACACGTTCAGGTCTGGACTTTTCTGGCGATTCTGATTCCTTTGGGCATTGTCAGTTCCTGGCTGGTTGTTCCGAAGGCTGTAACAGATCGTATTCTACATCCGGCCTCGTCCAATGCGCTGCCGATATTAATAAAAACCGTTTCAAAAGATGATTATTCCGTCAGCCTGCGCAGGCAGGATGACTGGTCCGCAATTCAGCTAGAATGGATAAATTATTCTGCGTTAACCACGCCCTCAGCGATCATCTATGAAACTTATCCGGAAAAAGGAACAGACAGTTTAGAAGGTGCCGGACTGATCGGCCGGATTGATTCGCGCGGGATATATCATTTCCCCCTGAAAAGAGATTCCCTAAACGTTCATCTCCACTTTATGCTTTATGATATCATTCATCACCTGGTTATTGACCGAATAAACTTTTAGTCATGAGTACATCTTATCAGGCAGTAGGCTGGAACCGGCAAAAGAAAATCTACGATTGGATCATATTCAGTTTCTGCATCTTCTATATCGCTGTCTTTGCCGGATTAACCCTTGTATTCAATCCTCAGGTAACTTTTGAAACCCTCCTGATTCGGTCTACATCCACACTGGCTGTTTTGCTGCTTACACTCATACTGAGCATCGGACCCCTGTGCCGTATCAACAAAAAATTCCTTCCGCTTTTATACAATCGTCGCCATTTGGGAGTTACCATGTTCGTGGTTGCTCTTGTACATGGATCTTTCAGTATTCTTCAATTTCATGCATTAGGCAACACCCATCCGTTGGTTTCTCTTTTTACTTCAAACACCCACTATGGTTCACTGGTTGATTTCCCCTTCCAGGCACTTGGATTTTTCGCACTCCTGATATTATTTCTCATGGCTATTACGAGCCACGACTTCTGGCTGCACAATTTATCGCCCAGGATCTGGAAGACCCTGCATATGTTTGTTTACCTCGCCTATTTCCTCATCATCATGCACGTGATGCTGGGTGTGATACAATATGAAACCAGTCCCGTCTTTGTCCTGATCCTGATAACCGGATCCTTCTCCATCATTAGCCTCCATTTGGTGGTCGGCACCCGCGAACTAAAAAAAGATCGAATCAAATATGGCATGAAGCAAGAGGATTTTGTGAAAGTCTGTGAAGTTTATGATATCGAAGAAAACAGGGCAAAAATGTTTTGCCTGGATACGGAGCGTATTGCCATATTCAAAACAGAAGGAAAACTTTTTGCAATAAATAATGTATGCAAACACCAAAACGGTCCGCTGGGTGAAGGAAAAATCGTTGATGGCTGTATCACCTGTCCCTGGCATGGATATCAATACCTGCCAAAAAATGGCCAGTCGCCCCCGCCCTTTAAGGAAAGAGTAAGCACCTACGATATTAAACTGACCGGAACGGAAGTCTGGCTGAATCCCATGCCTTATCCGGAGGGTACGGAAAGACCGGGCGTCGTTTTTCAGATGATTTCATGAAAACCAGAATCAAACCATTAAGTGATCATCATCAAACTAAATAAATCGTTATCCAATGGCTGCACAGGAATTCAAAAATAAAGAAGACCGGAACAGGGAATCCGGCGGGCAGGAAGAATCCAAAGGATTTTACATTGGCTGGATGGGCTCCGCGCCAAAGTCGCTGGCAAAGTTTATTAAAAAATATCTGCTATTCATTTTCCCGCTAGCCATCCTGTTGGCCTGCCTGTTAGCCTTGTCCCAAAAAAAATTCGGAACAGGAAATTTTGAATTCGGACAACTGACTGATGTAAAAGGGATCTATTTTAATAAGCCAGTTCCCTGTCTGAAAGTTATGAATGGCAAAGATATATGGGGCAACCCGTCTTACCTGACCATCCCCCTGGTAGGCTATGGCAAACATGGGGCTGCAGGAACGATATCAGATATCGAGAAAGAAAAAAATACAGAACTCAATCAAAAAGAACTGACTCTCCGGGGTACCCTGCTGTACAACGACGGGGTCACCATTATGCAAATTGATAAAAACGACGGCCCGGTCCGGGACATATCCAACACCCTCATTCCTGCTGATTTGCTGCCGCAAATCAAAGAACTTGGTGTTGCAGAAATTAAGGGCGAAATAATTGACCCCAAGTGTTATTTCGGTGTGATGAAACCGGGTGATGGAAAACCCCACAGGGACTGTGCCATCCGTTGTATCCTCGGTGGCATATCACCCATGCTGGCTGTCAAAAATGAGAAAGGAGAAGCCAATTACTATCTTCTACTGGGACCCAACGGTGAGCCGGTAAATGACGCTGTTCAAGATTATGTTGCCGAACCTGTTGAAATGAACGCCCGGCTGGTACAATATGATGACTGGATCGTTGCTTACCTGGATAAAAAGGAAAATATCAAAAGATATTCCTACCTGCGATCCCGTTTTGGAAATTCCATTCAGGTCTGTGCCGTTAACTGCATGAAATAAGTATGATGAACCGACAGTTCATTAGCAGTAACTGAACTCGTATAGTTCATTGCTCAATTGCTCCTGTTCCGATTCCTTCGCCTTCAGTAATTCCTGTATTTCACTCACAATATCGTGGGCCACTTCTTTCTTTGGTTTCAGCGCAAACTGTTTCTGGGTGAAATCCTTTCTGATGATTTGAATTTTATTGCTGTCATATCCGAAACCCGATTGCTCGTCATTCAGTGAGTTCAGCACGACCATATCCAGATTTTTCCTGCCCAGTTTATCCAGTGCGTGAGCCAGTTCGTCATTTGTTTCCAGTGCAAAGCCGACAGACAACTGATCCTCAGTCTTGATCTTCCCGAATTCGAAGGCTATGTCCACATTTTTTACCATGCTGATCGCAAAGGAATTCATTTCTTTTTTTATTTTCTGTGTTGCCATCCTGGCCGGTCTGTAGTCGGCAACTGCTGCAGCAAAAACAGCAATATCGGCGTCTTCAAAATAGTGGCAACAAGCCAGATACATGTCCATTGCCGCGTTGACCTTAACGATTTCAAGATTACGGTGCGCAAGGCTCAGGACAACCGGTCCGGAAACAAGGGTCACATGAGCGCCCTGCTTTAAAAAAGCTTCTGCAAGAGCATAACCCATTTTACCAGAAGAGTGATTGCTGATATACCGGACGGGATCAATCGCTTCGCGGGTAGGACCCGCAGTAACCAGGATTTTTTTGCCTTTAAATACATCGGTCTTCATACATAAACGATTTAAGTTTTCAGACCCCGGAAAATCCGAGAATCCTAAAAGAATCACTTCAAATTTATGAATCAGGGTTCAAAAGAAATGTCGCGTAGTTTACTGAATATGCCAGTCATGGATAAAATCACTGATATTCGGTAGCAAATCCACCATGGCATGTATACCCATCATCAGGTAAATATTTTTAGTCCTGCTCCATAAAATGCCCAGGAATATTCCCGCCAGGGACATCAAGGTAACAGTGTAAGCGGCCCAAAAAATAAAAGGGAGTTACTCATGAATGCTCTCTGACGCCGCTCCGCGTAAATACAACCCAGGAGCATGTGCCAGGCCAAAAATCAAACCACTCATCAGGATTCCACCCATATTTAAATTGAGCAATATGGAAAGCCTGGACTGTATTATGGCTCTGAAAAAAAAAATTCCTCTACCAGGCCGACTTCAAAAACATACCACAGAAAACACAGAGGCAATCCATATAGCAACTGGGAAATGGTAAACTGTCCCCTTCTGAGTGGTTCGGCCCCCCTTCCAATAAATAGCTGAAAAACCAGCATACATATCGAAAGTAGTAGAAAAACCAATATTGTCCGGCTTACCTTCTTTCCCGGTCTGCGAACAGAAAACCCAAAATCTTCCGGCCTGAATCCAAATGCTCCGTATATGAAATAGGGTATAATGACAAATACACACAATTTCTTGAAGAGGATAAAAAATGCATTTTTCCAGGGTGTATCCAATATGTTCTTAGAAACCAAATGGTTTATCCATCCTGTGCCATAAGAAATGTACCATACAATAAATAAAACTAGAACGGATACGATATATTTCTCTCCGGAAAATGTAAACCGGTCCGGTATATAGGGACTGCTTCTGCGAACCAGTAGCCAGGAAATTAGAGGAAAGCAGAGACCAAATAAAAGAGCAAAAGAAAGTGAATCTGAAACAGGTTGCAGAAATCCAAAATGCAATACCGAAACCGATATGGCATAGATTAGTACTAAGACATACAGATAGCAATTCCTGAGAAATAGAACCATAATATACTAATAAACCAAATTCATTCTCATGAATTATTATATACTTTCAGTACGGGTTCGCGCAATGCCGAACCCTGTTCCGAGACTATAAACTCCAGTACATCTGCCAGCTGTTCCGCTTTCACCCAATCTTCCGGATGTATATCCGGCATGGCTTTCCTGTTTGCAGGTGTGTCGATCGTGCTGGGAACGATCACTGTGCAGGTAACATTTTTGTCCTTTGCTTCTTCATTGAGCATTTCAGCCAGGGTAAATAACAGCGATTTTCCCAATGTATAGGCCAGCAGGTCTTTCCCGGCAACAGGATTCAGTGCAGGCCTGGCCCCGACAAAAACCAGCCTGCCGTAGCCATTTTCGGTCATACGTCCGAACAACGGCCTGGTCAGGTTATAGGCCGTTTCAAAATTCAGTGAGATTTGTTTTTTGATATCTCCTACTGATGTTTGGGATATATCTCCCGCAGCAAAACCTCCCACCAGCATCAGGGCTGCATCCACTTTTTTATATCTGTTCAAGACCATTTTGGCGAACAAAGACGTTTCATCTTCATCGGTAAGATTCACAATCTCTGTTTGAAGATTTTCATGTTCAGCCAGGTCCTTTTTTGCAGAAGCATCAATGACTGTAGCAATCACCTGAAAACCTTTTTCCAGGAATTTATTGGTAACCACCGTCCCCAGATTTCCATTGGCTCCTGTAATAATAATGGTTTTCATGTGTTATTATTTTAATTCTGTTTGGCCTTCTTCACATATGCTTAAGTGTTAATTTCGAACGCCTGCATTATCCTGCAACGCAGATTGAGCGGGTTTATCAAATTTTATTTTCTTTCCCACGTGTTTCACCACCTGACCAGGCCAGTTTGCATCAGCTTTGGCAATGTTTCCATGTATGTCTTTGTTAAATTGGATAAAAGCATCTTGGGTATGCTGAAGAATCAGCCTACCATCCACAATCTGAAAAATAGTCGGATCTACGGGGCGGAGCTTGTTAAGACTCATCGCATAACCACAGAAGTCGCCATACTGAGGGGCAAAAATCTCCGGACGCTCTTTGAACATGTTAGCATGTTCTTCTGAACTAAACCAATACGTTGCGTCGTTGAATCGTGCAGAGTACTTTGGATCCCCTTTTACCGGTTTGTTATCCGAAAAATAAGAAACCGCATCATAACCCTGCAATATCACACCCACAGCATCGACATTGTTAAGGTATTTTCCATTATACTGTTGGGCCCTGGCCGATCCGAAAATTGCCAAAATGACTGCAAGTAAAACAAACATCTTCAAAAAATAACCATTAAAGGCTGAAGCAGGTACCGTCATAATCATTTCCATGTTCTTTATTTATTATACAAAGGAATAGCGAAATGAAAATAATTCCTGTCGGGTGTTTTACAATTATCCAAATAAACTTATAGAAAGAACCCGACAACCAATAACTCTATAACTTCGTAGACAGATTCTTAATTAACTGATGAATAATACACCGGATAGCGACAAAATGAATAATACCAATAAACCAGACTCCCTGCTCATCTTAAAGCAATACCATTTATTTGAGAAACTGAGCCCGATAGAATATGAGGCACTGACCGTTTTAGACAATTACCGCGAAGCCAAACCAGGAGAATTCATTTATTTCGAAGCATTTCAGCATCAACTCATTTATTTCATTAAAACAGGACATATACGTCTCGGCTTCCTGGACGATGCGGGGCAGCGAATTACAAAAGACATTTTAGGTCCCGGCGACTTTTTCGGGCAGATTGCCCTGGAGAAGACAAACCTGAATGGTGAATTTGCCCAGGCATTTAAAGGAACAGTCAGTCTCTGTTCCTTCACCATCGATCACTTTTCCAAATTGCTGCAGAATCGTCCCGACATGGCCGTAAAATACAGCAAGCTGATAGGGCTTCGTATGAAACGTTTTGAAAACCGCCTGATCAATATATTACACAAGGACGTAAAATCAAGATTGATCGTTTTCCTGCGCCAGCTATTACAAGACGCAGTCAAGCCAAGAATCCTAGACGATCAGAAAGTGGTCATTTCAAATTATCTCACTCATGAAGAAATGGCCCACCTGATCGGAGCCAGCAGACAGACTGTAACCACGCTGCTGAAAGAACTCGAAGACAGGGGCATCTGCATCTATTCCAGAAAGGAAATCATTTTTCCCAATGTCAAAAGACTTGATAAATAGCACAAACACACCTGTTTATTGAAAAACAGAAGCCAGCTTGCATCATTCCTTGTCCCTGATCTGAGGCCAGTTCTTATTCGCCGTTTCTATATATGCTCCCTCGTCTTTAACCCAGGTCGACTTAACTTTCTGATTGTAGTTAAGATACAGTTTGCTACCAACGATGCTCCAGGTATCAATTTCGACAGGCGCTTTATGGCCTTGAGCCGCACCGTAAGCACAATAACCGCCATATTGCGGAGCATATTTTTCCGGCGCTTTTTTAAAACTTTCCAAATCCGCCTTATCTGCAAAAAGCCACTGCGCACCATTCCATTGCAATGCGTTAGCGGATGTACCCTTTACAGGTTTTCCCTGCGCAAAAAAAGCTACTGCATCATATCCTTCAAGCGCAATGCCCTTGGGTGCATAAACAGGTGCCTTTTGAGCAGTAACAATAGAACAGATCGAAATCAACGCGATCGTAACAACCAATACTCTTTTCATTAACATTTTATTTAAGATGACAAATTTTGGAAGGAGCGTCCGAATAAAATAATTTAACGGTCCCTTCCTTTACAATGCAAACCTAAACTGCAATAAATGGCTTAGCTGTCGGATTCATGACAATAAATTAGTTTTTTGATTTTGACCTCTTCCCTAAAGTTCTAAGCAAAATAAATTGGAAAAGTATTGGCAATACCATAGTAATTAAACTGCCATTTTGATTCAATAACCAACGATAAAATCTATCTTTGTCTTGAAAACGAAAAGAAGAGTGAAGAAGTGAATATTAAACGACCATTTCAATAATGTTTATATTCACGACACATATTTGACACACAGAACTTATAAGATATTGAATCCCAAGACGGAAGGAATCCAGTCCCGGGCACAAAGCCTTTCCAACGAAGTTGGAGAGGCTTTTTTATTTGCGAGCGTCGTGAACTTGTTCACAAAAGCGAGTAAATGAAAAAGCCGGCACCGC
>JBGPBW010000016.1:0-35387 GCA_041481385.1 Puia sp.
GGAAAACAGATTATGTATCATACATCGTTAGTAACAGAGCCGGCTTGATGAAGAGAAGAGAGGCCGGACCACAGATCACGTGTATAATTTTATTCATGTATAATTTTTAAAAATCTGCCAAATGTATTACTGTTAACCCCTCATTAACTCAGGACAGAAAAGAGCGCAGCAGCTTGATTTTTTTCAATAGATGGTGTTAATACCAAATGAATTTCTAATAGATTGTGGTAATTGGGAAAAAATATCTAAACCTGATTATTCATCCCGGAAGCCTTGAATGCCGGAGTTTCCCGGGTTGGGAAGGAATATTAACTAATACATTTGATTACAAACAAAGAGATTGAATCAAAATCCTTTAGAATCGGTGGGAGATTTCACTGCAGGAATTACAAACCTGGGAAAAATGAAAAGCACAAAGCACTAGGAAATTCAATTTGTTGCGATTCAACGGTGCTAAAAATATATTTATGGACGAAATGGCAATAATAATTGACCAAAATAAATATATAGAGGATGAACATATTTCGCACCAACGTAATTCAAACACTCACATTCAAAAGTCTATCATCTGTGAAGACTAACGGTATTGACTAAACGCAAATACTCCCTGTTATTTGAATTGAACATGATCCAGATCAAGAGAATACGGGAGTGAGCAAATAAAATTGTTAAAAGGACTGTATCCGAATCCCACATTTTGAATTGATTATTATCAATTTTCAGGATCGGAAACCGTTTTTAGAAGGAAATGACGATCATGAATCAGCTTAATTGGCCGGAGTAATAAGAATATTCCTGAAATCAATTGGACCGTGATCTCCCTGAATCATAATCGGGCCAGGTTCACCTTCGTGGCTATCCAGTGCCCCGCCTGTGATACCGGGGATGATCTGATTACATATAACCGTCTTCCCGTTCACGGCCAGCGTCACCAACCTGCCGACCAGTGTGACGTCGTAGGTTTGCCATTCGCCTGCATCTTTGGCCATCATCTCCGTAGGTGGTAAAAAGCCATATATGGCACCCAGGTAGTCCCTTGTCGCTTCCTTACCCTTGCTGTCTACAATCTGGATCTCATACCGGCCCCTGAGGTAAACCCCGCTGTTACTGCCGGCAGGATACCTGAATTCAATATGCAGTTTAAAGTCGTTGAACAGCTGGTCAGTCATGATGTTTGAGCCAGATGCCGGGCTTCTCATCATGCCCTGCTCCGCGATCCATTGATTTTTTCCCTGCGTATGCCATCCCTTCAGGTCCTTTCCGTCAAACAGTTTGATTTGATCGCCCCAAACCGGCTCCGTTTTTCTCCACAGGGATGGTGCCCGTACGCCGACAAGCGTATATTCCTTACCGTTAGACTCGATGATGGTGCCGGTCAGGCTGTCACCCTGAAACGTAGCATGAAACTGCAGGTCGTTGGTAGCTGTATCCCACTGGGGTGGTATAGAAAAACTTACAATACCATCTGTAAAATTAACTCTGGAAATGGGGCGTGCACTTCCGCCAGGTGCCACATAACGGCCGACAAGTGTTCGCGTTCCTGAGTGTTGTACCTCCAGCCAGGCGGGATAAGATTTGCCTGAGTTATACAACGTCAAATCATATCGTCCTTCAAGCGGTGATTCAAAATATTTGGTTCTTGTATTTGAATAGGTATGGGGAGCGATACAAGTCAACAGAAGTAAGAGAACAGGAATAAGAACTAACCGGATATTAAACCGGCGAAGCTGGATTGTTTTGCAACGATTTGCAGAGCAGACGATTTTCATAAAGAATACTGTTGAAGTATTAAGTTACAACTTAAATCAATGAATACCTTCCCACCAGGAATCAAAAACAGGATTGCTGTCCAGATCCACTGCTTCGCCAATCCGGGGGTGGAACAATTTCAGATCTCTTTTTGTTGCTTCGTTTTTTATACGAAGGATGGGTTCGTCCCAGGCATGAACAGACAGTGCAAATTTTGCCCAGTGTACAGGCATCGCGGCCGCGGCCCGCAGATCTATTGCTGCCTGAACGGTCTCCTCCGGATTCATATGGATATATTTCCAGTCTTCATTGTACTGGCCATTTTCTAATATAGCCAGATCGAATGGGCCGAAACGCTGCCCTGTTGCTGCAAAATGCTGGTCGTACCCGGAGTCTCCACCGATAAATATTTTCTTGTGTGGCGTGATTAAAATAAAGGAAGACCAAATTGTTCCGTTTCTTTTAAATCCCCTGCCGGAAAAATGCCGGGCCGTAATGGAGTTTACAGAAAATCCGGTGTCCAAATCAATTAGTCCGTTCCAGTCCATTTCATCAATAATGGCATGGTCATATCCCCAAGACCTGAGATGGGCAGCAACGCCGAGACCCGTAATCACCTTATTAACTTTCGGCTTTAGTCTGAGAATGGTTCTGTAGTCGAGATGATCCCAATGGTCGTGCGTCAGGAATAAATAATCGATAAAAGGCAGGTCGTCCACATTATAAATATCAGTGCCCGGGAAACTGCGTGTAGTGAAACGCAGGGGAGATGCATTCCCGCTAAATACCGGGTCAACCAGTATGGTCTTGCGGTCGATCTGCATAAAATAAGAAGAGTGCCCAAACCAGACCAGTATATTTTTCTCCGGATCAAGATTCAATAAATTGGTCTTTACTGAAGGAAGCGGCGTGGAAGGGGTTCTGCGAATATGTTTATCGAAAAAGAATTTCTTAATGATGCTAAAATATCCAACACCCTCTGTTAATGCAGGTGTTGGGCTGAGATTTTGAAATTGGCCATTTTGGTAGTTGGGAGATTGCTCTATTTTCAGGAGTTCATCTCCACCAGGTTTTGCACCAAAAGACGCGCTGTGCATTAATAGATATATTAATAATATGCACGTCAAAATAATAATGACCAATAGGAGCATGGCCCTAAAGATAATTCATTCCCGAGCTGACTTTGTCTCTGATCCATTGTACGATCAGGATGGCAACCGCCATGACAGTGTATTCTTTTAATACCGGAAATCTGATAAAAACCAATTAAATTCATATCTGGAGGAAATTGCTAAGAAACAACCAATTCACTTGAAGCCATTCCAGATCTTATTTCTGTTTTACTTGATCAGCAGTCAGGCCGTCGCTCAAACTCAGACCGGCACGATAAAGGACAGCCTGCCAACGACAAAAAAAGACAGTCTTTCCGGATTTGACAAGTTTAATAAAAAAGGAGAAGCTCTTTTTAAGGTATTACCAGTTCCTATCTATTCCTATTCACCTGAAGCGGGAAATATTTTCGGGCTGGCCAAATTCAATGTCCTTAATCTTTCCAAGAAAGACACAATCTCAAAACCATCCAAATTGTCGGGGGTTTTTACGGCATCCACCCTGGGCAGGGTCAATGCTTCCATAGCCACCCAGCTGGTATTTGACGAAGATCGTTATGTGATGATCAGTTATGTGAATTATAGAAAGGAACCGGAATATATATGGGATATCGGGAACACCATTACCGATGATCCCGAACAGGATATAGTAGAACGATTTGTTTTCGCCGGCACAGCATTGAGGAAAGTGAAGGGTGATTTTTATGTCGGCATTCCATTTGATGTGTCAGATTACTTTAGTATTCAAACTGACAGCAATAGTTTCCTGGTGACGGATAGCGTAACCGGGCTTAAAGGAGGAACCAGTGTCGGCCTTGGAGTGGCAGCAGCTTTTGACAGTCGTGATAACAGGTATAATTCGACCAAGGGGGCATATATCCTGGGCACAGCAGTATTTTATCCCGGTGGCTGGGGACCCTATCCATTTTCCAAATTTGCATTGGACGCCCGGAAATATTATTCTGTCCGTCCTGGAACGATCATTGCCGGTCAGGCAACCACCAGTTATACCAATGGCGTGGTACCATTTTACGAACTTCCACAAATGGGTGGTGACAGCCAAATGCGCGGATATTACGAAGGTGGATTAAGGGACAATGTGCTGGTGGATGCCCAGGTTGAACTGCGGCAGCATATTTGGAATATTTTCGGTATTGTGGGATGGTTTGGTATTGGCCAGGTTCAAAACTCATACAACCAGGTTGCAATGGATCAGTTTCATCTTTCTTATGGTCCGGGCCTGCGCATCATGGTCGATTCAAAACATAAAACCAACCTGCGTTTTGATTTTGGATTTGGACCCAATGGCATCAAGGGCTTCTACGTTAATTTTGGAGAAGCATTTTAACCGCATCATATCATTCGTATCATGCTGAAAATGAAAAATAATTCAATGAGGTTTGTATGTATCGTTGTAGGACTAACTATCTGCTGGCTTTTTATGGAATGCGGATCCAGCAAAAAAGTGGAGTATGATATTCCGCCGCATTATACAGAACAGGCCCGTGAAAATGCGATAGCCTGGTTTGAAAAAGGGAAAATCCTGTATAAAGTGGACTGTGCAGGTTGTCATGGGATTTATAAAAAAGGGAAGGATAGCGTGCCTAATTTTACTAAAACCCAAATTGATAACTATAACGCTATGTATATCAAGGGAGATCCAAAAAACCATTCGGTGGCAGCCAACCTGGGTCCCGAGCAACTTTACTACATACTTACCTTTCTCCGCCTCAGAAAAATCGATAAGTGAACTCCGGGAGGAAATAAGGCGGGAATTTGTTTAATTTGAAGAAATCCTTTAGCTGTGTATAAATATTTATTTAAAAATTCTGATATTTTTTGAAGGGGAAAGAAAAATAGTATTTAATTTGTAAAATCAATTAATGGGTAATACCGTAGAGTTACCCATTCCTATTAGTCCCCCGATTTATTGTTTTGGAATCCATTTCCTTCCCATTTTATTTTCCATATCCTCCCTCCATTCTATCCAATTCTGTTGAAGATACTCCGATGAATTCCCCGGTGTGTGGAATAAACTAAACCTTATACCCCTTTTATGCCCCTGACTTCTAACTCCTATTCCGTAGGAATTAAGAGATTTATCTCTTTATTCCTCCCGATACTATGTACATTTCATCCCGCTCTTGCACAGAATGCCATAGTTACTGAAAATCAAAATGCTGGCGTACCTGCCGCAACCTGGGATATTACCAACAACCTGGACGGAACTTTTGGCGACAACTCCATTTTAGGATTTGCAACAAATATCAGCGTCAACAAAGGGGCAACCGTTCAATTCAAAATTTCTGTTACAACAGGAACCGATAAAACATTTGGTATAAAAATTTACAGGATCGGGTATTACCAGGGAAATGGCGCAAGACTGATGGCGGACCTGGGTACCGCATTTACCGGAGTCGCCCAGGCGGCTTGTTTATTTGACAATGCAACAGGGTTGACGGACTGCGGTAATTGGACGACAACCGCCAGTTGGGCGGTACCGGCTAATGCCGTTTCCGGTGTGTATGTCGCCAAACTGACCCGATCAGCGGCCGGCGGTGGCGGGTCCAGTCATATTGTTTTTATTGTTCGTGATGATGCCAGTACTTCTGCGCTGAGTTTTAAAACTTCAGATGCAACCTGGCAGGCTTACAATGCCTATGGCGGATATAGTTTGTATGTCGGAGCGGGCATGCCGAATAATCATGGTATTAAAGTAAGTTATAATCGTCCTTTTTTGACAAGGAACGGTGGCGGTGGTGGCGGGTCTTCAGAAGACTGGTTTATGAATTCTGAATATCCAATGATCCGTTTTTTGGAAGCAAACGGATATGATATCAGTTATACAACGGATGTGGACGTTTCCTCTAACGGCAGTTTGTTGCTGAATCATAAAGTTTTTCTCTCCGTGGGTCATGATGAATACTGGTCAAAAGAAGAACGCAACAGTGTTGAAGCCGCAAGAACAGCCGGAAAAGGCCTGGCTTTTTTCAGTGGTAATGAATCCTATTGGAAAACCCGGTGGGAGAATAGTGTTGATGGAACCAATACAGCTTTTCGCACGATGGTTTGTTACAAGGAAGGAAGCGTGGCTACCCCGGCAGAAAATCCCTGTGGAGGGAAATGTGATCCCAATACAGAATGGACCGGATTATGGCGGGATGGCTGCAGTTTTCCAAGCGGAAACGCCTGTAAACCTGAAAATGGATTGAGTGGTGAGATCAGCTGGGATGGTACAACCGGTGCGATAACTGTACCTGACACTTATAAAAAACTCAGATTTTGGCGAAATACCAGCATCGCATCGCTGGGAAGCGGACAAACAGCAACACTTACTGCAGGAACTTTAGGATATGAGTGGGACTGGTATCAGTTTCCGACAAGCTACGCGCCGGGTCGTTTTACGATGTCCAATACTTCCCTCGATGGCCGGACTCATAATTTATCACTCTACAAGTCTGCCGCGGGTGCGTTGGTTTTCGGAGCAGGAACCGTACAGTGGGCCTGGGGGCTTGATGCGAATCACGACCGTGGCAATGCAGCTGCTGATCCAAGAATGCAACAGGCTACTGTAAATGTGCTGGCGGACATGGGTGTTCAGCCGGCTACCCTGATAACCGGTTTAGTTGCGGCTTCTGCTTCCACCGATGTTACAGCGCCCGTTACAACGATTTCCGCTCCGGCAAATGGTACAACAATCAATTCAGGTGCACCGGTTACTTTTACAGGTACCGCATCTGATGCAAGTACAGTTGCGGGGGTTGAACTTTCATTTGATGGGGGAGTTACCTGGGTAGCCGCCACAGGTACAACAAGCTGGACCTATATCTGGACGCCGCCGGCAAGCGGAGTTTATACCGTTAAAGCAAGGGGAATCGATGATTCTGGTAATTTTACTTCAGCTGCGTCTTCACCAACCATTACACTAACACTTAATTTTAGTCAGACGGCAAATTGTCCATGCACTGTTTTTGGCACAACAGTACCTACGGTTACCGCCGGACGGGACAATACCACAGGCATTGTTTTGGGAATGAAATGGCAGTCAGTCGCTAATGCGGTCGTTACTGGGATTCGATTTTATAAAGCAAGTGGAAATACCGGCACACACCAGGGATTGTTGTACAACACATCCGGTACCTTACTCGCGCAGGCAACATTTTCCGGAGAAACAGCTTCCGGATGGCAGCAGGTAAACTTCAGTTCGCCTGTTTCGGTGACAGCCGGTCAAACTTATGTAGCCGCTTATTTTAGTAGTGCAGGTTTTTACAATGTTACTGGAAATTATTTCACAGTACCTGTAGTAAATGGTCCTTTAACCGGACTCGCAGACGGAACAGTTGGAAACAATGGAGTTTATATTTATTCTGCCACGCCGGCCTATCCCAACAACTCCTATCAAAAAGGAAACTACTGGGTTGACCTGGTGCTTGGCAGCAGTAGCCCGACGGCAAATGCAGGGACCAATCAAACCATTACTTTACCCACATCAACCGTTACATTAAATGGCAGCGGTTCATCCGGACCGATTACCAGTTATTTATGGACGATGGTTTCAGGACCCAATGTCCCTTCTATCACAACACCTTCTGCAGTTTCAACGACTGTGGTTGGATTGATCCAGGGAACTTATGTATTTGCATTATCTGTTAATGGTGGAGTGAGTACTTCGCAGGTTACGATCACGGTAAATCCGGTGCCACCACCTGTGGCAAAAGCAGGACCCAGTCAGACGATCACTTTGCCTGTATCTACTGTCACGCTGGATGGTACAGGATCAACCGGTGCGATAAGCAGTTATGCATGGACGTTATTTTCCGGGCCTGGAGGGGCTGTGATCACAACACCCAACGCTGCATCTACTACCGTCTCCGGATTATCACAGGGCACATTTATTTTTCTGTTATCGATAAATGGCGGTATCAGCACTGCAAAGGATACCATTGTAGTGAATCCGATTCCTCCGCCGACGGCAAATGCCGGAACCAATCAGACGATTGTATTACCCGCTTCCTCCACGACCTTAAACGGAAGTGGTTCTGTAGGAAATATCACCAGTTATGCCTGGACAAGAATATCAGGACCGAATAGTCCTACCATCACTACGCCTGCTGCTGTAACGACGACCGTAACCGGATTAATTCAGGGAACCTATGTTTTCCAACTTTCAGTGAATAGCGGAGTCAGTGTATCTCAGGTAACCGTCAACGTAACCCCGGCTGTAACAACCACAACTATTTTCACAACCCAAACGCCACCCACGACATCAGGTACAGACGGATCTGCGCTTGAGTTGGGTGTTAAATTCAGAACCAATGTCGCAGGATTTATTAATGGAGTCAGGTTTTATAAAAATTCAGGAAATACCGGAACGCATACTGGTGAACTGTATTCTGTTGCAGGAACACGTCTGGCCCAGGCCGTCTTTACGGGTGAAACAGCAACTGGCTGGCAACAAGTGTTATTCAGTACACCCGTAGCAGTTACTGCCGGCACAACTTATATTGCTGCTTATCACAGCAGTGCGGGAAATTATACAAGTTCAACAAATTATTTCACAGCAGCAGTAACGAACGGTCCGATCACAGCACTCGCCGATGGAACGGATGGAAGTAATGGAATTTATGTTTATTCAGCTTCACCCGCATTCCCATCGAATACATATCAAAAGAGCAATTATTGGGTAGATGCTGTATTTTCATCCACCCCACCTCCTCCCGTAGCCAATGCCGGGTCGAATCAGACGATAACCCTGCCTACATCAACAGTAACACTCAATGGGAATGCTTCAACCGGATCTATTACCAGTTACGCATGGACGCAGTTGTCAGGTCCAAATATAGCAACGATTACAACACCAGGAACGGTTTCAACAACTGTTACCGGACTGATCCAGGGGGCATACGTCTTTCAATTAGCCGTCAACGGAGGCGCCAGCAATTCCCTGGTAAACATAACAGTCAACCCGGCCCCGCCACCAACTGCAAATGCAGGAGCCAATCAGAGCATCTCCCTGCCCGTCACTTCAACTACTTTGAATGGTAGTGGCTCAACCGGCATTATTAACAGCTATGCATGGACGCAGATTTCAGGACCGAATATTGCAACGATTGCAACGCCCGGAACTGTTTCAACATCTGTTACCGGACTGATACTGGGCGTTTATGTTTTTCAACTATCTGTCAACAGTGGAGTGAGCATTTCCCAGGTAACGGTAACGGTCAACGCTGCCCCGCCGCCCGTCGCTAATGCAGGAATCCCTCAGACCATTAGTTTGCCTGCCTCCTCAGCTACTTTGAATGCCAGTGGTTCTACCGGCATTATTAACAGTTATGCCTGGACGCAGATTTCAGGACCTAACATTGCAATCATAACAACACCATCTGCAGTCTCCACCACCGTGAATAATCTGATTCTGGGTACTTATGTATTTCAGGTTTCAGTGAATAATGGAGTGAGTACCGCCCAGGTGACAGTGAATGTGATAAACACTATATCCTACACAATTTTTACAACTCAGACGCCGGTAACAACCACAGGCAACGATGCCAGTCCTTTGGAAGTTGGCGTAAAGTTCCGTACCACAGTTCCCGGTTACATTACCGGAATAAGATTTTATAAAACAGCCGGTAATTCAGGAACCCATACGGGTGAATTATATTCGTCTACGGGTACCCGTTTGGCACAGGCTGTATTTACCGGTGAATCCAGCACCGGATGGCAACAGGTATCATTCAATACGCCGGTGGCCATCAATGCCAACACAACATATATTGCTTCGTATTTCAGTAGTGCAGGAAATTACGTAAGCACCAACAGTTATTTTGCAAATTCATTAACCAATGGCCCGATAACTGCACTGGCAGATGGTTCCGACGGATCCAACGGTTTGTATATCTACACAACTGCTCCTGCATTCCCAGTTAATTCTTATCAAAAAGGAAACTACTGGGTTGATGTGGTATTTAATACTGCAGGAACTTCACCCGTGAATACAAATTTCTCCATGTTGGTGACCAGTCCGGCGGCCGGCGCAAATGCCGTGGCTGTCAATTCGAAAATATTTATGTACTTCAACAGAGTACTGGATCCGAATTCAGTAACAAATAATACTGTTTTCCTGCAGAACGGCTCAACTGCTATTCCAGCTGCTGCTGTTTACAATTCAGCGGATAGCAGCATCACACTTACGCCAACAATACAACTTACAGCTGGTACTAATTATATAGTGACTGTAAAAGGCGGAACAGGTGCTAATAAAGTAAAGGATGCGACAGGCAATGCCATGACCAATGACAGTGTATGGAGTTTCACTACTGCTCCAGCCACAATCGCGTCGAACCCCCTCAATGGCCCGGGTGGACCGATATTACTAATCAGTTCTTCGGCAAATCCATTTAGTCGTTATCCCGTAGAAATTTTGCGGGCGGAAGGATGGAATTTATTTAATGCACTCGATGTATCCGCAGTTACTGCAACAGAATTAAATAAGTACGATGTCGTTATTGTCGGAGATATTATCTTAACTGCTGCACAAGTTAATTTGTTGTCGAACTGGGTGAATGCAGGCGGAACAATGATCACCTTCCATCCGGATCCACAATTGGCAGGTCTGCTGGGTATTTCACCTGCTGGAGGAACAATGTCAGACAAATACCTGCAGGTCGTTACAACTTCAGGTCCGGGCCTGGGTATAGTAAACCAGACCATACAGTTCCATGGTCCCGCAGATTTATATACGGTAAATGCCGGAACCAATATTTTAGCCAAATTGTATTCCGATGCGTCTACTGTAACCGCATATCCGGCAGTAACGAGCAGGGATGTAGGTGTGTTGGGAGGACAAGCCATTGCATTTACTTATGACCTGGCCAGATCAATTGTTTATACCCGTCAGGGTAATCCTGCATGGGTTGGACAAAAAAGAGATGGTAACACCCCACCCATTCGTTCGGACGATTTATTCTTTGGAAATGCTTCATTTGATCCGGAACCAGACTGGGTTGATTTAAATAAGGTTGCGATACCACAGGCGGATGAACAGCAGAGACTACTGACAAATATCATCATGGCGGGTAGTTATGACCATAAGCCATTGCCGCGGTTTTGGTTTCTGCCGAAAATGAAAAGAGCAGCGATTGTGATGACGGGTGACGATCACGCACTGGGAGGCACTATCGGAAGATTTAACCAATATCTGACGTTAAGCAGTTCTAATACTGCAAGTGCTATTGCAAACTGGGACGCGATTCGGGGAACGTCATATATGTATTCCAATACACCCATTTCGAATGCTCAGGTTGCATTTTTTCAGAATCAGGGCTTCGAATTTGGAGTTCACCTGAATCCAGATTGTGGAATCTGGACCCCAGCCACCCTTCAGCAATACTTTGTCGATCAGGCGGGTAATTATATCGCACAGTTCCCGGTTGCTTACAGCCAGATGAGCCATCGGATACATTGTCTGGCGTGGAGCGACTGGGCCTCATTGCCAAAAACAGAATTACAACGTGGTATACGCCTCAATGTGAGTTATTATTACTGGCCGGATGTCTGGGTGAACAACAATCCGGGTATGTTTACCGGCTCGGGCTTCCCCATGCGATTTGCAGATACTGACGGCAGCCTGATTGATTCCTATCAGGTTCCAACCCAAATGACAGATGAATCAGGTCAGGTATATCCAGCTACTGTAACTGCGTTGTTGAATAAAGCCACCGGACCGGAAGGATATTATGGAGTATTCTGTGCAAATATGCATACGGATAACAGTGTATCTGCGGGTTCGGACGCGATCATCCAGTCGGCGCAGTCATTGCAAATACCTGTCGTTTCAGCTAAACAAATGCTTGTTTGGATAGATGGCAGGAATAATTCCAGCTTCAGCAATTTTACCTGGAATAATAGCCAGCTGAATTTTACGGTTAACCAGGACATAAAGGCTCAGAATCTGAAAGGCATGCTGCCGAGAAGTATCGCAACTGGAACGTTTATCAGCCTTACACAAAATGGTGTTCCGGCTAATACAACCACGGATTCCATTAAGGGAATCGTATATATATTATTTGATGCTCTGAACGGAAATTATGTAGCGACCTATAGCCAGACAGCTCCGGGTAACCAGGGTGTACATAACATATACCTGGTTCCGACAGCAGATTCTGTGTCATTAGTTCCATCTGACTATCTGGGGCAGAACTACCCGAATCCGTTCTATCAAAATACACGTATTAATTACAGTATAGCCCGAAGCGGACCCGTAGAACTGGTGTTATATGATGTACAGGGAAGACCGGTAGTGATTATGGTTAATCAGGTAAAAGAACCCGGCAACTACATGTATAATTTAAATACGGCTCTGCTTGCCAAAGGAATCTATTTCTACAGGATGCGTGCGGGTAATTTTTCTGCAGTTAAAAAATTGATTATTCAATGATGAAAGTATAGATAACGAGTATTATTTGGGAAAAATAGAGAAGGGTCCGTAATGCAGATTTTAGAAAAAAACCTGTCCATCAGTTTCTAATAAGAAATAAATTATGGTTGTTTGGATTATTTTATCCACACGTTTATATGATAAGTAATTGACTTACAGATAATTACAATAATTTAGTCCCCCTGGAGAACTGGTCCAATTACCGGTCCGATTATTTAACTTTACCGAAAATTGTTTTTATTTTGTGGCATCCAATCTTCCGGAATGAATGTATAAGGCATAAATACATCAGCAGATAAAATCCGAATCTTGCCTATTTAATTTTCCAGATCCTTTCGTTTCCAATCCAGATCCTTTCCCAAAATCCGCGTTGACATCTTTTAATTAACTTTTTTACATTATTGTAATTTATCCGTATTATGCCTAAGCCCCTGAATACCCATTCCATTGGAATCAGAAAACCTGTCCTTTTAATTCTTTTATTAACGTTTGCCGTTAGTTATTCTTTTTCCCAAAATAAAATTGTACTCGAGAATCAGAATGCCGGCGTGCCGCAGTCTACCTGGGATATTCCTAACAATTTTGACGGAACATTCGGCGACCTTTCAATACAGGGCTTTGCTTCGGACATCAGTGTGAATATTGGAGGTACCATAGATTTTAAAATTGATGTGAATACGGGGACCAATAAGGACTTCAATTTGACCATTTACCGAATTGGTTTTTATCAGGGAAATGGCGCCCGGTTGATCGCTAACCTCGGAACCATTACGGGTATCGCGCAAAATGCCTGCTCATTCGACAATACTACGGGTCTTACGGACTGTGGTAACTGGGCGGTTACCACTAGTTGGACTGTTCCTTCGACGGCTGTTTCCGGTCTGTACGTCGCCAAGTTGACCCGTTCTGTTGGCGGCGGCGGCGGTTCCAGTCATATTGCATTTGTAGTGCGGGACGATGCCAGTAATTCGGACCTCTGCTTCAAAACATCTGACGCAACCTGGCAGGCATATAACATATATGGAGGAACCAGTTTGTATGAAGGGCCCGGAATTCCCAACGCGCATGCATCCAAAATAAGTTATAACCGTCCGGTTCTTACGAGGAACGGTGGCGGTGGAGGTAATTCTCCGGAAGACTGGTTTATGTTAGATGAATATCCCATGATCCGCTTTCTGGAAGCGAATGGTTTTGATATGAGTTATACTACTGATGTAGATGCATCCCGCAATGGTGCACTGTTGCTGAATCACAAAGCTTTTCTTTCCGTTGGTCACGATGAGTACTGGTCTAAAGAAGAACGGAATAGCGTGGAAGCAGTTAAAGCAGCGGGATTAAACCTGGCGTTTTTCAGTGGGAACGAAATTTATTGGAAAACAAGATGGGAGAACAGTGTGGATGGAACAAATACGCCATGGCGAACCATGGTATGTTATAAGGACGGATTGGGAGCGACGCCTGCGGAACTGGGCTGCGGTGGAAAATGTGATCCTTCACCAGAATGGACAGGCTTGTGGAGAAGCGGTTGTACTTTCCCGGGAGGTAATGCTTGCAAACCTGAAAATGGCTTGAGTGGGAATATCAGTTGGTCAGGGGCCGCCGGAACGATCCAGGTTCCCGATACATACAAAAATTTAAGATTTTGGCGCAATACCCCAGTTGCTGGTTTGGGTACCGGTCAAACTGCCACGCTAACAGCAGGCACCTTAGGATTTGAGTGGGATTGGGAACAATCAGAATTTGGTACCAGCTATCCTCCTGGACGTATGACCATGTCCAGCACAGTAGTAAATGGGAAGACGCATAAAATGTCCCTATATAAAACTGCGGGGGGCGGATGGGTATTCGGTGCCGGAACAATTCAGTTTTCCTGGGGGCTTGATGCAAACCATGACCGGGCGGGTTCTGCTACTGATCGGTCCATGCAACAGGCAACTATTAATTTATTTTCAGACATGGGCATTCAGCCTGGCACACTGCAATCGCCCCTGGTTCCAGGCGGCCCTGCTTCGACAGATGTAACGCCGCCCGTTTCTATTATTACTTTTCCCGTCAACGGCGCTATTTTTCCAGAGGACAGCGTAATTACTATAACCGGCACAGCCAGCGATGTGGGTGGAGTAGTGGGTGGCGTTGAAATTTCAGTAGATGGCGGTATTACCTGGCAGCCGGCTCAAGGCACGACCAACTGGACTTTTACCTGGACACCATCCAGCCAGGGTAGTATCACTATAAAATCGCGTGCTGTGGATGATTCCGGTAACCTGGAAGCTCCTGGCGGAAGTGAGGGATCTGCTAATACAGTAAATGTGACCATAACTGCCCCAAGACCTCCAACTAATTGTCCATGTACAATTATTAAAGGGCCACCGCAGGGACCCGCACCTGCTGAAAAAAGTTTAAATGACGGATTGCCCCTGACCCTGGGCGTCAAATTTAAAGCCGGCTTTGACGGTTTTATTTCTGCGATACGGTTTTACAAATCAGTTGGTGATACTGCTCATAACAAAGTAATTCTTTGGTCAGCCGCTGGTGATTCACTGGGATCTGCAACATTAACGGGTAATCCTTTGGATACCGGATGGAGAGAGGTTCCTTTTATAAATCCGATTGAAATCAGCGCAAATACTGTTTATGTTGCATCTTATTTCAGCCCCTCTCACTTCTACTCCGCTACCGCTTTTGGATTAGCAGATTCTATTGTTAATGGACCATTGACTGCACTTGCCAATAATGATCCGGAAGGAGACGGTGTTAACGGGGTCTATAACTACGGGTCACCGAGCATTTTCCCGAATCAGAGTTATCACAGTCCCAACTATTGGGTTGACGTGAAATACACGCCGAAGTCCGGACCGGATACCACAGCTCCGCAGATCGTGAGTACGTATCCTGTCAGTGGTGGCACCGATATCAATATCAATACTTTCATAACAGCAACTTTCAGCAAAATTATTGACTCGACAACGATAACACCTTCCACGTTTATACTGACGGATCCTTCCAATAATGTATTACCCGGGGTTTTAAATTTTTCAAAAAAGACAAGAACTGCTACACTGATACCTAACGAATCTCTGGATTATTCCACGACCTACACGGTAACCCTCAAAGGAGGCGCGACGGATCCACGTATTAAAGATACACTTGGCAAAGCGTTGCCTGCCGACTATGTATGGACGTTTAAAACGGTAGGACCTCCCGCTCCGCCGCCTGATGAAGGTACCGGTGGGCCGGTACTTATTCTCAGCAGTTCCTTAAATCCATTCAGTCGTTATCCTGTGGAGATTCTGCGGGCGCAGGGATATAACGAGTTTGAAGCGAAGGATGTGACTGAATTGACTGCAGCAGTTCTGGATAGCTTTGATGTAGTGATTCTCGGTCAGGCAAAATCTGCCGCGATCACACCTGCTATACTGACCTTATTGACGAACTGGGTTAACGCAGGCGGAACCCTCATTGCTCTTCGTCCAGACGTAACAAATGCCGGCCTGATGACTCTTATGGGCGTTACACCAACTGGAGGAACCTTGTCTGATAAATATTTACTGGTGAATACAACTGCCGGTACACCGGGAGCTGGAATCGTTAATCAGACAATACAATATCATGGCATGGCAGATTTGTACAATCTGTCTGGTGCAACTTCTCTCGCGACCATTTATTCTTCTGCAAATACAGCAACAACCAATCCGGCCATTACCAGCAATATTGTAGGTACGAATGGTGGTAAAACGATAGCATTTGCCTACGACCTGGCCAAGTCGGTTATTTATACCAGACAGGGAAACCCGGCATGGGCCGGTACAAAGAGGGATGGTCAGTCAGGCCCCATTCGTTCCGATGACTTGTTTTTCCCTGACTGGGTTGATTTTAATAAAATACAAATTCCGCAAGCCGATGAGCAACAGCATTTGCTCACGAACATTGTGCTGCTCAACAATCTCCATAAAAAACCTTTACCACATTTGTGGTTCCTGCCCAATGGCTTCAAGGCTGCGGTAGTGATGACCGGTGATGACCATAATTTTGGAACCTATCCGGGATCAACAGGTACTGAGCTCAGGTTTAATGAATATATCGGCCTGGGTCCGAATTCAACCCAGGATATTGCAGACTGGAAGGCTGTAAGAGGCACATCTTACGTATACAACAATACACCCATACCGAACGATTCGGTAGTGTACTATCAAAATCTGGGATTTGAAATTGCCCTGCATCCGAATACCGGCTGTTTGAATTTCACTCCGACTTCTCTGAATACGGATTTCACTTTACAATTGGGTATGCTGGAAACACAACTACCCAGTATGACGCCGCCTGTGTCCAACAGGACCCATTGTCTGCCCTGGAGCGACTGGTCGACTCAGCCAAAACTTGAAAATTCTAAGGGCATCCGCTTCGACGTGAATTACTACTACTGGCCAGGTTCCTGGATTCAGAACAGACCTGGTATGTTTACAGGTTCGGGCATGCCGATGCGCTATGCAGACCTTGATGGTACCATCATAGATTGTTACCAGTCTCCTACCGTCATCACAGATGAATCAGGCCAGGATATTCCTTTGAACATAGCTACACTTTTGGACAATGCCACCGGAGCAAATGGTTACTATGGCGTATTCTCTATGAATATGCATACTGATATAGCCATCCATCCCGGTTCAGACGCGATTATTGCGGCGGCCCAGTCAAAGCAGATCCCTGTAGTCTCGGCCAAGCAAATGCTCACGTGGATAGACAACCGAAACGGTACAGTGTTCGGACTGATGACCTGGTTGAACAGCCAGCTGAGTTTTACGGTCACCACATCCGCTCACAATTTGCAAGCCATGGTTCCGTTAAATTCTGCTGACGGTTCATTATTGGACGTAAAAGAAAACGGCACTTCCATTCCTTTCACTACGCAAACAATCAAGGGAGTTGCTTATGGATTTTTTGCAGCACAAACAGCCAGTTATGTTGCTATTTATTCAAGTACCGCTCTGCCGGTTACTTTAATTGATTTCACGGTAAGTAAACAGGGAGATGATGCTTTGCTGAACTGGACTACCACAATGGAAGAAAATAACAAGGGTTTCGAAATACAACGCAGCACAGACAATTCTCCATGGCAGGTGATCGGATTTGTGGCGGGGGCTGGTAACAGTGAAATAAGAACCAACTATAAATATTTGGATATGAATTTATCAGCCGGTACCTATTACTATAGGCTGAGACAGATTGATCTGAACGGCCATTCGGTTTTATCTAAAATTGTTCAGGTAACATTTGGTGGCAGCGATGTACTGGAATTGAAACAAAACCGGCCAAATCCACTTCAATCCACTACTACAATTGATATGGTCATACCCAAGGCTGGCAGAGTGGAACTCACATTGTATGACCAGATGGGCCGGCCAATTCAACAGCTGATGGATGAGTTCAAAACGCCCGGCACCTACAGCATTCAGGTAAACAGGAATACATTGAGCTCAGGTATTTATTATTATAAAATGAATGCACTGGGACAGTCAATTGTCCGGAAGATGACCGTGTTATAATATCTGGTTCAAATAAAAAAATTAGGCTATCCTCCGATAGCCTAATTTTTTTTATAACAAGGTTTTAAGTAGTTTTAAAAACACTTCACTACGATGAAAAAAATTTATGAGATTATAATCATTTCAATAATTTTTTTCATCATTTGCTTTATTTACAAAAGCCAGCAAAGAATTACGCTGAATGGGGGGAAAGGCTGGGATGGAATCTATTATTACAGTATAACCGAACAGATCCGGGACGGCGTGAAGCCGGTTGTGGGAGAAATGCCGTTCATCAGGAGATTAGGAACTCCTTTTTTAATCGCCCGATATTCGATAATTACAGGGACGGATATATTAGATGCTGCGCTTGTTATTAATCTGACGGGAATGTTTATCACAGTCCTTATGCTTTTTTTTTGGTTGAAAAAATTCTTGGAAGAGTCCTGGATCTGTGGCCTTCTGTGTTTTCTATTTATGATGGCCTGGTATGCTCCGGTCAGATATTCCTTTTTTGTTCCTTTGAATTCAGATTCCTGGGGAGCGGTCTGGTTCATAACAGCCATGTTCATTCTTCAGGCGATCCGAAAATCATATATGCATAAACAAAACAGGGTTTTTCTGGTTTATGTGCTTGCTTATTCAATCGTTATTGCAACTGGGAATTTATTTAGGGAATCCAATGCCGTGTTATGTATTCTTCCTTTTTTTATTTACAATCCGCTCAATGAACTGACGTGGTCGTTCAAAAACTCGATGCATTCTGATTTGACACGATTTTTTAAAAGAATTTTTGAAAAATACTTTGTTTGGCAGACTTTGGTTTTTTTTATACCGGTAATTTTTATTTTGCTATCCAATATGTTTATCAACAGACAAATTGTCGTGAGTCAACTCAATGTATACTCATATGTCGAAAATGTGCTTACCTGTGTGTATACCAAAACGATGCCTGAGTATCTATTGGGAATTTTTATTGTATTGGGTCCGCTGGTTCTGCTGGTACCTTTCTATGCAAGTCAATATAAGTCTTTATTTAATGAACAGCAGGAGCTGCTTATTTTGTTATTCATTGCTTTATTATTCGGGTACATTGGGGGGACGGATACGGAGCGTATCCTGATGATGTCTGGGTTTCCCGTCCTTTTAATTGTAATTGGGAAATCAATCAGGGGGATATATTATTCATCGCAGAAATGGTGGTTATACGTTCTTTGTATTCTTCAGATGATCGCGTTCAGGTTTTTTTGGAGTTTACCGGACCACACTGTAAAAAGCGGCCACACACCCATCCCGTTTTTTGGCCTGATGAGTAGCCATGTGAAGTATTTCTATCTCTATTCTCATTTCAGCAACTACATAATAAATACGTTGATGCTTGCAGAGTATTTGATTTTGTTCGTAGTCACCTGGTATGTAATTCGTAATAGGATTGAATTAAAAGCTAATACGTCCATTACGGCGACAAAGACCATACAGAACCAATAGACCGATGGAGATGCAGTTTAGAAGGCATTTTTATCCCCTTTAATGGTAACCACAATGGTGAGCATAATGATTCGTATATCCAGGTATAAGGACCAGTTCTCCATATACCAGGTGTCAAATTCAACTCTTTTTCTAAGTAAATCATTTTCCTTAATCTCACCCCGGTAACCATTAACCTGGGCCCAACCCGTCAGACCAGGTTTAACAAAATGCCTGATCATATATTCCTTATATAACTCGGCAAATTGTTCTGTGTGTTTGAGCATATGTGGTCTGGGACCAACAACAGACATATCACCCAGGAAGATATTAAAGAACTGGGGTAGTTCATCGATATTGCTTTTACGCATGATGCGTCCAAGTTTTGTGATCCGGTTATCGTCTCGGGTTACCTGCTTGGAATCTGCTTCGCTATTGAGTCGGAGACTCCTGAATTTAATGCACCTGAATGGCTGATTATTTTTGCCCGATCTCAATTGAATGAAGAATACGGGTCCACGTGAATCCAGTTTAATCAGCAGAGCCATTAAGGGCACTAACCAGGAAAGGATAAATACAATTACGAATGTGCTTAAAATGATGTCAACGGCTCTTTTTTTAATTCTGTTTCCCGTGTCTTCCAGGGGTTCCTTCCGCAAAGACAATACCGGAATATCATTCAGGAAATCCACATAAATGTTGCGATTTACAAAAATATGATAGTCCGGTACGAACTTAAAGTACACAAATTGTTTCTCGGCTTCTTTTGCAAGTTCAAATAGGTAAGGGTACTGTTCCGGAACCAGGGTGGAATAAATTTCCGTTACGTCATGTTCTTTTACAAAATGCATACATTCCCTGAGATTATTAAATATTGGCAATTCCGGCGTGTTTACAATACTTCCTTTATCATCAAAACATCCCGCAAGTTTTACAATTTTAGCTTCTTTCTGGAAATAGTCAATGAGTCTTACGGATACGTCGTTATAACCGAGAACAATCACATTTTTGGCCAATTTAAACTGGCTTCGCAGGGATATCACCAGCAAATTGAAGACAATCCTGTTAAATAATACAACAGTGGCGAATCCGGAAAAACAAAAGATTACAAAAAATCTTGAGTACTGATAGTGATAAATAAATATAAAGAAAAGCACACCCGCGATGGTTAAAATATAACACTTAAAGGTTCTTTTAAAGAACAACTCAAAATCGAGCCAGTTTTTACTCATGTATAGTTGTGTCACATAGACGGAAGTCATCCAAATGAGATTACATATTGCAAAAAACAGGTGGTATTCCCTTGTATTGATAGCATCAGCGCGGAAAATAGCGATGCTGGCAAATAGCAGAATTAAGTTCAGGGAGAGCAGATCCCATAACCACAGGAGTGTACGAAAAAATATAAATGATGACTTATTCATCTGGGGATTCAGCCTACTTTAAAATGGATAAGAAAGTAGCAATCACTTTTTCGATGTCTTCGTCCTTCATGGGTATATAAAGGGGAAGTATTATACTTCTGTCACAAGATTTTTCAGAAACCGGGAGGGATAAGTTCGCACATTCGACTTTATAAGCTGTTTCCCTGTGGGTAGTCATAATTCCACGCCGTGTTGAAATACCTGCATCCAGCATTCTTTGCATTATATCATTCCGACTGACCGGACAGTCATCTTTCAAATAAACGCTATAAGACTGGTAATTGCTAAAATATCCCTTTTTTTCCAGGAGTAATTGAAGGAAACTGATATTCTTAAATGCTTTGTGATACCGGGCTGCGATCTTGCGTCTTTTTTTGATAATCCAGTCCAGCTTTTCCAGCTGCAGGATGCCGACAGACGCCTGAATATCAGTCAATCTGTAGTTGTACCCGATTTCAAGATGATCTTCAAAAATTACTTTGGAAGATTCATGCCGTGCACGGTCGTTTACAGACATGCCGTGCTGACGAAGTAATTTTAGACGATTGTAATAAGCTTCGTTATTGGTGGTGATCATCCCACCGTCTCCGGTAGATATTACTTTTCTAGGATGAAAGGAAAAACAGACCAATTCTGAATGACTCCCGATCTTTTTTCCTTTGTATGAAGAACCCGCAGCACAGGCGGCATCTTCTATTAGTTTCAGGCTGTGTTTTGCAGCAAGTTCCTTAAAAGCATCAATATCTGCAGGCATTCCAATCTGGTGTACCAATAGAATGGCTTTGGTCCTTGTCGTTATTTTTCTTTCGGTATCCTGGATATCCAGGTTGTAGTTGGCCGGATTTATTTCCGCAAAAACGGGTTTGGCACCCACATACTTAATGGCATTTGCCGTTGCGATATAACTCATGGACGGACAAATGACTTCGTCACCCTGACCGATGCCTGAAACAATCATGGCCAGGTGAAGGGCAGTGGTACAATTGGAAACAGCTACAGCATATCGTGTACCGATATAGGCTGCAAATTTTTCTTCGAATTCAGCCACACGCGGTCCCTGGGTTATCCATCCGGAAAGGATGGTATCATAAGCTGCTTTGGCTTCTTTTTTAGTCAGATAAGGTTTGGCAATCGGTATCATTGGTTTACAGGAAGTTTTATTTTTTCAAAATACCACGCACTCAATTCCTTCATGCCTTGCTCGAGTGTTATGGTTGGTGTAAACTGGAGCATTTTTTTTGCTTTACCCACGTCGGCAAGTCTCCGGCTGACAGGGTTAATCGAATTTTCCTCCCTGAATTCCGGCTTAAGCGTTGATTGATTAACTTTCAGGAGTACATCCAGCAATTCTTTGAGGCTGGTCTCTTCGCAATTTCCGATATTGAATGCCTCATCGGTTACATCAGACTGCAGGGCAGCAATATTTGATTTGGCGATATCTTTTACATAAACAAAATCCATAGTTGTTGAACCGTCGCCATATATGAGCGGGTTTCGCCGGTCCCGAATACAATCCAGCCATTTAATCATGACTTCGGTATACTTGCCATCAGTATCCATACGGGGACCATATGCATTGAAATAACGCAGGGCAACATAATCCAGTCCGTACATGAACTTTAAACTGCGGAAGAGTTGCTCGCCCCACATTTTGGCAGCGCCGTAAAAAGTCTGGTTATTATAAGGATTATCCGTCTCAGGAGTCGGGAAATGTTGCGCTAGCCCGTAAACCGAGGCGCTGGAACTATATATTACTTTTTTTACCTTATGCTTCACACATAATAAAGCCAGTTCAAAAGTCGCTTTCAGCATCACTTCAAACCCTTCCCGTGGGTTGGCGGCACATGAATTTATCCTCAGAGCGGCCATATGGAATACATAATCTGTTCCGTTTATGCATTTCTCCAGTTGGACAAGATCCCTGATATCACTTTCATGGAATTCAACAAGGGGATGGTTGCTGAAATTTTTCATATTCGGGTGACTACCCCGGATCAGGTTATCAATGATAATAATCTTCTTTGGCTGTAAAAGAAGAAGTTCTTCCACAACATAGGATCCTATAAATCCCGCACCTCCCGTAACTAAAATGATGCTGTCCTGTACTTTGTTCTTCATAGACTGCGCTTTTATAATTCTACAATTTTATCTATAATAAAAACCGGCCTTTTGCGGCTGGCATCCAAAGTACGCCAAAGATATTCTGCAATAATACCGAGCGAAATATTCGTAATGCCGAAACCAATCATCAGGATGGATACCAGTGCCGGCCATCCACTGGCAAGGTCATGGTAGATCAGTTTCCGGATGATGATATAAGCGGTCCACAAAAAACCAACAATGAACATTGAAATTCCGATGATAGTGACCATTCGGATGGGAGCATATGAGAAAGCCACAAAGGAATCAATGAATAATTTTATTTTTTTTGACATAGTCCACTTACTCACTCCCGTTTTTCTTTCACGTTTTTTGTAGGTTACAGAAGCCTGGGAGAAACCCATTCCCAATATCTGCAGGAAAATTGAAGAATTCGCTTCTACATTGCTCCGGACCTGTGCGGCAACTTTATTATTAAACATAACAATATCGAAACCTTTTTCAGGGAAATTTTTAAAGGCATACTTTTTCATCAGGTATGCATACATGGAAGAAAACGTTTTTTCTCCGAATGAAACTTTTGTGCTTTCCCTATGTGCCCAAATGATTTCATTGCCTTCCCTGATTTTTTCCTCCATTTGCAAAATCAGTTCGAGGGGATCCTGGAGGTCTGCATAATTAAAACAAATCAATTCACCACTGGCAACAGAGATACCTGCTCTTAGTGCCGCATGAGAGCCAAAATTCCGGGACAAACTGATTATTTTGGCTTTATATGTTTCATGTTTCATCTCCTGCAGTCTTTCTGCTGAGCCATCTTTCGAACCATCGTTCACAAAAATGACTTCGGGCAGCAGTTTTGGGTTCCCGCCAAAGAAATCATTCAAATTTTCTACGAGAAAAGGTATTCCCTCATATTCATTATAGATGGGAATGATTACCGAAATGTAGCGGTTGCTTTGCTCATCCATTTTTATCCTGTTTGAATCTTAAACGAATACTTTTTATAAAATCTGTAGGAGCTATCCTTTTACCGCCATATTCAATCTCCTGGATTTCGAGCAAACCATTTCCACAAGCTACAAGAATAGATTTCGAGTCTTTTAATATGGCAACTATATGTCCCGGAACAGCCAGAAACTCATCAGAAACCTCGGGAACCGTAACCCTCCAGACGATTATTTTCTCTCCGTTCAAATAACTATAGGCACCCGAATAGGGTTCTGATGAAGCCCGGACAAGCCTGTCAATTTTTGTTGCAGTATCAAACCAGTTGATCTGACTGTCTTCTGGTAAACGGGGATAACAACGTAGGCCATGCAGAGATCCTTTAACTACATAGGCGTCCGGTTTTTTGAATACTTTGTGCAAAGCTTCTTCATATAATACTGGCACGTCCAGAGCGGCCTGTTTCAAAATATCACCAATATATGTTTGACGGGTAATGGAAATGGATTTCCTGGAGATCACATCACCTGCGTCCAGGACAGGGTCCATTTTATGAACATTACCATAAATTTTTTCTTCACCATTTATGATAGACCAGTTGACTGTCGCATTTCCCTTATAATCCGGAAGATTTCCCAGGTGGAAATTGAGGATCCCGCATTCAAAAAGATCAAGAAAACTTTTCGGGATCGTGTACTTCCAGTTTACGCTAATCGCTGCGCGGATATTGAATTTTTTTACAATTTGGATGAGTTCCTCATTGTTGAGCGATTTAACTTTAAAAAAACGTGATCCCGTTTGTTCTGCGAGTATCTCGAAGTCATTGTGTTTGATATCATATTCTTCATATGCTTCTTCTGTTACTATGGCTTTAAAGGAAAATCCTCGAGACGCCAAGTATTTAATTCCTTCGAATAAATAACGGGATCGACCAATAGCAATAATATTGTTTTCGGAACTCATACCAATTCCAGTATTTTTTCATTCTTGTATACATGGTTTCCGCTCATTAAAGCTTCTCCTGCCTTCAACCCGCCAGACTGTAGCCTGATGATCGGATCAAAACCAATGGCTGAAGGCAGCACACCCATATGCCCGCTTTGTACATGCCTGGGGAAAAATCTCAGGCCTCTTTTTTCCAGCAAACCTTCATCTATATCACCGGCATATCTAAGAATGAATGGATCTGACAGCTGGGAAAGTATTTGGTCCATATCAATCACTGTTTTTTCACCGATCCAGGTTTGATCGAAGGGATATGCAGTGAAAATAACAGCTTCAGCATTCTTATATTTTTCCGGGATTCTGATATTAGGAAAACCACCAATCCAGTCTATTTTTTCAGGGTTGTACAAATGCCGGTGTTCATCCATGTCTATAACTCCAAGACTTTCGCAAATTCCGGACATGGTTTTCGCAATGAAGGACCCAAAATCATTATTGCAAATAAGGATAAATCTGTTTCTATAAGGACAGATACCCGCATCAAATATTTGTTTCAAAGCCATATCTCCGAGATAATTAAAGACATCCACTTCTGGATGTCTTTCATTGGTTGCTCCAATCCTAAATCCCCGTTTTCTGATATAAGCAATATCCATATCCGCGTTTCGCCACTCCCAGGCTTCATACATCAGGGGTATAACAAGTTCGTCTTTAGCATGGGACAATAACGCCTCATTAAGTGGTCTTAAATGTCCTGAATTGGTAATCATATCCGCCTGTGCAACAATCTCAGGCGTGATTGTATCAATCAATTGAATATGGAGCGGAAATGCGGTGAATGAATTCGCTAATTGTTTTGTCGCTGCAAAAACTTCGTCCAGGTTTCCATAACGGGTTGTTTTTGAAAAAGCAAAAACCTCGGCACCTGCAAGCGCAGCCAGCACAGGGGTAACAATATAGGCACCTGAAGCTGCTTCTGTTAACACAGTTTTGCCCTTCAAATCCAAATTCAGGGCCTTTACCTGACGGAGTAATTTATCTATAAGCACATTAATAGTTATTCAACGTATTAATAACATAGTCAACATCACCGTCAGTGAGTTCGGCATACATGGGTAAAGATAGACAATGGTTTGCCAGATATTCGGCATGTTTGAAGTCGCCCGTTTTGTAGCCAAGACTCGTATATGCTTTTTGAAGATGGCAGGGAACAGGATAATGAAGTCCGGGGAATATGTTCTTGGCATTCAGATAGCTGATCAAAGAATCCCGGTTTTCAGTTGTGATAACGAACAAATGAAAAACGGATTCATGTCCGGCTGGCTGGACCTGCATTTTTATTTTTGGATTCTTAAGCCCAAGATGGTACTTGCGGGCTATTTCCTTTCTTCTTTGATTCCAGTCTGGCAGATGTTTCAGTTTTACACGCAATGATGCACCTTCAAGGCCGCCCATACGCATGTTGAATCCAATTTCGTCGTGGTAGTACCTCATCACCGACCCATGGTTACGCAGGCTTTGCAGGTGCTTATAATATTGTTCATTATTGGTAGTAAGTCCCCCCGCTTCTCCGCAGGCTCCGAGGTTCTTTCCCGGATAAAAACTGAAACAGGCTATTTCTCCGAATCCGCCGACAGGCCTGCCCTGATAGGCAGCTCCCTGGGCCTGGGCTGCGTCCTCTACGAGGAACAATCCATGTTTTTTACAAATGGCCTGAACCGCATTGATATCAAATGGCTGTCCATAAAGGTGCACACCGATGACGGCCTTTGTTTTCGAATTTATTTTTTCTTCAAGTTTAGAAGCATCGATTTCCCAGGTGTTTGGATCACAATCAACAAATACCGGGATTGCGCCTGTATAAGACACCCCCCATGCAGTGGCGATAAATGTGTTTGCGGGAATAATCACTTCGTCTCCAGGGCCGACACCCAGCGCAATCATGGCCAGATGGATCGCAGTTGTGCCGTTATTTACGCCAACAGCGAATTTCGTTTTACAGAATTTAGCAAAATCCTGTTCAAATTCTTCAACAAATGATCCTCCTGAAAATGCCGTCTGGTCATATACTTTGTCAAATGCTTCAAAAATCTCTTTTTTGATTTTCTGGTGTTGCTCCTTCAGATCAAGGCAGGGTATTCGTTTTTCCATTACGACTATATAAGGGTTAAAGGTTTTTGAGAACTTTTGCGGGTACACCGGCCACTACTGTATTGGGGGGTACATTTTTAGTGACAACTGAGCCGGCACCCACCAGTGCATTTTCACCGATTGTAATTCCGCACAAAATGGTTGCGTTTGAACCTATGGATGCACCTTTTTTTACTGTTGTTTCGATTACTTTCCAGTCTTCTTCTGTTTGAGGACTACCGTCCTGCCTGGTGGCACGTGGAAAGACATCGTTGGTGAACATTACCCCATGACCGATAAAGACGTTGTCTTCTATATGAACGCCTTCACAAATAAAGCTGTGGCTGGAAATCTTACAGTTTTTGCCAATGGTAACGCCTTTCTGAATTTCTACAAAAGCCCCGACTTTGGAATTGTCGTCAATACTGCAGCCATAGGCATTGACAAAATTGAATATGCGGATGTTTTTTCCGAGACTCACATTTTTCAGACTTTGTTTGTCTGTATCGATGGTTACTAAATCCATATTATTTCTTTATTCTGACTTCTTTTCCGTTATGTTTAATCGACTCCTGTGATGCCTCCAGTATCCTCACAACACTTCTGCCAAGTATAGCATTGGATAGCGGCGATTTGTTTTGAATAACGGACTGCACAAAGTCATCCGCTACGCCGGCTAAAGCTTCCCTGCTGGACAATTTCGGGATATAAACGTCCCCTGTTCTGTAATCGACCATGATATGGGTTTTCTCTTCGTCTGTCTTGTGATCATATCCTGTATCATAAACCCTCACCTTTTCAGATGGTTCCAGGTCGTTATACAGAATCATTTTTTTATCTCCGCCTATAAGTGTTTGGCGAACTTTGACCGGGGAGGACCAGGAGCAGGTGAAATGGGCAATAAAATTCGAGTTATAATTTACAGTAAGGTAAGCGACATTTTCAATTTGATTCCGGGTATGTGAGATTCCTGTTGCATTAATACTCTCTGGAATTTCTGTGACGAGATAGGTCAAAATGGAAATATCATGGGGAGCAAGGTCCCACAGCACGTTGATGTCTGGCTGAAAAAGACCCAGATTAATACGAGATGAATCAAAGTATAATGGTGATCCGATTACTTCCGCCTGAATCATTTCTTTCATTTTCTGGACTGCACCGGTATAGAGGAATGTATGGTCCGCCATGAGCGTAAGACCTTTCCCGACAGCCAGGTCGATCAGTTCATCCGCTTCATCCACAGATGAGGTCATGGGTTTTTCTATCAGAACATGTTTGCCTGCCAGGAGCGCAGCTTTGCCAATGGCAAAATGAGTATACACGGGCGTAGCGATTACAATGGCGTCAATCTCCCTGGAGTTAATGATCTCTTGTGCATCCCTTACGCCTTGTATCGATGGAAAAATTTTGGCCAATGCATTTAGTCTTTCCGGCCTTCCGTCAGCAACCATTTTTACCGTACAATCAGGGGTGGCAAAGAAATTTCTAACAATATTGGGTCCCCAATAGCCGTAGCCGATTACTCCGATGTTGATATTTGACACGTTGGATAGGTTTATTTAGGTTTTAAGTTCAGGTACAGATTCGTCAAGTGCTTATTTCTTATCATTTACCAGGCTGTTCACCCGGAATCATTATTTTAAATGCAACGTTTTCCCATACTTTCTTGTAGTGATTGGCCGTCAGAAAAGTATCCAGTATATGATTCCGCTCCAGATTCAGTTCATTTTCATAATAATTTCCAGGCTGGATTTCTTCAGGCCATTTGCTGTCATTTCCAGTAGTTCCTATTTTTTGCATAATTATAGCGGGTAATGTCTTATTTTTTTCTGATGATGCTTTCAAATCGGCTCTAAACAAACTGGCACTGTAAACCGAGGGTAGCGAATTAGACAAATAAGGGGTTGTATTCGTAGCGTAGTAATACATGGCAATATGATCGTATGCCAGTACGCGGTCATCTGTTTTAATATATTTTGAACTCTCCCGCATTAACTCGTTGAAGGTTTCCGCCCGGCCTTTCGTAGTATAAATTCCGGAGAGATTTTTAGCCTCAAGGCTATAATGCATTTGAATACGGCTTCGCCTATCAAAAAAAGGATAATAAAATAGCTGGTATAGTCCCGCGATCATAAGCAGGTAAATCACCGTTTTTTTTGTGATGATCAGCTGCCCCTCTGTAAACACAACTTTTTTCCGGAATTCCTGATTATCCCTTGTTACAGTCAGGAGGTTGTTTACAAACGCTATACTCAGCAAATAATCTGTTATTATCGGCAGTGCAATCCAAAGGCAATACCTGCCCGCAGTATAAATACCGTCAGAACTTCCAAGCGGAAAGGTTACGAGGAAAAAAAGGCCAAAAAATAAAAGCATTTTTATTTTGCTATCCACATTAGATACGATCATGGATACCGAACTAAGCAGGATAAGCCCTGTAATAAAAAACAATATTGTAAAATGAGAAATCAGATGCGTATAAATCAGATAAAGGATAAGTGTAACAAAAACTGAAGCGATTGATATAACGATGTATTTTCCGTATTTCACTTTGGCCCTGATCAGATTAAAAATATACAGGCCACCCAGGATTGTCGCAGACATAAACAGCGCGTATTTCAGAGACTGGACGTTGTTGGACCAGAATATAAATATGAGCCTGGACAATCCATATCCGTTTTGAACCGCTGAAGGGGTGGGTTCATTTTTCCCCATCGCAAATAGCAGTCTTATGGAATCGATGAAAATTTTCAGATGGCCAAGCAGGTACATAGCCATAATGATCACACAAACTGCTGCAACGAAGCCCGCCAAAAAAGCGGCAATCTGCCTGAAAACTTTATTGTCTTCTTTGGGGTTTAGATGGCTGTAATAAAAAATTCCCAATACCATCCCCAACTCAAGAATATTGGGTGCTCGAACGAAAACATTCAAGCCAACTATAAATCCCCCGGCTAAAACGTTTATAATTTTGCCATTCTGTAATCCGGAAAAGAGCAGATAAACCGCGATGATGTAAAATAGGGACGAAAGTGTATTGTAATTGATTACTTTGATGTCGTTGTTCAGGGATAAAACGACCAGTAACAAACCGATCTTCAGGTATTCGGGGTTTAAATATTTTTTGAGCAGGCTGTAACAAAGGATCGTGGTGAGGGTATTAACCGCTACACCCCCAAACCGAATTCCCAGAAGACCCAACGGAGAAAATAGTCTGGCCCAGGTTCCTCCGATTATTCCCGTAAGCCAAAACATAAAGTTATAAGAAACAGCGTCTGGATTGCTGAAAATCCGACGGTAAAAAATAGATAGAAATCCTTCGTCAGACAGATCGAACCCCTGAAAAATCAACGCTACCTGAAGTAAGAAAACAAGTAAGAAAAAGGTGCGGTCGCGCATTCCACCCAAAATGGGGATTAATGAAGTATGAGACTTATATGCCGGCAGCGCTGAGTTCAATGTTTTTTAATTTTATTATGCATGTTTACCATTCTTCAGTGACTTTCTGAATATGAAGCTCAAAACAATGAAATATATAAGGTAAACAATAGCAAAAGCCATTGTAGCACCGATACTTCCGTACCTTTTGACCAGGATAAAACTGAGCAGGATAAGCAGGAAAAAATTGACAATCTCCATGACAATATAAATTTTGGTCATGGCCTTGGCGAGCAAAAGGTATCCCAGTACCCAACCCATGATCTTCAGGATATCTCCGATCAACTGATAGGCAAACAGATCCCGCATACCCATAAATGCGGATGTAAATAAAAGATGAATAATAAAGACCCTGAAGATATAAATGAGAAAGGTTGTCACAAGCATAAACGGAATGATCATTTTGTAAACTGAGACCACTTCGTTCCGTATTTCCGCTTTAGACTTCAATTCGGCCAATTTGGGTAAAAAATATACACCAAGTGAAGCTGTAATCACCATCAGGTACATGCCTGAAATGCGGTTAATTCCTTCCCAGAGGCCGGCATCAGTAATCGACCGCTCGCTTGTAATAAAATTTCGTACAATGATCTGACCTGCCGGGACAGTTACTGCACTTACAATCGCCATCAGTGAATAGTGCCCGAGTTTGGTCACAATACTCCAGTCAAATTTTAATACAAAGGATTTCCATTTGAACCAATAGGATTTGGCGACAATGCCCAGGGTGATAAAGAAAACAATGGATTGAAACGTTACAGTTGAAATCAATGCACCGTAAATGCCATAACGAATGGACAGTACAACGGCGAACACCATGCCTACCAGACTTCCGGTTATGTTGGCAATAACGTATTTTTTATATTCCTTAAATCCGTTGATAATTGCCGTTAGTAAAGCATTTAAGGCGTATAAGAGGATGGTGGCTCCAAATACGTAAAAAACGGATTTATACTGCGGGTCGTGCAGAATACTTTCTGAAAAATAGCCGGCACCCAGGAACAAAACAATGCTGGTTAAAAGGGATAGGAAAAGGGTAATCCGGAATGCTGTTCCAAGATAAAGAACGTATTCCTTTTCAGTATCGGAATATTCAGAAGTATATTTTGTGATACCTGCATTGATGCCACCATTGGAAATGCTAAGCAGTATCTGGGTAAAATTGTTTAATTGTCCAAGCAGCGCAACGCCTATCGGACCAATTATAGCAGCGACTACCTTAACACTTACAAATCCGGTGAGCATCCGTATGACCGTAGCTACGGCATTCAAAAAGGAAACCTTGACCAGGTCCGTAGATAATATTCTTTTTGCTTTTAAGAGCATAATCATTTAGAAATTGATAAGGCTTCGCCACGTAAGTCACATGTACTTACCAGTCCACATTTTACTTTTGACCTGTAGATATACCTTTTTTGTCTCTAAAGAAGGATTCTTAAGAGGATAGGGTATCACACATAGGGGCATTCCATTCAAAGAACTCGAAAACCTTCCGTTAATTGTGTGAGTTACAGTTGAATAGACGCGTAAAAGGTGGAATTAGCTGTTTTCTGTGAGAATCGCGATGCCGTTTCAGGTTTTCAGGATATTTTCTTCACTTTTCTGCTGTATTCCTCGTAAGATGATCGAATGTCATATCCGTATCCATGACCAAATCCATAACTATATTTGCCGAATCCGCGATTTTTTACTCCATTGAATATAATGGCCACATTTTCAATATTATACGACTCCATATCTTTATTGAGCAGTTCAATGTGGGACTTGGGTGTATGATTGTGCCTGATCACATTTAGGACCAGGTTGCAAAATGGAGCGATTACCAATCCGTCCGTTAATACTTTTAAAGGAGCCGTGTCGATCACGATCACGTCAAAACGGGTATCGAGGTAATTCAATAAAATTTCAAGTTTTCCGTTCACGAGTAACTCGGATGGTTCTTCCACCAGATAACCGGCTGGTAATAAGAACAGATTGGCGTGTTTGACCGTGGGAAATATGACTTCATCTTCCGACACGTTGCCCAACAAATAATCCGTAATGCCTGGTGACGGTGCAACATTAAATATCTCCTTCAATTTTGGCTGATGTAAATCCAACTCCAGCAGCGCAACTTTCTTACCGCTGCGAGCCAGGCTCATGGCGAGATTTGACGAGACAAAGCTCTTGCCATCTCCCTTAATGCAGGACGTTACCAATATGCGTTTGATATTTCCCGGAGGAGTTCCCTGATGTTTAAGGGCGGTTCTGACGAGTCTGAATTGCTCTGCTATAAAACTTCGTTCACCATTTTCCGTTACAATTTTACTCTTGAGCTTCTCGTGTATGATTTCTCCGATGATGGGGTAATTCGTAAGCTTTTCAATATCGGATCGGTAGAGGATCTTGCCGTTGAAAACATCCTTTAAGGAAATAAGTAAAATGCACAATGCAATGGGCGCCGCAAGTGCCAGCAACATCAGAAAAGACTTTTTCGGACTCACGGGCGTTCCCGGCGTTGTGGGATTGCTGACAATGTAACAGTCGGGGAGGATAGAGGTAATTGAATAGGCTGTCTCTTCTTTCTTCTGCAAAAGGAATGAGTATATGTCATTCTTGATATTTTGCTGGCGGCTGACCTCCACCAATTGTCTTTCTTTTTGGGGAACGGTACTGAGCATTGAATTGTATCGGTCCCTGGACTGCAGCAGGGTGGTCCTGCCGGCTTCTATATTTCTTCTCTCACTATTTATGTTTTCAAGAATATTCGGCTTCGTCTTATCAATTTCCTCCTGGAGAGAGAGCATGATCGGATTATTCTCAGCTGTAGTCCGTTTTAATTTTTCATATTGTGACTCTGCTGAAGATAATGTATTGAGTAACTGCGTTAGGGAGGGGTCATTGATGTTGAAAGTCGATGGAACGATACTATTGCCGTTTGATTTTGATTTCACATATTTTTCCACTTCATCAAGTGCCGATAATTGCATACTCAAACTGCTTAACTGTTTGTCATTTTCCTCTATACTCGACAAATATCGCTTGCTTTGTTCACTCATGTCAACCACACCTGTGGCATCCCGGTACCTTTGTATGCTGCCTTCGACTGAATCCAGCTCATGGGACGCATTTTTTAAGCGATCCTCAATAAATTTCAGGGTTTTGTAGGCAATGCTGCTTTTTCGTTCTGCGGAAGCTTCGTTATAAGCTACGATGATTTCCGAAATGATCGCTTCACCCCGAACCGATATGGGATCTTTGATAGACAGATTGATGATGGATGATTGTTTGCTCGCTGCGGTAACCATCAGGTTGCCCAACACGTTGTTCGTAGCATGATCCAGGGTAACCAGATTAAAAAAGAATTTTACCGGATCCTGAGATTTTTTATAGTTCGGATAATAATGCGGATTTTTCAGAAACCGGATGGTGCCCCAGGGAGAATTTACCCATTCATTGAGTGGATATTTGGTTTCCCTTATATAAACGCTGCTATCCGTTTTTGAAAATCTGAAGTAAATTTTGCTGGATTCTTCTATGTCACTTGGATCCGGAACCTCCACGATAACCGGGCTTGTCAGATAAGCCGATCTGGTTCCCAGGCCACGCCAGCCTTTTTCTTCAAATACCGGTGCATAGAGATCCAACGTTTTTACAACAGATATAATGAGTGAGTTGGAATGGAAAATCTCAAGCTCGTTTTCGACTATCTTTTTTGTGCCGAATACATTCAGGACTTCCTCCATTTTTGAATCTTCCTGTCCTTTTTTTTCATCCTTAATCAATACGCTCGCAGTTGTTTCATATATGGGGATGGTAAATTTTAAATAGAAATAGAGGCAGCCAATACTCAAAACAAGGGAAATGAGAAATAAAGGCCAATAAGGTATGAACTTTGTCAGTATCTGCTGAAAACCATTATTCTCTTTTTCCAGAGTATTGTGGTTTGTTTTTTCCATAATGAGACAAGGTTTTGTACAAGGTAACGACCCCGCAAATTTACTTAAATTTAATCTGACTTATAGCAACGATTAAAAAGGAGAGCACAGCGAAGAATATCGGAATCGCCTGTGAATTCTTTTCATGTGCAAGTCTGGCGCCATTTGATGAAACAATTACTACATCGTTGGACTTCAGGAAATAATAAGGGGAGCTGAGTATATTTTGATTCGTTAAATCGATATGTTTGACTACTTTCTCTCCTTTTTCATTTTCTCTTATTAAAAGAACATTATTTTTCTCTCCGTATATGGTTATATCCCCGGCGAAACTGAGGGCCTCCAATATGCTTAATTTCTCCGTTGGGGTTGTATACACCCCGGGTCGGCCAACTTCGCCCATAACACTGACTTTGAAATTCAGATAACGAATCGTTACAATGGGATCGATCAGGAGTTTTCTATCTAATATTTTCTGGGTAATCAGGGTGGATACTTGAAATTTTGTCATGCCCAGCACATGCATTTGCCCGAAAATCGGGAAGATGATATCTCCGTTTTGATTTACGAGATACCCAATGGTCAATGTATTCGTTGAAGTAGCTGCCGAGCTGGTAATGATCGTAGATTCGTTCGGTGCATTGAACATCGCAGAAGCTTCGGGGTTGGAACTACTGACAATAATACTCAACAAATCATTGACCTGAATCTGGGGTTCAGGAACCGGTATTTTGTTGGCGATGGTCTCGTCCCCAATGTTCGGAAAATAGTTCGTGTCTTTTGTCGTAGCGCAGGATGCCATAAAAAGTAATCCGGCTATCCCAAATATGTGTATAAACCTGGTACTGAAAAAGGGTCGGAAAAATAACCGGAGTGGTTGAAAAATGATAAAATTCAAAATAATAATTTGACAGGGGTTAAAATGATCAAAAAATATGACTTTCCGGAGGGATATTAGAAGAGTAATCTGCAGATAATCAAATAGTTGCGACAAGGCAAATCTTGAAACCCGGGAATTAAAAATAGTAAAATTTGTTTAAGTTGCAAAGGATTGTAAAAAGAATTCCGGTTACCGGTTGCAGGAAGGTTGTTACCTGCAACAGACTGGCTTTTACAATTTATCCGTTGTAGATAATTCATACTCCGGCCGATGCGTTAAAATGAATATCTTAACCCCAATTGATTACCTCACATGAACCACC
>JBGPBW010000017.1:0-35212 GCA_041481385.1 Puia sp.
ACCACCCCAACCCAACCCGGACCACAAAAGTGACTCCGAATACCCGCGCCCGGCAAATGACGTCAAAAGCCCTTTCTGCTACTATGGTTCCAACGAGTTTCTGGGCAGGAATCTTTTCATACCGGGCCAGAATTGTACATTTTAAAACTTCTCCCAGCCTGGGTGCGCCGAGGTTAACAAAGTATCCGATCATCACGGCAAAAAAAGCATTCAGCCTGGAAGGTTTATAACCCATGGGTTCCATCAGTTGGCGCCAGCGTAAAGCCCTCAACCAATGGGCTAAAAGTAAGAGACTGAAGACGGGAATCAGAAGCCAGTAGTGCGCATGGTCCATGGATCTTTTCAGCTGTTCCCATTTCTGATGATCCATTCCCCGCACACTCAACCATACGAAAAAAACAGCCAGGGCGGCATAAAAAACGTATTGTAAAACCGCGATAAAAGTTTTCTTCATAGAGGCAGGTAAGTTACAATTTGTTTCCTTCTTTTGGGAATACTACCCAGGGTTTGAACAGTTTTGCTTTTTCAAAATCCATACGTGCATAAGTAATGACGATCACAATATCTCCGACTGCTCCGAGGCGGGCTGCCGGTCCATTCAGGCAACAAGTACCCGAACCTCTTTTTCCTGTGATCAAATATGTTTCGATACGCGCTCCATTATTGATATTGACCACCTGCACTTTTTCATTGGCGATCATATTGGCGGCATCCATCAGATCTTCATCCAAAGTAAGGCTTCCGATATAATTCAGATTGGCTTCAGTGATCACTACCCGGTGAACTTTTGATTTTAATACTTCGATCTCCATAGGCTTTCATTCATTTTGAGCCGCAAAATTAAACTAATTGAGCAGCATATTGTCGATCAGTCTTACTTCTCCCCGGTAGGCGGCGATCAGGGCCACTACTTTTTCTTTTCCATCCCAATTTTGGATGATGTGCAGATCTGCCGTTTCGGCTATACAGATATAATCTGTTTTAAAATGGGCTGATTCCAGCTTTTCCCCGGCATCTTTAAGAACCGGGCCAATATTCCCCGGTTTTAATTTTTCTTTGATCTCCAGAAGGGCCTGGAAAATGGCAACGGCACTTTTTCTTTGATCAGGCGTCAAACGGCGATTACGACTGCTTTGGGCGAGACCATCCGCCTCCCGGACCGTGGCCACAATATGGAAACGGACCCTCATTCTTAACTCCCGGATCAGCTTTTGAACCACCAGACACTGTTGGTAGTCTTTCTGGCCCATGAATAAATCATCGGGCTCCACCAAACTAAGTAACCGACTCATGACCTGGCAAACCCCCTGGAAGTGTCCAGGGCGATAACGCCCTTCAAGTATAGATTCTAACCCCCCGAGATCGTAGGTTTCCAATCCGGCTCTGCCCTGGCGGTATATTTCAGTCTCTGAAGGAAGAAACAAGACATCGGTGCCAGCTCTAGCCAGCATGTCAATGTCTTTTTCCAGGCTTACAGGATATTGCTCAAAGTCCCTTGCATCATTGAATTGGGCAGGGTTTACAAAAATACTGCTGATACACAGGCTGGTAACGGTACGACAGGCATTAATCAGGTGCACATGTCCTTCATGAAGAGCCCCCATGGTTGGGACAAAGCCGATCGTTTTACCCTCTTTTTTTTGGATATTCAGCCAGTTCAGGAGATCCTCTGACTTTTTAAATAGAATCATTATCAGTGTTTTAACTCTTCAAAGGCAATAGGGAAACCCCATTTCGGTAATAAACCTTACCTTTGCAAACTGAAATTCAGGCGTTCTCCTGATCACCAATTCCCTCTCCTAATGGTAGCAAAGAAAAGAATTTTATTTATTGCCAATGAAATGTCTCCCTATCTGGAACTTACAGAATTCGCGGAAACAGTCAATAAGTTAGCGATAAAATCCAATGATAACGGATTTGAAGTTCGATGCATTATGCCCAGGTTCGGGGTGATCAATGAAAGAAGGCATCGGCTGCATGAGGTTGTACGCCTTTCGGGTATTAATGTATCCGTGGAAAATGATGACTACCCGCTGCAGATTAAAGTTGCTTCCTTGCCCAATGCCCGTTTACAAGTGTATTTCCTGGAAAATGAGGACCTTTTTAAAAGGAAATTCATCTTCCACGATGATAAGGAAAAGTGGTTTGACGACAATGGTCTGCGTACCGTTTTCTTCTGCAAGGGGGCACTGGAAACGGTAAAAAAATTCGGATGGCCTCCCGACATCATTCATTGCAGTGGCTGGATGACCGGATTGATTCCCTTCTTTTTGAAGACGGTTTACAAAAAGGAACCTGTTTTTGCACACAGCAAAGTCATATATACAATCGGCCAGAACACCTTCAAGGAAAAACTGGGTCCTAATTTTTTGAAGACGGCCAATATACATGCGTCCATCAAGGAAAAGGATCTGGAACCCTTCAGTGAAGCCAGCAATACGGCCTTATTCCGGGTTGGTGCGAGTTATGCGGATGCCATCACTTTTGGAGCTGAAAAAACAGATAAAAAACTCATAGAGGAATTCAGTAAGGTAAGGGGAAAGAAAGTACTTCCTTACAATACGGAATCCGACCTGAGCGATTACCTTCAGTTATATACTGATCTTTCCCAATAATTAGTTCTTACGATTGATTACTAATAATGTATCATCTATTATCTTTGCGTGCCATCCATTAATTACTCAATGTAGTTAGTGGTTTTTTTATTTTATTGTCCATTTCAAATTGAAAAAATGCCTTATTTATTCACTTCCGAAAGTGTATCCGAAGGTCACCCGGATAAAGTGGCTGACCAGATTTCTGATGCGCTGATTGATCATTTCCTTGCCTTCGATCCCCAGTCCAAAGTAGCTTGTGAAACCCTGGTAACTACCGGACAGGTTGTTTTGGCCGGAGAGGTAAAATCCAGGGCTTACCTGGATGTTCAGGAAATTGCACGTTCAGTGGTTCGGAAAATAGGTTATACAAAGAGTGAGTATATGTTTGAAGCGAATTCCTGTGGAATATTTTCAGCTATTCACGAGCAGTCTGCTGATATCAACCAGGGTGTCGATCGTTCTAAAAAAGAAGAACAAGGGGCGGGTGATCAGGGGATGATGTTTGGTTATGCCAGTCATGAAACCGAGGATTATATGCCATTGGCGCTCGATCTGGCCCACAAACTCCTTATCGAACTGGCTGCACTCAGGAGGGAGAACAAAGAAATCAAATACCTGCGTCCCGATGCCAAGAGTCAGGTGACACTCGAATATGACGACCAGAATAATCCGGTTCGCATCGAGGCGATTGTGATATCAACCCAGCATGATGATTTTGATCAGGAAGCGAAAATGCTCGCTAAAATCAAGAAAGACATGGTATCCATTCTCATTCCGCGGGTTAAATCAAAGTATAAGAAATATGGTCATTTATTTAATGATAAAATCAAGTACCATATTAATCCTACAGGAAAATTTGTAATCGGTGGTCCGCATGGAGATACGGGCCTTACCGGCCGCAAGATCATTGTGGACACCTATGGTGGGAAAGGTGCCCACGGCGGAGGCGCTTTCAGCGGAAAGGATCCTTCAAAAGTGGATCGCAGTGCTGCATACGCAACACGCCATATAGCCAAGAATCTGGTCGCTGCCGGCCTGGCAAAGGAAGTACTGGTACAGGTTTCCTATGCTATCGGGGTAGCACAGCCGACTTCCATATATGTGAATACTTACGGCACGGCTACAGTAGATATGACAGATGGCGAAATCGGCAAAATTGTTGAACAGATTTTTGATATGCGCCCTTATTTTATCGAGCAACGTCTGAAATTGCGTAATCCGATTTACAGTGAGACCGCAGCATACGGCCATATGGGCCGTAAACCCGAAATTGTAGAGAAAACGTTCATATCTCCCGACGGGAAAAATATTAAGAAAAAAGTAGAATTGTTTACCTGGGAGAAACTGGATTATGTCAAGAAAGTAAAACAGGCATTTAAGCTAAAATAAAAAGAGCCAAAATATCATACAGGGTCAGCGTTCGCGCTGGCCCTTTTTATTTTAATTGTCAATTAACAATTAAATTCGGGTCATGAACAACCACGAAAACCCCTGGACCATCCTGTATTCTCATACGGTTTATGATAATCCCTGGATCAGCCTCAACGAATTCAAAGTGATCAACCCCAATGGCGGCAATGGGATTTATGGTAAGGTGCATTTCAAACACCTCGCTATAGGTGTAATTCCGCTGGATGCGGAATGGAATAGCTGGCTGGTTGGTCAATACCGTTTTCCGCTCGATCAATACAGTTGGGAAATTCCGGAAGGTGGCGGACGGATGGACGAGGATCCGCTGGATGCAGCAAAAAGAGAACTGCTCGAAGAAACAGGTTTGGTCGCGAAAGTGTGGACAAAAATATGTACCCTGCACCTCTCTAATTCGGTCAGCGATGAAATGTCAGTCATTTATTTGGCCAGGGAACTGGAACAACGAATGGCTGCACCTGAGGATACAGAGCAGCTATGTATAAAAAAACTACCGTTTGATGAAGTGGTCAGGATGCAGGAAAATGGTGAGATTACAGACGCCATGTCTGTTGCTGCCATTCAACAGATCCGGCTGATGTTTTATGAAAACAAGATAAAAAGATCGTAGTTGAAATCATCCGATCTCATAATTGGCAGGCAGCCTTTGGTAGAAGCCCTTCAGGCCGGACGGGCAATCGATAAGATTTTATTTCAGCGAAACGTGAGTGGCGAATCCATCGGCGAGATCCGTAAACTTGCTGAAAAACGGGGAGTCCCGATCCAGCAGGTACCGGTAGAGAAAATGTATTCTTTCACCCGGGCCAACCATCAGGGCGTAATCGCACTTGCCGCTCTTTTTACTTATATGGATTTGCAGGTGGTCATTGACGAAGTTGTTACCGCCGGACAAACACCTCTGTTTGTACTGCTGGACGGCATTACAGATGTCCGAAATATCGGTGCCATTGCACGCAGTGCGGTGTGTTGCGGTGCCCAGGCCCTGATTATACCTGATAAGGGTATAGCAGCGCTGAATGAGGAGGCGCTGAAGTCCTCGGCCGGTGCATTGGAAAAAATTCACATTTGCAGAGTAAACAGCCTGCTAAAGGCAGTTGACAGCCTGCACCTGAATGGAATCATGGTCTTTGCCACTGCCATGCACCATGAAAAAAAAGTATTCGATCTTCCGCTTGAAGTACCCTGTTGTATTATGATGGGCAGTGAAGACAAAGGACTCCAACCTTTTCTGAATAAAGCAGCTGACCAGCTTTTTACCATTCCTATGACAGGAGATTTCAATTCTTTTAACGTTTCTGTAGCGGCCGGTATCGTCCTTTATGAGGCCATGAAAAAGAGATTGCCTATCAGCAAATAAAAAAGGGGCGGTTCAAAAACCGCCCCGGAGCATGCCGGAATAGAATCCGGTCTGGTTCAGGGATTTGGGGTTTCAGGGTTTTAATATGAATTGCAGGTCATGGAGCGGTTGCTCCACATCAACGCACACCAGGTTTCCCTGATGATTTGTATAATAATTACTGTTGCCATTGGGCAGATCAACCCGGTATCTGCCGGCCGCCATCTTATTAATCGGTAGGTATTGTTGAAAATTATCTGAATAGATCTCCCGGATATTCACTGGCTCATTATAGTATAGCGAGAGAACCGTATGTTCAACAGGCGCGTCCGGCAGCTTGACAGCATTTTGCCTGCCAATGCCTTGATAATTTCCGTCCTTCCAGATCATTCCCTGGTGAGTTTGTTCATGTTCGTTTATTTTCTGATAGAATCTGGAGGATATCAGCAGGTCTTCCCGGTAACTGGCTTCTTCAATCGTTTTCACTATGATGTGAAAAAGGAACCAGGTCTGAATCAGTGATTCAACTTTGATATGCCGGATATTTCCTTCCGAATGCTCAGAAAGCCGAACAGTCCCTTTCAGGTCGCCATGATGAACAACATTGAATTCCAGTTTCCGGTCCGGCTGCGCCTGAAGACTGAAAGAAAGCAGGAGCGACAGGAAACCCAGGACAAATACCCGGAATTTCCGGATCCGGCTGCTCAAACCTAACGGTTCCATATTTAAGATTTTGGTGGGTTTGAAATCCTGCATAAAAATATTATCGTTGGAAAGTCTTTACTAATTGGGATTTGCCAGAACTACTTGATTAATGGTAAGTAATGGCCTTTTCAGTCAGTAATTCGATACCGGCTTGTATTTTTTGCTGAAAATTCACTTATTTTTATAAGGCACCGCAGATATCGCAAAAGACGGGAACGGGATCAGGCAACAAATACTAAACAAACAACCAATGAACCAACCCGGTGTACAACAGATTTTTTTCCAGCATATCAAAGCAAACCTTGCCGCCCATCTCTCGCTGGTGGACGAAGTAGCCGATCTTTTAAATATCAGTAACGACAGTGCCTACCGGCGAATCCGGGGAGAGAAGCCTTTGTCATTCGAGGAAATCAAAACCTTGTGCGCGCATTACAGGGTTTCCCTGGACCAGCTGTTGCATCTCAATAACGATTCTTTTTTATTTTCCGGTCCATTGGCCAGCAAGGAAAATTTTTCATTCGAAAGATATCTGGAATATCTGCTGAAACAGGCGAACTATATCAATTCATTTGAACACAGAGAATTCTACCATCTGGGTAAAGACCTTTTTATTTTCCATCATTTTGGTTTTCATGAACTGACCCTGTTCAAAATGTTTTTCTGGATGAAAACCGTTCTTCATTATCCTTTTGAAGGAAGGGAAATTATAGCACAGGAATCGTTAAGGGAAAGCCTGTTCAAAATCACGGAAAAATTGATTGAAGCCTTTCATAAATTTCCTTCTATTGAAATATGGCATGATGATAGTATCAATGCAACACTTCGTCAGATTGATTATTACCGGCAAAGCAGGATTTTCCCTTCAGAAGAGTACGCATTAACTATTTATAAGGAACTCCTGGGTATGTTAAATCATATCGAAAAACAAGCGGAAGCGGGCTGTAAGTTTCCTGTGGGTGGAAAACCCTCTGCAGCGAGCGTTCCATATAAATTTTATTACAACGAATTCATGCTGGGTGACAATAGTATGATGGCGGTGCTGAATAATACAAAAATCGTTTATCTTAATCACTCGGTTCTAAATATTCTCACAACCAAGGACCCTGCATTTACGGAATATATTTATCAGCATTACCAGAATATTATGCGTAAGTCGACCTTGCTCAGCGATTCGGGAGAAAAAGAAAGATCAAAATTCTTCCATTTCCTGAAGGAAAAGGTGGAAAGCCGTATCAAAACCTTTTGACCAATTAAAATCTGATTTGAACTAGTTTCGCAGAATGATGGCGGAGGAAATCAGATCAAATATGGTGAAACTTGTTGAATGCCCCCGGGATGCCATGCAGGGTTGGTCCGCGTTTATCCCCACTGAAAAAAAGATTGCCTACCTGAATACCCTAATGCAGGTTGGATTCGACAGCCTCGATTTTGGTAGTTTTGTTTCTCCAAAAGCCATTCCCCAGATGGCAGACACCCGGAATGTGATTGATCAAATTGTTCCTGGCAATTCCAAAACGAGACTGCTGGCCATTGTTGCAAATACGCGCGGTGCAGATGACGCTGCCTTATTTCCCGCCATCAGCGACATCGGATACCCATTTTCTATTTCCGAAACTTTTCAGGAACGCAATACAAATTCTTCCATAGCCAAGTCCATAGAAACTGTTTCAGCTATTCAGGAAATCTGCTATTTGAGTGGCAAACGCCTGGTCGTATATATTTCCATGGCGTTCGGTAACCCATATGGCGACGAATATTCGCCTGAGATAGCGTTGCAATGGATTCAATTATTGGCAGAGATGGGCGTCGGGGTAATTTCCCTGGCAGATACCGTCGGTCTTGCCAGCCCGGAACAAGTGAATATGCTGACGAAATCGCTTATGGACCTGTTTCCTTCCATCGAAACCGGTGTGCACCTGCATTCCCGTCCTGAAAACAGGTGGGAAAAAATTGAAGCTGCCTTCAATGCAGGTTGCCGGCGATTCGACGGGGCAATAAATGGAATTGGCGGCTGCCCGATGGCGGGAGATGACCTGGTAGGTAATATGGATAGCCTGCTCCTAATTGATTATTTCAGGAAGAAAAACCTCCTGCCTGCATTGAACGAAGACGCGTTGAAGCAATGCATCCTGATCGCCGGTGAAATATTTTCAATCTATTAAAGTGGATCCCTTCGTTATACCCATACAGATCAATGCGCCTGCTGAAAAGATCGTGTATAAGCATAAAATCCTGTTGACCGGTTCCTGTTTTACCGAACATATTGGAACCCAACTGCAGGAAATGAAGTTCGATACCCTGCAAAATCCGAATGGAATTCTATTTGACCCCCTAAGCGTTGCACAAAGCCTGATTTCCTATCTGGAACCTGAAAATTATAATCCAAATGACCTGTTTTTTCATGATGAACTCTGGCAAAGCTGGAAATACCATGGTCAGTTTGCTGACACCGTCCCGGAAAATACACTCAGCAAAATAAACAGCGCCCAACAGGCTGCCCACGGTTTTCTGAAGCAAGCTGACTGGCTGATCATTACCCTGGGGACCGCATTTGTATATATATTGAAAGAACAAAATAAGAATGTTGCGAATTGTCATCGTGCGCCCGCAAACTGGTTTACCAAAAAGCTTGTGTCAATTGAAGAAATGCTGGCAGCTCTGGATGAAGCCCTGCACAGATTATTGGATTTCAATCCAAAATTGCAAATCGTTTTTACCGTCAGTCCTGTCCGGCATATCCGCGACGGGGTGATTGAAAATAACCGGAGCAAGGCCAGGCTGATTGAAGTTACCCATCAACTGGTAAATAAATTTAACCGGACATATTATTTCCCTGCCTATGAACTGGTGATTGATGTATTAAGGGATTACCGGTTTTACGATAAGGATCTGGTACATCCCAATTATCAGGCTACGAAATATGTGCTGGAAAATTTTATGGAGTATTACGTGCAGCCGGAATCCAGGAAAATAGCCGAGGAAATCCGCAAACTTCAGGTATCAGTCAAACACCGGCCGCTTCATCCGGAAACAAAAGGCCACCGTCGTTTTCTCGAAGAGCAATATGCAAAAACACTTGATCTGGCCGGTAAATATCCGTTTATAGATTTTAAGCAGGAACTGTTGCACTTTAAGGAAAGTATGGGACTATGAAAGTATGGGACTATGAAAGTATGAGAGTATGGGAATAATTTTCTCGCACTCCCATACTCCCATACTCTCATATTCTCATACTCTCAGTGAATCCTGTCGCCGCGAACTTCCATGTTCTTCATGAGACCCGCTTCGAATGTTAACCATTCTGCCCAGCGTTTCTTAACTTTCTCTTTTCCCAGGTAAGTTTCTGCCAGCCCGATAAAGAGGTGGTAATGACCGGCTTCGCTTTCCATAAACCGTCTATAAAAATTACGCAGGTATTCATCTGGTAGCCCTTCACTCAGTCTTTTAAACCGCTCACAGCTCCTGGCCTCAATCATAGCCATCGTGAGCAATTGATCCAGGAACCTTTCTTCAAAGTCGCCTCCTTTGCGTTGAAAAGAGATCAGGTGATTGACATATTCGTCCTTTCTTTGTTTGCCGAGCTTGAGTCCCCTTTTTTCGAGTTCGGCAAGAACCATCCGAAAATGTCCCCATTCTTCGGTCACGATAGGCGCCAGCTCTGCAACAAGCCTGGAACGGTCAGCGTATTTCTGCACCAGGCTGATACAGGTCGTGGCTGCTTTCTGTTCACAGAAAGCGTGATCCGTCAGGATTTCTTCGATTGAAAGATTCGCGAGGTTCACCCAGCGGGGGTCTGTGGCTAATTGAAGTCCGAGGATGTTTTTAGAGGTTTTCATCTGTTTTGCAAATGTCTGAATTAAAGGGATATTTGGTCAATAATATTATGGATGAACATTTTCTGACCCTGAAGCTTCGGGAAAGAATGGAAGCAAATGCTTTGCGTTCCCTCCGGCTTTCGGGAAACCAGGCTGATTTTTGCTCAAACGACTATCTGGGCATTGTAAAAAATGGACTGATTGAAAAAGTCATTTCAGGAAAAAATTATCCGTACGGTTCTACAGGATCCCGCCTGTTGACAGGCAATTATATCCTTGCAGAAGAAACTGAAGACCAAATTGCCCGCTTTCATGAGGCACCGTCAGCCCTGATTTTCAATTCAGGTTACGACGCTAATTTCGGGCTTCTTGCCTGTATTGCACAAAAAGGTGACCTGATACTATACGACAAGCTGAGCCATGCTTCTATCCGGGATGGAATACGCCAATCCTTTGCAGAGTCCCATTCATTCGCACATAATGATTTAGTTACGCTGGAAGAAAAACTGCGAAAACGAAAAGCTAATTGTTTTGTAGTTACAGAATCTGTTTTTTCGATGGACGGGGACCGGGCGCCACTCAGGGAAATAGCCGGGTTATGCGAAAAATATGACGCCCATTTGATCGTTGACGAAGCCCATGCTACCGGAGTGATCGGTGAATTGGGAGCCGGAGTGGTTCAGGCTGAGAAATTACAGGATCGTTGTTTTGCGCGCGTACATACATTTGGAAAAGCTCTCGGATGTCATGGTGCGGTTGTTTTAGGTTCAACAGACCTACGCAATTACTTGATCAATTTCTGCCGTCCTTTTATTTACAGTACTTCACCGCCTCCTATTTTTATGGCGGCCATCCGGGCTGCTTATTCAATTTTTCCCGGGATGAAACCTGAAAGGCAGGCTCTAATCCATATGATCGAAGCTTTCAATCGACCGGGGTTTAAAAAGTCTGATACCCCTATTCAGTGTTTTATCCTGCCGGGTAATGAGCAGGTCAGGATTATTGCACAGAAACTTCTGCAAGAAAATTTAGATGCCCGTCCCATTTTGTATCCTACGGTTCCCCTGGGCGGAGAAAGACTGCGAATTACCCTGCATAGTTTTAATTCCATGGCAGAAATAAAAAAGATAATCGCCATTCTTACAGAGAATTAAGTTTTTTATCCCCTGGATTTCGGTCTGGCATTCGGATTTCTTAATGCGTTATTGATGGCTGAACCAAATAAACCATCAAAACCGACGCGAACTCCCACCTGGCCAGGAACGCCGTTCATCCAGGATCCGATCACATCTACACGGAATAGTTTGAAGATGTTTTCGAGTCCGGCGAATATTTCCACATAGTTATTGGTCTGGTTAATATATAAGGCGTTAGAGCCGATTACAAGATTCCATTGCAGATTTCTCAGGCCGGGCATTTTATTGGTGAGCATTCCGTTGAAATGGTGTTCAATATGACCAACTCCATAAAGGGAAGCTGTCGTGCTGTATTGATAGTAGGGAGCAAGCTGGAAACTATTCAGGTAAGGGCTTGCATAGAATGTCTGATTCCCGTTGAAACTTTGATAGTCCATGACGTAGACCGACTGCGCATTGAAAAAACCGCCGATGCCAAACCGGTATTTAAAAACTCCCCTGAGTTTAAAATTGATATTGTCCCAGAGAGAAAACTGCCATTTTGTATAATGCACATCTGATCCCAGCAGATTGGGAATTCCCGAACGCAGGCTGAGGGCCAGGGTGGGATATTTGGATCCGAGTGCCAACCGGTTATCGGGAAATTCAATATACCGCTGACCTGGCTTGAATTGCAGATCAATACCGGCAATCAGCGCCTGGTTAGGCGTAAAGTTCTCACTGATCAGTTCATATGGGTAATTGGGTGTAAATGCTTTGTCCTTATTTCCAAAAAAAGAATAATCCGTGGTGTTATTCAAAGGGATCCGGTCCTCATATATTAAAGAACCGGTGATTCGAAAGCCATTGTCGAATCGTTTTCTATATAAAACACTCCCGAAATAATTTTCATAAATTTTCATGTAATTATCGCGAAAGAATAATGTGTAAAATTCGTTCAATACCGGTCCGATCGGATTGTCAGGGTTGAATTGGCTTACCTTATTCCCTCCACTGAAAGTCCAGGAAGAACGGCTGGAAGATTCTCCATCCAGGTCCTGGATTACGGTTTTTTTACTAAGCGTAAGAGATGCCCAGATATTGAGGCGTGTGTTACTGAAACCATAGCGGATATGAGGAGTAAACTCAATGCTGTTTCCTGTTTTTTTGAATGCCTTCAACAAACTGGCTTCGCCGTTCAATACCAGACCCTCTACGGTATTGTATTCTATCCCTGGTATTAGTGGATTCACAAAAATACTTACCGGATGTTCAGGGTCATAGTCAGATCTTTTGATGCCATTGAACAGAACGTTCATGATCGTTATACGCCCCTGTTTCTTCCTGAGGGAATCTGCAGTCCGCTGCAATGCTGCGGAATCGTTGCGGCTGTTGAACACACTGTCTTTGATGCGAAAATCTTCCATCTCTTCCGGGGCCAGTGGAACGGGCCGCAGTGAATCCCAGTATGCAAAACTTTTTTTTGTAACCCCGGTGTCGTATTTGACCACCACATTATTGAAATATTTTTTTCTAAATCGGGGCTCGAGTTCGTAATTGCTGTACACATTCAGGAAGTTTCCGCTTACGTCAATACCGAACTTATTAAATGAAAAATTCACCACCTGATTTTGGGTTCGCCAGATCTTTGGTGTGATGGCCATGTGGATCTGTTTAATTGTTAAGCTGTCAACAATTTCAAGCTGGTATTCTTTGGTTAGCATGAGGTCGAGACTATGTATCCGCCAGTCACCTTCTGTTATATTGATTGTTCCGGAAAACAAAGGTTCAAATCTTCGTTTCGGGATGACCCTGATCTGATTGATCTCTTTTCCGTCTTCAAAAAAAGAACCCAGGTATTTATACCGGTAATAATTCAAAGCTCCATCTGCGATGGGAGACACATATCCCCTGGGACTGAGTTGCGTAATAAAAATGTTGACGTTGTTGTTATAAAAATTGATGAAAGTGGGGAAATTAAATCCATAACCGTTCGAACCGCTTTCCCGTCCTGAAATCACTTCCAGTTTTACTTTGTCCGGTTTTTTGAAAGCGATACGCGTCAGCGACTCGGATAAATAGATGATACCTCTTCCTTCGGAATCTACACCGAGATCTTTGCGGTCTTCATCGGAAAATTTTTTTCCAAGAATCCGGGATGGCAAACTCCGGCTACGGATCAGGGTTTTAATATATGCCTCGCAGGTAAATGAATCCAGTGGATTTTCATAAGATTTCCTCTTTTTAATCGCATGGCGTATGATTTCATAGGCTGGGTCCTCGCCGCCCGGTTTGACTTCGACTTCTTTTAAGCTGGTTTGTTGAATGGACAATTGAAAGTTCAGCGTAACAGCTTCGGATCTGAGTATAATTCTTTTTTCCTGCCGGGTGTAACCCACATATTGGCAGACGATGGTATAATCGCCCGGCGGCAGGTCCAGAAAGTATTTGCCAAGGTTGTTACTGGTAGTTCCCTGTGAGCTGCCCTTAATAAAAACAGAAGCGTAAGGTAAAATGTTTCCCTTGTCGTCTGAAATAGTGCCGCTGATTTTCACGGCAAAAGCGCCATGACAAAATAAAAAAAACAAAAAAAATAATACGTGTGTCCTCATAGCAGATATATGCTGATATTTAAGGAGCCGAAAGCAGACGACATTTACGTTGCTTCCGGTGGTGGAACCGGATAGATCAGTCTTCTTCCATAAGTGCCTGCCAGGGCAGCAAAACCAGCAACGAGCGCCCCGACCAGTGAGGTAATCACTATCAGTAAAACAGAGGAACCGCCGAGACCCATAATGTTCGCTATTTTTTGAGAGAGGATGCCATTGTTTTTATTATCGATCCACCAGGCAAGTATTTCCCATAACAGAAATACGCCCAGGAATCCGGAAAGAAATGAAAATGCCGGTTTTTGTGGTATGGCAGCACTGACCAAAAAAGCAGCAATCGCAATTCCCCACCAGGGCATATAAAGCCCTGTAACAAAGGCCACCAGCGCAGTTACCAGGATAGATAAAACATATTTCAACATATTCCGGTTTTTAAGATTTTGTCACCCTGATTATAGCTTTTACCCTTTTATCTGTTTCTTCATCCTTCGTCATCATCCACAAGGGATAATATTTTCCATTCGCCCAGTTGTCGATAAAATTATCGTAATATGGGCTTCCCGGATTGCCGCTTTGCCCTCCCGGATAAATACCATATGCCTCTGTCGTTTTTGTAAGCTGCACAATCATACGCCAGCTCGGGCCGTGATCTGTTTTTACAGCATTTATTGCAAATTCCCCGCCACTGTTGTCAATATCCAACTTACTAAAGGGGGCAAGTTTAGCTAGATGTTCAATTCTGGTAGCTTTTAATTTGCCCCAGGTGAGGAGTCCATCTTTATCCAATTTCTTACAGGACGCAGCTGCCCGCTTGAAAGCAAGCGTAACATCCTGTTTAAGGGTTTCTTTTTCCGGCGTATTGATATCGTCGAGGAATTCATATGCGCTATCCCTCAAAATGCCTTCCAGTAATGTACTGTTATAGGGGTAAGAACCTTGCATTCCGGCTTTTCCGAGTTCATCATTCCATACAATGGCTTTCAAACTGTCCCAGGTTAATTTAAATATAGAGGCTCCTTTTCCATCTGCATCGTAGTGAAGGTCCCAGTCCCGGAGCAATTCGAAATAATTTAATTCATCCGTGCTGAGTGAAGCGGAGTCGATATTTTTCAGCAATATGGGCCTGGCCATACCGGCAAAAGGATTATAAGAATCCAATTGCAGTTTCATCATGTCTTCGATTCCGATTTCATTCATCTGGTTCAGGTAGCGGTTGATCATCAAACCGCGATAGTTGTGGTATTCCCCACCCAGGTAATAGGGATAGGTCAGGGGATTCACCGGGAATTGATTTGCACTGCTTACAAATCCCCGGTCCGGATTATACATGAAAGGGGATTCAGATTGGGGAATCATTCCCTGCCAGGCATAACTACTGTCTTCACCGGGCATCACAAAGTCACCCTGTCTTTTCCATTTAGCGGGAAATTCACCTTCCGCGGTAATCGCGATATCTCCGTTCTTACAGGCAAAAACTACATTCTGTCCGGGAGTGTGCAGCCATTTGACGGCCTGTTGATAATCCGTATAATTTTTCGCATGGTCAAGACCGTTAAAAATCAGGAGTTCATTGCTTGCATCATGTGCTTTCCATCTTACAGCATAATATTTGTTATTTGTTTTCCTGTTGCCGGAAAAACTTTTATCATACATCACCGGTCCGAAAACGGTATAAGCTACGGTATCTATATATTCGACTGTATCTTTCAGAATGATATGTTCATAGCGGAATTCAGTAGGAACCCATTGGCCATTGTACCAGTATTCTTTTCTGCTGTCATCCTTAAAACGGATTTCATAATAGTCACGGACATCACGCATCGCATTCGTAAATCCGAAAGCGCAGCTATCATTGAAACCGATGATTATACCGGGGGCTCCCGGGAAAGTGACTCCGTAGGCATTAAACCCGGGACAACTGATCTGCATTTCAAACCAAAGGGAAGGAAGATGCAACGCCAGGTGGGGATCATTGCATAATATAGGTGAACCGCTTTTTGTTTTTATTCCGCTGATGGCCCAATTGTTACTCCCATTGTCTTTATCCGGTATGGTGGATTGGACAGTTACCGTATCTTTTTTTTCCAAATATGCAGAATCACTTCCCGGCGGTGCTTTCACTATTATACCCGGCCTTCGGCTCAGGGTATCCATAGGGACAATGGGATCCAGGGAATCCTGAGACATGGGAAACATTTTGTTAAATGTGGCATACCCCAGTTTTGACCGCAGGTTCGTAAATTCAAAATCCGTTTCGAACCCGGCAAGATCCAGGGACATATATTTCAGGAAGAGTGCGGTTTTCAGGTTCGTCCACAGTTCGGGTTTGTAACCGAGTAATTTGTACTCCACCGGCAGATCGCTCTCCTTAAGGCTTGTGATATAGGCATTGACGCCGGCTGTGTAAGCGTCAGCCTCTTCTTTGGAGATTGGATTTTTTTCCGTTTCTGCAACTGTTTTTTCAGCGGCGTATATCATGCCCAGCCTTCTTTTCTCCCGGTCAAAACCCAGCGCTTTTGGGCCGATTAATTCACTGATCCGTCCGGCCGCAGCATAAGCCTGGAATTCCATTTGCCAAAGCCGGAATTTTGCATGCATATATCCTTGCAGGTAATAAGCATCTGATTCATTGCCCGCAAAAATATGGGGTACAAGACGATCGTCGAGGTAAATCTCCGCCGGATCCTTTAATCCGGGAACCTGCAGGTCCTGGCCATAATCCTTATCAATGGGTTCTGCATTCTGCCAAAAGCCATGCTGAGGGCTCAGAAACTCACCAAAAGCTGGTGCCAGGCCCCAGCGGGTGTTAAATACAACGATTAAAAGAATGGTAACAGCCGAAGAAATGAGAAAGGGAACAAATTTCATGGAGCGGGTTTCTGCGTTGAAAATCATTTAAAAGTAAAAAATTTTTAGCCAAATCAAGAGGGTTTCCTGAAATAGACGTGGTTTCTTAAAACGTAAATCCTTTCGTAAATTTGCGCAGTGGCTATTTTACACAACCGGATATCGCAGAAAGAGCTCAAACAAAAGCTCCTGGAAGAAACTATTCCACGCAGAACCATTTCTTTTTACAGGTATTTTCCCATTACGGATCCGAAAGCTTTCCGGGATGAACTTTACCTCAAGCTTGCAGATCTGGAGGTTTTTGGCAGGATCTATCTTGCCAGGGAAGGTATCAATGCCCAGATCAGCGTGCCATTGTCCCGGGAAGAAGAATTCAAATCATATCTTGAAAGTATCGGGCCCTTAAAAGGTCTTCGCTTAAATATAGCAGTTGCGGATGGTAAATCGTTTTGGGTACTGAAAATAAAGGTCCGCGAAAAAATTGTTGCAGACGGTATCCGCGATCCCGCATTCAGTATGGAAAATAAAGGACAATATGTGAATGCGGAAACTTTTAACAGGCTTACCGCTGATCCGGACACCCTGGTGGTTGATATGCGAAATCATTATGAATACGAAGTGGGCCATTTCGATAAGGCCATTGAAATACCCAGTGATACATTTCGGGAACAACTTCCCCAGGCCGCAGAAATGCTAAAGGACCGGAAGGACAAACCGGTGATTATGTATTGCACCGGAGGCATACGATGTGAAAAAGCCAGTGCTTATTTATTACACCGTGGTTTTAAGCAGGTATTCCACCTGGAAGGTGGGATTATCCACTATGCAAATACGGTAAAAGCGAAGGGACTGGAGAATAAATTTCGGGGAAAAAACTTCGTTTTTGATGAGCGCCTGGGTGAACAGATTTCAAGTGAAGTGATTGCTCATTGTCATCAGTGCGGCAAACCTGCAGACACACATACAAATTGTAAGAACAGCGCCTGCCACCTGCTTTTTATTCAATGCACCAAATGTGCAGGAAAATTTGACGGATGTTGCAGCACATCGTGCCAGGAAATATATAATCTTCCGGAACAGGATCAAAAATTACTGCGCAAAGGAAAACTTTATGATCATAAGTCTTTTAATAAATCAAGACGGAGAAAACTCATTGGTTAATTATTAATTATTAGTTATTAATGATCAATAGTCGCTCAATCAAGTACTATTGATATGATTATAACCCAAACATTAATAATTAACAATTAATAATTAATCATTGATATGTGCGGTATAGCAGGCATCATTTCGCGCCATTCTGCAGTTGCAGGTAAAATGGGCGCTGACCTGCGTGCCATGACTGACGTGCTCGTCCACCGGGGTCCTGAGGGAGAAGGATTTTGGATAAACGACAATGGGAATGTGGGTCTGGGCCATCGTCGCTTAAAAATCATTGACCTGAGTAACAGTGCTGCACAACCCATGCATTACGGCGACCGCTATACCATCATATATAATGGCGAGATATATAATTATCCGGAATTAAAAAAAGAACTGACTTCCAAAAATTATATATTCAAAACAGAATCAGACACGGAAGTAATTCTGGCCGCTTATGCGCACTGGAAAGAAGAGTGCCTGAGTCATTTTGATGGCATGTTTTCTTTTGCTATCTGGGATAAAGCAGACCAGGTTTTGTTTTGTGCACGCGACAGGTTTGGCGAAAAACCGTTTTATTTTTTTGCTGAAGACGATGCGTTTTTATTTGCCAGTGAAATGAAGGCATTGTGGGCCGCAGGCGTACCGAGGAAAATTCAAAAAGCCCAGTTACTCAACTATATTGCCCTTGGTCTCGTCCAAAACGTTGCGAGACCGGACCTGACTTTTTTCGAAGGAATATATTCACTCCAGCCAGGTCATTTTCTGAAACTACGGTTGCAGGATTTTGATATACAGATCAAAAATTATTGGGATATTGACAAAGAGACTACGGATTTGGTTATTTCTGAACGGGATGCTATTGACAAATTCTCGTTCCTGCTCAACAGATCCGTTCAAAGAAGGCTGAGGAGTGACGTGACATTGGGTACCAGCCTAAGTGGTGGCCTGGATAGCTCATCGATCGTATCCCTGATTTGTTCAATAAAGAAAAATGAAGCCGCCTTTCCTGCGCTCCAAACTTTTTCAGCCATATTCCCCGGGTTTGAGAAAGATGAATCGCGATATATTAAAGAAATGGTTGAAAAATTTCCAATTCAAAATCGTCAGACCACCCCGGTCGCAGATGAATTGGTGCGGGATTTTGACCAACTGATGTATTACCAGGAGGAACCATTTCAGTCTTTCAGTATCTATGCCCAGTACAGAGTTTACGAACTGGCAAAACAACGGGGCGTAAAAGTCATACTCGACGGACAGGGAGCAGATGAAATACTGGCCGGCTATCCTAAATATTATCCCTGGTATTGGCAGGAATTATATCGTAAAAACATGGCGTCTGCGACCGCAGCGCGTCATGCGGCAATGAATCTGGATAACGGGATTCCCTGGGGGGTAAAGAATAAATTGGCAGCTTATTTGCCTGCCCTGGCTGCCCGGCAGCTCGAAAAAAAAGCACACAGGCAATTGCGGGATCACCCGTTTATTGAAAACTTTTTTAAATCGGATTTGGACAGGCTTGCTTTCTCAAAGCCCGTCGTTAGAAAATTAAATGATATTTTATATTTCCATACCAGTCAGCTCGGATTGCAGGAGTTGCTCCGGTACGCCGACCGGAACTCCATGGCTCATAGTAGAGAAGTGAGGCTTCCTTTTTTAGAGCACGAATTGGTTCAATTCCTGTTTTCACTGCCTTCCCATTTCAAAATTAAAGACGGCTGGTTAAAATGGATTTTAAGAAGTTCGATGCATCAACAGCTGCCTGCGCAGATCCTCTGGCGAAAGGATAAGGTTGGCTTTGAACCACCTCAGATAAAATGGATGCAGGACAAAAAGATGACCGGGAAGATTATGGAAAGCCGAAGGATTCTGGTAAGGGAAAATATTTTAAAACCCGTTATTATGCGGGAACCTCTGCAGGCAAAAGCTGCACATGAAAATGGAAATGATGATTTCAGGTATTTATGTGCAGCTTCCCTGATACAAACAGTATGATCTAAACCTTTAGCTTTTTGATACTTTCCTGGATAAGCTGATATGTTTCCTGATCATTCGGGTTTTCAGGACTAAACTTTTCACCAATTACTTTTTCATATAATTCAATATACCGATTTGAAATCGTCTGAATCCATTCATTTGACATTGTAGGCACTTCCTGGCCGGATTTTCCCATAAACCCGTTTGCAATCAGCCATTCCCGAACGAATTCCTTGCTCAGTTGTTTTTGTTTTTCTCCATTCGCCTGCCGCTCTTCAAAACCATCGGCATAAAAATACCTTGAAGAATCTGGTGTATGTATTTCATCCATCAGATAAACGGTATTACCGATTTTCCCAAATTCATATTTTGTATCCACCAGGATCAACCCTCTTCCAGCAGCAATTTGTTTTCCCCGTTCGAATAACTGAAGCGTATATTTTTCCAGTTGGGCATAATCTTTTGACGGTACAAGACCCCTTGTTATGATTTCTTCCCGGGATATATCTTCATCATGTCCGGCTGCTGCTTTGGTGGAAGGCGTGATGATGGGCCCCGGAAAATAATCGTTTTCCTTTAGTCCTTCCGGGAGCAGGACTCCACACAATATCCGCTGTCCTGAAAAGTAGGTTCTCCAGGCATGGCCTGTCAGGTTTCCCCTAACGACCATCTCTACACGGAACGGGTCGCAGCGTTTGCCAATGCTTACATTAGGTGCGGGTGTGTCCAACAACCAGTTGGGGCAGATATCTGTTGTAGCTTTCAGCATATATGCAGCAATCTGATTCAAAACCTGTCCTTTATATGGGATGGGGCGGGGTAGGATGACGTCAAAAGCAGAAATCCGGTCCGAAGCAACCATCACGAGCAACTCGTTTTTGATTGTATATACGTCGCGGACCTTACCCTTATAAAATGCAGTCTGCCCCGGGAAATGGAATGAGGACATATGGAGATTTTGTCTGCAAAGGTTAAAGTAAAAATTAAAAAGTAAAAAGTAAAAAAGATTCATCTATGTACACTATGGACTAAAACATTACTTTTATATAACCAAACTCCTTATCTTTTTTATTTTTCCTGTTTCCTTTTTACTTTTAGCTACGATTTTTTAGACAGCATTTAGATCGTAGTATCCCGTTTAGTAAAAATTCGATCATCTAAATTGATTGCCATGAAAACCCTGACTCACCTCTTATTGTTATGCGCTGTTTATTTCTTATTACCAGTAAACCTTTCTGCTCAGTCCGTCACCGTTTCCGGAAAAATAACCAATGCTGAAAACCAGGAAGCGGTTCCTGCGGCCTCAATTGTACTCAAGGGCGGAACCGGTGGGACCTATTCCGATAACCACGGAAATTTCAAATTGACGGTAAATCACCCATTCCCGTTCTCTTTGTTGGTTTCTTCGATTGGGTTTGAAACGAAGGAAATATTGGTTGCATCTGCCTCTGCTGCGCTTCAGATCGATCTTAAACCAGCATCTGTGATGGGAACGGAAGTGGTGGTTTCAGCTACCAGGTCCCAAATCAGGAGTCTGGAATCGCCTGTTTCTATCGAGCGAATGGGCGCCGCTTATATCCGGGAAGTACCAGCTCCTTCATTCTATGATGCCATTGGTAATTTAAAAGGCGTAGATGTAGTCACATCTTCCATGTTATTTAAAACCATGGGCACCCGTGGTTTTAATGGCAGCGGGAATCTGCGCATGAACCAATTGGTGGATGGCATGGATAATCAGGCACCCGGACTTAATTTTTCTGTGGGAAATATTGCGGGCCTGAATGAACTTGACGTAGATAACGTTGAATTATTGCCCGGTGCTTCGTCAGCCTTGTATGGTTCGGGCGGAATGACCGGAACTATTCTGATGACCAGCAAAGACCCCTATAAATACCAGGGTCTTAGCGCACAGGTTAAGGGGGGAGTGAACCACATCAGCGATCCCAACACAAGTGCGGCACCTTATTATGATATCATGGCGCGTTATGCCCAATCCTTTAACAAATTTGCGTTTCATATTTCCGCGGATTATATCGGAGCAAAAGACTGGTCGGCGACAGATTACCGGAATTACAGTCCTATACAGGGAACGCCAATTACCGGAAACAGGACCCTTCCCAATTATAACGGGGTAAATGTATATGGAGACGAAAGCGAATATTTTAATGTGAAGGATCAGTATGGCAAGATTTCCGCAGGTTATGCAACTCAGGCTGCACAGCTGAAAGCTGCGGGGGATGCAGCTTTAGCGGCCGGCGATCCGGTGCTTGCCGCGCAATATTATGCCCAGGCGGCACAAGCCCAGGCCGCAGCAACACAAGCCGGGCAGATTGCAGGGGCAACTCCCAAGAATTCTGGAGTAACGAGAACCGGTTACAATGAAAATTCTTTAACCGATTACAAAGCTTATAACTTTAAAGGATCTGCTGGCCTATATTATAAACTGACCGACAATACAACGGCCAGCATAACCGGCAATTATGGATCAACCAATACCATTTATACCGGTACCGACCGTTATAGCCTGAATAATGTAACAATCGGACAATATAAGGCTGAAGTTTCCGGTAAAAATTTTTATGTCCGGGCTTACACCACACAGGAGAACGCTGGAAATTCCTATGATATGGTAGCCACTTCTACCTTGCTGAATGAAGCATATTCGCCAACAGCGACTGTTTGGGCACCTACTTACCTGGCAGCTTATGGACCAGCTTTTGGGGTTGCTCTTGGAAGCGGTCAAACTCCTGATCAGGCCTATCAAAACGCAAGTAATGTAGCCAGGGTAGCAGCAGAAACAAATCGCTATAAACCCGGGACAACTGCTTTCAACAACGCAGTTGACTCATTGAAACAACTGGCAATCCCTTATGGTGGTAAATTTAATGACCAAAGTGATTTGTATGTAGGCGAGGGCATGTATAATTTTTCGGATATGATCAAGTGGGCAAATATCACGGTGGGTGCTTCAACCCGTGAATATGTTTTGAATTCCCATGGGACCATATTTGCGGATACAGCAGGTTCCATTAAAATCAATGAAACCGGCGCTTTCGCCCAGATTCAGAAAGGACTATTTAACAATCTGTTGAATGTTACTGTTGCGGGACGTTACGATAAGAATTCAAATTTTCTGGGAAGATTTACCCCGCGTTTCACTGCTGTTTTCCAGGTTGCCAAAGACAATTATATCCGGGCTTCTTACCAGACTGCCTATCGCTTTCCATCAACGCAGAACCAGTATATCAACCTTCAAACGGGATCTGCCAGACTGATTGGCGGTTTGCCGCAGTTTATTTCGTATTACGATTTAACATCCAATACCTATGATACCGCATCGCTTTTTAGTTATAAACCTGGCGATCCGCCACCAACCCAATACCAGTTTAAGGAATTCAAACCGGAAACTGTGGCTTCCTGGGAATTGGGATATAAAGGGATCATCAATGAGAAATTATTTATTGATATTTACGGTTTTTACGCGCAATACACCAATTTTATCGGCATTACTATACTGATTAAAGATCCGTTTACGCTCGGCGTTCATCCAACCAATACCTACGGAATTTATACCAACAGTAGTAATAAGGTAAATACGGTAGGAGCCGGCATTGGCCTTCAGTATACATTGCCTAAGGGATTTTTCGTCGGGGGTAATTTAGCCTACAACGATTTATCCAATGCAGACGCCAATGTGCTTACGCAGTTCAATACCCCAAAAATAAAATACAACCTGACAGTTGGAAATTATACCATTAAAAAAGTATTTGGATTCAATATTACTTACCGCTGGCAGGACAGTTACGTGTATGAGTCAACATTTGTATCCGGTACAACACCTTCCTATGGTGCATTGGACGCACAAATCAGTATGAAGCTTCCTCAATTGCAGAATAGTATGATTAAGATCGGTGCGACTAACCTTTTAAATAAATATTATAACGACGCGATTGGCAATTCATCTGTCGGAGGGCTCTATTACGTGAGCTTTGGGTATAATGTGTTTTAATTTGATCAGACATTAAAGCGGAAGTGCATCACATCTCCGTCTTTTACGAGATAATCTTTTCCTTCAATCCGAAGTTTTCCTGCCTCGCGGCAGGCGGCTTCGGATTGATATTTTATAAAGTCATCATAGGCTATTACTTCCGCCTTGATAAATCCTTTTTCAAAGTCGGTGTGAATAACGGATGCCGCCTGGGGAGCTTTCCATCCGGCATGGATGGTCCAGGCCCTGACTTCCTGCACACCAGCTGTGAAATAGGTTTGCAGATTGAGCAGGGCATAGGCACTGCGGATGAGTTTGTTCAGTGCGGGCTCTTTCATTTTATATTCTTCCATAAACATCGCTTTGTCATCTGCACTTTCGAGTTCGGCAATTTGTTGTTCGATGGAATTATTCATGATGATCATTTGTGCCTTTTCAGCGTCTGCCGCTTTTTTAAGGGCGTCTGAAAAGGTATTACCAGTGTGCATAGAGGCTTCATCCACGTTAGCGACATATAAAACGGGTTTGTCGGTAAGTAAAAAAAGATCCGCAATCGCGGTCTTTTCATTTTTATCCAGATTTATTTCGCGGATGTTTTTTCCTTTCTCCAGAAACTCCTTACATCGTTTTAGAATTTCATATTCTGCTTTTTGTTTGGGGTCAGCCGTTCTCAATAATTTTTCAGCTTTTTGGAATTTCCTTTCCACACCATCCAGGTCTTTTAGCTGGAGTTCGGTATCAATGATTTCTTTGTCACTGATCGGATTGATGGCCCCTTCATCCCGAAGTATATTCTCGTCTTCAAAACAACGGATCACGTGCACGATAGCATCTACTTCGCGGATATTGGCCAGGAATTTATTACCCAGTCCCTCTCCCTTGCTGGCTCCCTTCACCAGGCCCGCAATGTCTACGATTTCAATCTGGGTCGGCACAATCCGGTTGGGATGCACGAGTTCAGCCAGTTTGTTGAGGCGATGATCTGGCACGTCTACCAGTCCGATATTGGGTTCAATAGTACAAAAACGGTAATTGCTGGCCTGCGCTTTCGCACTGGTACTGACCGCATTGAACAGCGTGGATTTTCCCACATTCGGTAATCCGACAATGCCTGCTTTTAGCGCCATGGTATATTCTGTTTATTATAGATAAAAGGGATGGTTTTTGCGCCCGCAAAGATAGAAGTATTTGAGGGATCGTTATTTATTTACTTATATTCAACCCATAATTCCGGCTATGGCCTTAAATCTGCTTTGGATTCTTTTTTTTCTGCTTGCTTTTGTAACCGCGCTCATCCGCCTGATTTTTTTTGGAGATACGGAAATATTCAAAACAATGGTTGACGGTGTATTTGATGCCGCCGGTACCAGCGTCCAGATTGCCATTGGCCTGATCGGCGTAATGGCCTTATTTCTCGGTTTTCTTAATATTGGTGAAGAAGCCGGTGCGGTGAATTTTCTTTCCCGGATCATCGGTCCCTTTTTCCATAAATTATTTCCGGAGGTTCCTAAAAATCATCCTTCCATGGGTCATATGGTGATGAATTTTTCTGCCAACCTTTTAGGCCTCGATAATGCCGCCACACCCTTTGGCCTGAAAGCTATGAAAAGCCTGCAGGAACTCAATCCAAGTTCCGATACCGCTTCAAACGCCCAGATCATGTTCATGGTTTTGCATGCATCCGGACTGACGATTATTCCGGTTAGTATTATTGCGCAGCGGGCCATTCTTAAATCAAATGACCCCACGAGTATTTTTATCCCCTGCATGATTGCCACATTTGCGGCTACGGTTGTGGCACTTACGGTAGTTGCCCTCAGGCAAAAAATTAATTTGTTTCAACCGGTGATTCTTTTGTGGGTCGGGAGCATTTCCATCGCTATCGGATTACTGGTCTATTTTCTGCGGGTACACAGTAGTTATATTGATCCGTTTTCAAAAGTGTTCAGTAATGGCCTGATCCTGCTTTTATTCGTTGTTTTTATCATTGGGGGAATGGTTCGGCGGATAAATGTTTATGAATCATTTATAGAGGGCGCGAAACAGGGTTTCCAGGTGGCGGTCACCATTATTCCTTACCTGGTGGCCATGCTGGTCGCGATCAGCGTTTTGCGTAGCTGCGGTATTCTGGATCTGATTACGCAGGGAATAGGATCTTTTTTCCATCTCCTGGGCGTGAACACTGATTTTGTACCCGCACTACCGACCGCATTAATGCGTCCGCTTAGTGGTGCGGCGGGCAGGGGTATGATGATCTCTACGATGACCCAATATGGGCCCGATTCATTCGTGGGAAAGCTGGCCTGTGTATTTCAGGGAACAGCAGATTCTACCTTTTATATTGCCGCTCTGTATTTCGGATCCATCGGGATCAACAAAATCCGTTATGCAATTCCTGCAGCGCTGATTGCAGACCTGGCAGCAATTGTTACGGCCATCCTGGTTTCATATATTTTCTTCCCGCACTGATTAATTGTCAATTAGTTTTCGAAGAGCTCGAATTTTGTCTTGGGTCTGCGCTCGTCAAGCCATTTAAATCCACGCAATTTCATTTCATCAATGTTTGCCTTTTTTATCGGGTACATAATTCCATCCGCATCCTGGCGGAGCACCACTTTATTTAGTTCTTTGTTGAGAAAAATCAGGTCGATCACATCTGCTTTATTCACCCGGTTCACGCCCACAAGGGCCATGCTGTCATCTTTAATATAATACACAGCTTCCGCACTTCCTTTGGATCGCATATAATCAATGGTTCCATCTTTAAAATAACCATTCAAAGTATTTCCTTTGATCTGGTTATACATATTGGTATAACTCTTTCCAACGACCAGACTGTTTTCAAATACAAAAATGCGGTCCGGCTTTTTGTTTTTTGTATATAGAAACATCGTGTCCCCCGTAACCTGATAACCGCCAGCCCAGGCGACGGGATTGGTAAACAGGCGGAAGATGGAATCCAGCCCGGAATAGTATACACTGTCGGCTACCGCCTGCAATGAATCGGAAAAAATACGAACATGATGATAAATCTGCAAATAACGCAGGCTGCTGTCATTTTGATTTTTGGCCGTCCTGACTATGGCTATTCCCTGAGCGGAATCCGGTTTCTTCAAAACAGAGTCCGGAATTTTCGCAGAATATACGGTGTCGCCGGTAATATAAATGGAGTCTTTATCCTCCTTTAATATGATTAAAGGCTTTTGTGTAGCCAGGAAAGAATTTGTTTTTTTATTGGCCAGCATATAGTTGGAAATCAGCGTCAGTCCCTGAACCGAATCGCGAAAAACTGCGTTCCCCGTTGCCAAACTGATACCAGAACTGTCGTCAAAATGAATATTCTCGGCCGTAATCGTCTCTCCTTTATCGGTTATCGTTGGCCGTTTACCAAATTGGGCCCGGTGGTTTTTCAGGTCATAGTAACCTTCCCGCGTTACAATAGTACGGCCACTGCTGTCGCGGATAAAGGTGTTGGTAATAAATGTGGCCATCTGCTGCTCTGAATTGTATAAAAGGGAATCCGCGGTCAGCTCATAAGCCGGATCTTTGAGTACGACATTCTTTTTGAAATAAACATCTTTGGTATCTGCATAATAAGTGCCTTCCCGGCTGGTTACCGTCGTATTTTTATTGACAACTTTGCCACCGTTATAATAGTCGCCAATATGCATGTTCATATCATAATGTAATTCCTCGGTAGACAAAGTCCCTTTCCCGTCTTTCAGTTCTACATTTTTCTGGAAAATAATATTTTTCGTATCCACATGGTACTTCATGTAATCCGAATAGATATCTGTGGAGTCTTTATCATTAATGTGAACATGACCAAAGGCTTCGATTATATTGTCCTTGTGGTTCATTGCAAGACTGTCAGTATAAAAAAAGGTTTTGTCAGATTGCAGTTTTACGTGGCCAAAAAGTGACTGGATGGCCAGTGAATCCTGGCGCAATTCGCGGAGGGTATCTGAATGCCAGATATACACGGTTTGTGTGCTATCGTCTGATTTCGATTTAAATGGAACCGCGATCTGCGCAAAGGATTGAAATCCAGACAAACAAAACATTCCGATGGCCAAATAAAAGGCCGGCTTTTTCATCACTTTTTATTTGTCGGGTTGGCGGTGGTATCGTTTAGCGGAGCCATGAGTGGCTCCTTTTTATCCTTACCTCCAAAAACTGAGACGTGCACATATCGTTTTGGATGCATGCGGAAGTCATCTAATAAAATGTTGAGACTCCTGGTTGTGTTTTCCAGGTTCTGGTAAAGCTTTTTGTCGTTCAGCAACAAGCCCATCGTGCCATTCGTGCTGTTAACCTTGTTTATCGCATCTTTTAAGGAATTCATGGCCTCCTGTGCACTCTTCAACGTTTCGTCAATTTTTGCATTGGCCAGTTTGCTGGTCGTCTTCTCCAGATTATCGAGGGTACCGGTGATTCTCTGGTTGTTGCTGGCCAGGTTATTCGTAAAACTGTCCAGGTGATTCATTGTATGCGCCAGCGAACTTGTACGTTCATTAAGCATGATCTGGAGTGATGCAGACGAACGCGCCAGGTTTGCAAAAATGGTCGATAAATTGTTTTTTAAATTGGGGTCGAACATTGTACCCACGGCCTGAATAAGGGAATCGAGGGAGCCAAGTGTATTACTCAGTGTTTTTAATACAGGATTCAGGCTGCCCTGCACTTCAGAAAGTATACTGCCTTTATCCATTGTTTTAAGTGTGTCCTCATCCTGGAGATATTCTAAAGCATCCCCTTTTTGAATTACGATATTGGAAGAATTAATAAGACCGGCACTGATGTAGGCGACCGAATTTTTAGGAATGTTCACGTCCTGTTTCATGCTGATCGTAACCAGGATGCCATCGATGTTTTTATCTGTAGCTTTGATAGCATAAACATTTCCTACATTTAAACCCTTTATACTGACCGTGTTCGATAGCTCCAATCCGTCTACGTTTTTAAAAACGGCATAAATTTTCTTACTGTGCGAAAACAGGTCTTTGCCTTTCAGGAAATTGAACCCCAAAATAAGCAGTACAATGGAAATGGAAGTCAGCGCTCCAATTTTGGTCTCATTTGAAATTTTCATTCGCAGTTTTATTTAGAATACTATGCTGACTGTATGATTATGAATTACAAACCTAACGAAAAAGATCATTCCCCGGGGATGTGGTCCTTATTTGGGAATGGTATCAGCAGGCTGTACAGGCGTGTTTGCAGAACCGCCTTCCACCTGGTTTTTGTAACGTTCCAGCGCATCGATAATATTCTGCACCACTTCATCCTGTCCTTTGTTACTGTTCAGATATTCTTCTTCTTCTTTGTTGCTTAGAAAGCCAACTTCAATTAATACACTGGGCATTCCTGTGGCTTGCAAAACCTGTATGCCTGCATCGCGCTGTTTTACACCATAACTCTGTCTCCCTGCTGCAGCGAAGGATTCTTCCACCAACGTGGCAAACAAGGCGCTGTTGTCGAAATACTTTTTTTCATAAAGCTGGGCACGCATGCGGGCTTCCGGCGAACTCATGTCAAAAGTCTCTTCAGCAGCCGCGCTGTCCGTAACATCTTCGCCACTTTCCGCTCTTTCATTGATGGCGTCATTTTTATTTTCCTGTTTGCTGGCTTTCCAAATATAGGTTTCCGTACCAACGCGGGTATTCTTCACCCAATAAGATTCATAAATCGGTGCATTGATCCATTTTTTATGTTTCTTGGACCCTTTGCCCACATATACCAGCTTTTTTTTGTGGCCGATCACTCTTTTCTCATAGTAACCTCCTGGAGGCTGACGGGTCGAATTACAATGTATACTAATGAACAAATCACCCTTGGCCTGATTGGCGATCTGGGCACGACCGTGCAAATCGTCGTGCAGGTTGGTTGCATTATTCACGCAGGCATCGGTCGTTCTGGTGAATACAATTTTGGTGTTTGGGAAACTGGTCTTTATGGCCTCGCCCAGTTTGAGAGAAATCTCCAGGGTTACATCTTTTTCAGCGGATATCAACCCATGAGTGCCCTGATCGCAGGGATCATGGCCAGGGTCGATTACGATGGTACGGAGTTTTAATGCCTTGGGGCCGTGATCGACAGTATAAGATGAAAAAGTTGATAAAATGAAAGTGGAAATGATCCCGCCGAATAAGAGTCTCAGCATAGTTTTCTTTTGACTGTCAAGATGTTAAACTTCTCAAATACTTAAACAGATACCCCTATTTTTGTATCATTGTAATATATGAATAACGGGTGCAAAATTAGTTTAAAATACGTTTCCGCGCTGATTTTAACCTTTCTATTCTTTTGTATAACCATTAACAGTTCAGCTCGTTATTACAAAAATCCCGCTCGATTCTCTTCACCAGTTCAGGATACCATTCCAAAAAAAAATCTTATTGGTCCCAAAGACACCGTGATCCGGGACTCGGCTTTGCTGGACACACTGCCCTTTCATTCAGATAGTCTCAGTCAGCAGATCGATACCCTTCATATTCCGATATCCAGGGATACCCTGGATGCGCCTATTTCCTATAGTGCCCAGGATTCCGTTGTGCTCGACGTGCCTACCAAAAACATTACACTCTACAACAAGGCGGTAACCAAGTATAAGGAAATTGATCTCGAAGCCTATAATATCCGGATGGACCAGACCAAAAGTTTGCTCCTGGCAACTTACTCCCGGGACACGGCGGGAGAGATGATCGGGCGACCAAAAATGACCCAGGCAGATACAAAAATGGAATCTGATTCTATGGTGTTTAACATGAAATCGCAAAAAGGGATCACAGTAAATACTTTTACTCAGAGTGGCGAAATGTATGTAATGGGAGAAAAGATCAAGAAGATTTCTAAAGACGACTACTATGCCTTTCATGGCCGGTTTACCACGTGCAACCTGGACACACCGCACTATGCCTTCCGTACCAATAAAATGAAACTCATCAATAAAAAGATGGCCATAACCGGTCCGGTGCATCCGGAATTTGAAGGAGTACCCATACCCATTTACATTCCCTTTGGTTATTTCCCGATCTCCGCCGGGAGACATTCTGGTTTCCTTGCGCCTACTTTCGATGTGAGCTCTCAATATGGTCTCGGTTTGACAGGTCTCGGTTACTATAAAGTGTTGAGCGATAATTTTGATGTTGTGTTTAAAACCAACCTATATTCATATGGTGGGTACAATCTTTACCTGATGCCGGAATACAGGGTTCGTTACCGTTATAGCGGCCGCCTGAATATTGTATATCAAAACACCAAGATTTTGAGCAATACGGGCAAATCACCGTATCAGGAATTCAAAACCTATAATTTTCAGTGGTCCCATGCCGTAGACAGTAAAGCCCATCCGGGTCAGAATTTTTCTGCCAATGTGAATCTGATGTCGGCAAAATTCAACAACTACAATATCACAAATCCGACGGCTCCTTATAATAACCAGATTAATTCTTCCATCGCCTATTCAAAAACATTTGGAGATGGAAAATATAATTTAACCGTCAATGCCAATCACAACCAGGATAATGTGACCGGGCTGGTTCATATCAATGCGCCTTCCGTAGGTTTCACAGCGATTACCATCTACCCGCTTGCGCCCAAGGAACTCATCGGGACACCCAAATGGTATCAGAAATTGGGAATCGGATTGGCTTCGCAAATCACCGGGTTTACTAGTTTTTACGACTCACTGTTTAGTTTCGGACATCTTCTGGACACTTTCCAATATGGCGCACAAAATAATGTTCCCATCACCCTTGCACTTCCTCAACTCGGATTCTTACAAATTACCCCGGGTGTCAGTTACCAAAACAGGATTTTAAATACCAAATATGATTATATCTGGAATGATGGTTTGCAGAAAGTGGACACCTTTTCCCAGAAAGGAATTTATGTTGCCAATTCTGTCGCGTTTTCATTGGGGCTTACAACAGCCTTGTATGGTACGTTTCAGAACTTTGGCAAGAATAGCCGGGTGATGGGTATCAGGCATACCGTCAGGCCAACCATTAGTTTTTCTTATTCACCGGACCTTTCCAAGGATTACTACAAAAACGTTCAGATTACTGAGTCCGGCAGATTTGAAAACCGGAGCCTCTATGCAGGAAATGTATATAATGCATTTGCCCCGGGCACTTTCGGTGGTATGAGTTTCGGAGTAGACAATAATATTGAAATGAAGGTCAGGTCTAAAACAGATACGACAGCCGGAGCCAATGAAAAAGTAAAACTGATCGACGGGTTTGGTTTCAATGGCAGTTTTAATTACCTGGCAGACAGCTTCAGACTGAGTCCCATTTATTTTTATCTGCGTAGCACACTCTTCAAACAGGTAAACATTTCGGCTACCACCACCTTGAATCCTTATCAGCACGACTCATTGGGCATACCCATAAACAAATATGCCTGGGAAGGCGGCGGTTTTAATCTCGGCCGCATTGTAGGTGGAAATATTGCTATTTCTACATCATTCAAGAGTAAACCAAAAGACACTAAAAAAGCGGATGAACAGAAAAAAAACATGGAGGGTATGATGCCCATGACGGTGGATGAGCAACAGGCAGAATTAGATTACATCCGGCAGAATCCGGCAGAATTTGCAGACTTCAATGTTTCCTGGTCAGTAAATGTTTCTTTTGCATTCAGCTTTACCAATTCATTTGTTAATACTACAACCGGGGGCAGATATGTCACCCAGATCGCCTCCTCACTGATCTTAAATGGGGATTTTAACCTGACGGAAAAATGGAAAATGGGTTACAATATTTATTATGACATAAAGAACCGCACATTAAATAATCTGACCACATTTCTTTCGCGGGATATGCACTGCTGGCAACTATCTATTAATGTGACACCCGTTGGCTACTATCGTTCCTTCAACATTACCATCAATCCCAAATCCAGCATTTTACGGGATCTGCACATCAACCGCACACGAACATTTTATTGATGCTGAATTAAATGATTTTTCATTTGTTCAAACACCCGGCCTTTCAAATGTTCAACGGTTTCATCGGGTTTAACGACTATTTCCGGTAGAAAATCCAAATACAGTTTAACTGGCCAGAGAAAAAATCCTTTATCCGGTGGGTTGGCTTTCCGACTGTTGAAGATGATCATAGGGATGATTGGTTTTCCGGTACTGATGGCAAGCCGGAAAGCACCATCATGGAAAGGTTTGAGGGGTTCGGATGAAATGTTGCGCGTGCCTTCCGGATAAATACACATGTGCAGGCCGATATTCAGAACCTCCTGCATTTTTGAAAAACTTTCCCGCCTGCTTTTTTCATTTTTTCTATCCACCAATATACTTCCAGTCTTATAAATTAGTCCGAACAGGGGGATTTTTGCCATCTCAGCTTTTGCGATGGTTTTATTTCCTCCCGGAATGCCCGGTGAGGAAACGGGTACATCTATCAGCGCATTATGGTTGGAAACGACGATATATGTTTCACCTTTGCGGAAATATTCACGTCCTGTAATGGTCAGCGGACAACCGATCAGCGCCAGGAACACATCCATCCAGGTCCTGGAGTATAAAATAAAACGGTTAGTCTTTCTGGGTTCTTGCTGGAAATAGATAAAGAGGAAAAACGGGATCAGGAAAATCAACATGGTTATAACAAAAACCAACGCGCCCCAGACAGCCCAGATCCTGCCGAATAAATTTTTTAAGATACCCAATCTTAAGAATTTTTGTGGTTTATAATTTCCAGTCAATGGGATCAATCCCATTTTTCATCAAATAATCGTTCGTCTTCGAAAAATGTCTGCAGCCGAAAAATCCCTTGTCCGCAGAAAAAGGAGAGGGGTGTGCAGCCTTCAAAACCAGATGCCGGGTTTCGTCAATCAAAACCTGTTTTTCCTGCGCAAATTTTCCCCAAAGCAGAAAGACCAGGTTGGTTTTCAGGTCAGAGAGCCTGTGGATGACGCGGTCGGTGAATTCGCCCCAACCTGCCTGGGAATGGCTCATCGGAGCTTTTGCTTCTACAGTAAGGTAGGCATTCAATAACAAAACACCCTGCCTGGCCCACGAAGTCAGATTCCCTCCGGATGGAATGGCCATTCCGACATCTGTATTCAATTCTTTGAAAATGTTTTGAAGTGAAGGTGGTGGACGAACGCCATCCGGTACGGAAAAACAGAGTCCATGTGCCTGACCGGGTCCATGATAGGGATCCTGACCGAGGAGGACCACTTTGGTTTTTTCGAAGGGGCTCATGTTAAACGCATTAAATATCAAACTGCCTGGCGGATAAATGGTTTTTCCGATATTTTTTTCCGTTTTTAAAAAATGCACAAGCTGTAAAAAATAGGGTTTACTGAATTCCGGTTCCAACACCTTTTTCCAGCCAGGTTCTATCTGAACATTCATAAGACGCAATTTAAGGCTAAAGGCTTAATGCCGAACGCTCAACGTTTAACGCCCATCGCAAAACCTGAAAGTTTTCTGATATATATATCTTTTTGGCATTCGGCGTTCAGCGTTCAGCGTTAGGCGTTCAGCGTTCAGCTTAAAATGGTATATTTATTTTTCAAACTCAAAACTATGTCAACTAAGGAAATTGTGCTGATGCCTTATCTCCAATTCCAGGGGGGTTGTGAGGATGCCCTTCTTTTTTATAAAGATATCCTGGATGGTCGTTTTGAAATCGTATCACGCTACGACAATCCGGCAATGAATGCACCGGAAGCATTTAAAAATAAAATACTGCATGCCGCTTTCTATTTTGGAAAATATCAGCTTTTTGCCAGCGATAGTATGCCCAAAAATGAGATGGACGTTTTTCACCCAAATATCTCAATGTCATTGGGTCTGCAGGATGAAGAGCAGGCGAAGTCAATTTTTGACCGGCTCAGTGCGGGAGGTAAAATTCATGTTCCGTTCAAAAAGCAATTTTGGGGCGACTGGCACGGAAATTTTACAGACCGGTTTGGAATTCGATGGATGGTGAATTGCACAAAATGATATACCGGAAATGACCAGATACAAACAATCGTTTCATTTGTTAATTCGCCACATGATGAAGAGAATGCACTTTTTTTTTATAGCCGGATTTTCGGTATCCGTATTCAATAGTTACTGCCAGACAGCAACGATCCAGCTGAAGGAGTCAGAGTCGAAGACGGTTATTAATAAAAATATATATGGACATTTTGCGGAACATCTTGGCCATTGCATTTATGATGGGATATATGTTGGCGATTCCAACAGGGTGATACCAAATACAGCAGGTATACGGAATGATATCGTAGCGGCTCTAAAGAAATTAAAAGTTCCGGTACTTCGCTGGCCAGGTGGGTGTTTTGCGGATACCTATCATTGGAAGGATGGAGTGGGGCCCCGAAAGGACCGGCCCTCCATGATCAATATATGGTGGGGTAGTGTCACTGAAAATAACAGCTTTGGCACCCATGATTTCTTGAATATGTGCGAGCTTATCGGGGCGGATCCTTATCTCGCGGGAAATGTAGGAAGCGGAACAGTCCAGGAACTTTCACAATGGGTGGAGTACGTAAATGGAAATGGAAATAGTCCCATGCCTTCATGGAGAAGAGCCAATGGTCGTGAAAAACCCTGGCAGGTGAAATTTTTTGGAGTCGGTAATGAAACCTGGGGCTGTGGCGGTCACATGACACCTGAATATTATA
>JBGPBW010000018.1:0-33873 GCA_041481385.1 Puia sp.
CGGTGGATCGTTCGGCGCCGGAAACTAGGGAATCTGCCGAATTCAGGAATGCATTCAGCCAGTTACAAAATGATATCCGTCAAATCATCGCCGATCATGATGGCGCCGAAGTGAGGATTTCAGACGACGAACACCTGGTTTCTTTTAAGTCAGTCACAAAGGCCGTTCATTCGGCGCTGGCTGTCGAAACACTATATAAAAAGTTCGGTAAATCTTCCCCCGCCAACCGCCACCTGATACTGAAAATCGCGTTGAATGCCGGCGTGCCCGTAACGAAAAATGAATCCATTTTTGAAGATACGATCCGCATGGCTGAAAGAATGAGCGCCATTTCCAAAGATGTGATCGTGGTGTCTGCTGAAGTGTCGGAACTATACAGGAGCGAAAACGTGAATACTTTTTTTACGGGAAGTAATATCTGTGCATTGACTCCGGCCGATGAACAGTTCATTACCCGTCTGATGGATTATACCGATTCGGTCTGGAACGATACCAATTTCAAAGCCATTGATTTCATCAGGCCTACGGGTTATAGCAAGTCGCAACTGAACCGCAAACTGGTTGCGCTCACCGGTAAATCTCCCAATGCATTTATCAGGGAATTCCGGTTGAACAAAGCACTGAAATTGTTCCGGAAGGGCGACCACAATATTTCTGAGATCGCCTTTGAAACCGGTTTCAGCAGCCCGTCTTATTTTACTACCTGTTTCCAGAAACAGTTTGGCCACCAGCCTTCCGAATATCTAGCACTCCGCTAGTCATGATCACAGCCTGTTTCATGGAATGAATCAAAATTGAAAGTTTTTGGTTCAAATCTTATAGTCTTCCTTTTTTATAGGAATTACATTTGACTCCACTAATCAAAAAAATTGCAAACCATGTCAACCTTACCCGTCAGGCCCGATGCGGCCGCCATCCAGGATCTCTCTGCAAAAATCATCGGCAGGGTGATCCTTCCAAAGGATATCATATATGATGAAACACGAAAAGTGTACAATGGCATGATCGATAAACACCCCGCCATCATTGTAAAGTGCTTGGATGTTGCGGATGTGATAACGGCTGTGCAATTTGGCCGGGATAACAAATTACCGGTAGCCGTACGCGGAGGTGGTCACAACGGAGGCGGCCTGGGTCTGGTTGACGACGGTCTGGTGATTGATCTGTCCGGGCTCAAATACGTACGCGTAAACACAAAGGATAATACGGTGCGTGTCGGCGGCGGAAACCTTTGGGGTGAAGTAGATCACGCAACCCATGCTTTCGGTCTGGCTGTTCCGGCTGGTATCATTTCCACAACCGGCGTGGGCGGGCTCACCCTCGGAGGGGGAGTTGGTCACCTGTCCAGAAAATACGGCCTCACGATAGACAATCTGCTGGAAGCTGATATGGTTTTGGCTGACGGAACTTTTGTAACCGTAAACGAAACCCAGCATCCCGACCTGTTTTGGGCCATCCGTGGCGGTGGCGGGAATTTCGGGATTGTGGTATCCTTCAAATTCCAGGCCCACCCGGTCAAGACAGTTTTCGGTGGTCCCACATTCTGGCCGATCGAAAAGACAAACGAAATCATGGAATGGTACCATTCATTCATTCATAACCAATCCGAAGATTTAAATGGTTTCATCGCGTCACTCGTCGTACCCGGTCCTCCATTTCCCGCAGCTTTGCACGGCAGACAATTTTGCGGAATTGTTTGGTGTTATACCGGCGACCTGGCAAAAGCAGATGAAATATTCAAACCCATCCTTGCAAAGAATCCGGTGTTTGCCATGGTCGGCCCGATGCCTTATCCGGCGATTCAAAAAATGTTCGACGGCATGTTACCTCCGGGTTTGCAATGGTACTGGAGGGCCGACTTTTTTAATGAGCTCGGCGCTGAAGTGAGGAAAATCCACGAGGAATTCGGATCACATATACCGACACCGCTTTCTCAGATGCATCTCTACCCGATTACCGGTGCGGCAGCAAAACCAAAGAAAGACAAAACAGCCTGGGCCTATCGTGATGCCAAATATGCGGGCGTAATCGTCGGTGTAGATCCCGACCCCGCCAACGCAGAAAAAATTACCCGGTGGTGTAAGGATTACTGGGAAGCATTACATCCGTATTCATCAGGTGGCGCTTATCTGAACTTCATTCAAGATGAAGGACAGGATCGAATCAAAGCAAGTTATAAAGACAACTATGAACGCCTGACAAAAATTAAACGGAAATACGATCCGGATAATTTCTTCCGCGTCAATCAGAATATTTTACCGAGCGAAACATAAGTTATGCCCATTTACATGGATCGCCACGATATTTCCGAAGCGGTTAATGCTGAGCATGTGGCCCGGATGCATCAGGATGATTTGGAAATACAGGACCGGTTTGGTTGCAGGGGATTAACTTATTGGTTTGATGAAAAAAGACAAACGGCCTTCTGCTTAATTGAAGCACCTGATGAAAAAGCCATCCGGGAAATGCATCACCATGCGCATGGCCAGGTCCCACACCGTGTGATTGAAGTTGAGCCAGACGTTGTTGAATCATTTTTAGGCAGGATCGAGGATCCCAAAAAAGCGCAGGATGACGGATTTAATATTATTCGTGATCCTGCCTTCCGGATCATAACGGTTGTGGATGTAAAACTGCTGTCACTGGTTCCGTATGATAGCGACTGGTTTGGCAGGTCCCTGGGTCGTTTCAATCTCACTGTTCCGGTTATATTAAAGGAATATGATGGTAAGCTGGTTAAACAAAATTCCGGTCGTTACTTAATTTCATTTACCTCAGTTTCAAATGCCGTGAATGCGGCCCGGGAAATCCGGAAATTATTTGCCGGTTTCAGGTATGAAATTCATCCTGAAAACCTTCATCTTAAAATCGGATTAAGCACCGGCGTTCCGGTGACAGAGAAAAACCTGATTTTTGAAGAGGCCATCAAATTGGCCGAACGAATGACGAGGATTGTAACCGGAGAATTGATTCTTTCAGCAGAAGTCAGGGAACTGTACAATAGTGAAAATCCGGAGCAGTTGACAGCAGCGGATAATCTATTTCTTCTTACACCGGCGGATGAAGAATGGATTACCCGTTTAATGGATTATACAGAAACGCATTGGAACGATATTGAATTAAAAGTTGATGATTTTAACAAACCGGCAGGCTGCAGCAAATCCCAGCTATATCGTAGGATGATCGCGCTGACGGGTAAGCCGCCCATAACCTTTATTAAGTATTACCGGCTCGATGAAGCATTGGTTTTGTTACAAAAGAAAACAATCAACGTTACTGAAGTCGCATATGAAACGGGTTTCAGCAGCCCTTCCTATTTTACCAAATGTTTTCAAAAGAGATTTGGTTATTCACCTTCGAATTATTTATCTCCTGTATTCAATCCGGAACTCCAGCCGGTATATAATTAAAATTTGAAGAGAAATTACAAGGATTTGATCTAAAAGTTATGATCCCCCGATCGGGCACTGTTTAGTTTTGTGCCTTAATCAAATCACTTTTCAAATCTTTCGTATGAAACATGTATTTTCAATGGTTTTGTTTTCTGCATTTTTAGCAATGATTAATCCTTTACAGGCACAGAAAAAAACTGGCACTTCCACCATTCCTGTTATCGATTATAATCCAACAGAAATCACCAAACCAGCAAAACAGCTTTTTATTGACGTTCACAACCTGGGGCCGGGTAAAGTAACCTATGAAGCTGTGGCAGGTGCACATGCCAAAGACCTGGTTACCGAAGGGAAATATGGCGTGGAATTCATCAGGTATTGGGTAGACTCAGCAAAGGGAACCGTGTATTGCCTTGCATCTGCTTATGATACGGCATCTATTATCAAAACGCATGCTGAAGCTCACGGATTGATACCGGATCATGTTTATTCCGTAAGTGCAGGATCTGCGGCAGCGGTAAAAGGGGGTAAGAATTTATATCTTGATTTTCACCAACTGGGCGCGGGTAAAGTCAAAGCAAGTGATGTCGCTGCGGCACATCAGAAAGATCTCGCCGTTCAGGGTAAATATGGTGTGAACCTGATCAATTATTGGGTAAACGAAAAGGAAGGCGTGGTCATGTGCCTGGCTGAAGCACCGGATTCCAATTCGCTCATCAACACGCACAGAGAAGCTCACGGATTAATTCCAAATTATGTGCAGGAAGTTAAGCAGGGGCAGTAAACCATTTGGTCCCGGCTGAAAAACCCGCTCCCTGGAGCGGGTTTATTTTTTATGTCCGTTGAATGCAACGATCCATATATCTTTATGCCCCAAGCTTATCCGTTATGCCGATTTATATGGATGTGCATGATGTTCAGGGTGCTGAAGCCATCGATCTGGCCGAAGCGCACCGTAAAGACATGCTGATTCAGGGCAAATACCATTGTAAGTGTATGACCTATTGGTTTGACGAGGTCAAGGGAAATGCTTTTTGCCTTATCGAAGCGCCGGATAAAACATCGATGAAAGGCATGCATAAGGAATCGCACGGACTGGTTCCGAATAAAATCATCGAGGTCAACAATGATGTGGTGGAAGCCTTTCTCGGAAGAACCGGTGATCCGGAAGATGCGGAAATCACGGACACAGGACTCAAGGTTTTCAGTGAAACCGCTTTTCGCATCATCCTGGTAACCCAAATGAAAGACCTGGTTTTGTTGCAGCACGATCTGGGTCCGCGGAAATCAGGCGACCTGATGGAAAAATTGAATGAGTCGATCCGCAAAGAATTGGTAACTCATTCCGGACGCGAAGTCGAACATACCGGAACAGGGTTCATCATATCTTTTACATCAGCCGTCAGGGCAGTTTCCTGTGCCCTGGCCATCCAGAAGAATATTACAGCAGCAGATAAAAAACTTTCAATTTTTAAAATTGGTATCGGTGCTGGTGATCCGATAGCAAAGAGTGACAAAGTTTTTGGCGATACCATTCAACTGGCCAGGCATCTCTGCACCGTCACGCAGAACAACAACCAGATCCTGATTTCCACAATCGTGAAAGATCTTCTGCCGGCCGATCAGGTTCGTAAGAACCGGGCAGCCATCAAATCACTGGCACCACAGGATGAAACATTTCTCGAAACCCTGTTCGGCATACTCGACAGGAACTGGCAGGACTCCGATTTTACGGTAACGGAATTTTGCAAAGCCATCTCCATGAGTAAATCGCAGTTGTACAGAAAAACAATCGCGATCTGGGATTTATCGCCCATTCAATTGTTAAAGGAATTCAGGCTAAATAAAGCTGTGGAACTTTTGAAAGGACATCGCGTGAATGTATCCCAAACCACCTTTGATTCCGGATTCACGAGTCCTTCTTATTTCACCAAATGTTTTAAAAAGAAATTCGGACTTCTGCCTGCCAGTTATTTGAAACATTGACCGTTGACCGTTGACCGTTGACCGTTGACCGTTGACCGTTGACCGTTGACCGTTGACCGATGACTGCATTAAGCTACACGCCTCACGCCTCCTGTCTCATGCCTCAAGCTTCACGCTTGGTTTAAAATTACCATCGATAGAACGATTTGTTATAGTTAAAAGTAAATAACAAAAGTATTTTTAACTATTCCTAACTGTAAAACAAATTACCATGCAAAAGATTTCAAAACACATCAACCTGCTGATGGTGGCCATGCTCCTGACAGCAGTTTCCTGCTTCGCCCAGAATTCAAATGTTACCCAGACCTCCAACAAAACCATGAAAACCTACGTGATCGAAAGGGACATTCCCGGCGCAGGTCAGTTCACTCCGGAAAAACTGAAAGCGATTTCACAGACCTCCTGCACTGTACTAACAGCCATGGGCCCCTCCATTCAATGGCTGCACAGTTATGTAACCGCTGATAAAATTTTCTGCGTGTACAAAGCTGAAAATATTGAACTGATCAAGGAACACGCGAAGAGAGGCGGATTTCCTGCCAATGCGATTTACGAAGTGGATGATGTGATCAGTCCCGCAACGGCAAAAAATTAATTGGCTTGTCGCACACTTTTTCTGTACACGGATAGGTTTTATTGATTCAGGATGACTGTGCTTCGTGCACAGTCACCCTGATTTCGCATCGGTTAATCCGGGATTATTCCTGCAGTGAATATTTAGTTTCTATGGGGACGCCCTTGGTGAGCGTCTGGTAAACGACACAATATCTTTCGGTCAGTTTGGAGAGGCTGGCGAGTTGTTCGGCAGTGGTGTTGGTATTCAGTATGAAGGAAAGTCGGATCGATGTAAAACCTACGGATGCTTCCTTCGACACACCCAGCGTTCCCCTGAAATCCAGGTCTCCTTCTGCTTTTACGGTTCCGTCGGGAATGTCCATTCCGATTGCTGTCGCAACGGCGCGCAATGTAACACCCGCGCAGGCGACCAGGGCTTCCAGCAATAAATCGCCGGAGCAGGCCTGCAGTCCCGTGCCGCCGGTTGCGGGATGCAATCCTGCTTCAATAATTGCGCGTCCTGTTTCGACTTTACAGGAAATGCCTTCACCGATTTTTCCTTCCGCTTTTAAAGTGATCATGGCCGATCCCGGTTCTGCTTTATATTTTTCCTTGAGGGGTGCCTGTAGTTCTTTGAGTTCAGCCGAATTCATATAGATTCATTTATTATTAATAACAGAGTCCTTCGAAAGCAGGATGTGATCCTTTCCTTCACATATTCTTAATCCATTTGATGAATGATAACTTCCAGCCGGTATAAGGATAATACCTGATCGGGAATTCCAACCAGCTTGGTTTTTGTACAATGCTTTTATAATGAGAGAATGTTCTGAAACCCGCTTCACCATGGTAACTGCCCATACCACTGAACCCAACGCCGCCAAAGGGTAATTCAGTATTGGCGAAATGAAACAGCACTTCATTGACGGCACCTCCACCAAAAGAGATTTCACTGAATATTTTCTTGCGAAGTGAAGGGCTTTCAGAAAACAAATAAAGAGCCAGGGGTTTGGGTTTGGATTTGATCAGCGCGATGGCGCTTTCGATATCCTCGTACGTGAGTACAGGTAAAATGGGACCGAAGATTTCTTCTTCCATCACGGGATCATCCGGACCAATACCGGTCAATACCGTTGGCTCCAGAAACCTGTTGGCACGATCATATTTGCCGCCAATAAAAATATTTTCCGGGTTGATCAGCGCTACCAGCCGGTCCAGATTTTTTTCATTGATTACCTGGGCAAAGTTCTGATTGGCCTGTGAAAATTGAGTAACTGTAATCTCGGCTTTTACCGCTTCCAGAAAAGGTTGTTCGATGCTTTTATGCACGATCGCATAATCCGGTGCGATGCAGGTCTGTCCCGCATTCAGGAATTTGCCCCAGACCAGTCTTTTTACGCAGAATTTAATATCTGCGTCAGGCGTAACGATTAATGGACTTTTACCGCCCAGCTCCAAAGTGACGGGTGTGAGATTTTTTGCAGCCGCCTCGTATACGATCCGGCCGACCTTGGGACTTCCGGTAAAAAAAATCTTATCAAATTTTTGAGCAAGCAATTCGGTTGTGGGTTCGATACCGCCTTCCACAACAATGAGGAAGGCCGGATCGAAATTTTCCGCAACCATCCTGGCCATGGCTGCGCTTGTATTCGGAGTCATCTCACTGGGTTTGAGGATTGCGGTATTTCCTGCGGCGATTGCTGAAATCACGGGTGTGATGGTCAGGTTGATGGGATAGTTCCAGGCACCGATCACCAGACAAACACCCAAAGGCTCCGGGATGATGTAACTTTTTCCCGGAAAATTGAGCATATTATTTTCAACTCTTTTAGTGGACGCCCAACTCCTGAGGTTTTTAATCGACGCATCCAGATCTACATATATACCGAGAAACTCAGTGAGGTAAGTATTGAAATCACCCTTCTGAAAATCCTGGTAAATCGCTTTCGTCAAAACGGGTTCCCAGGTTTTCAAAGCGGCCTTCATTTTTCTTAACTGGTCAATGCGGAATTCGATCGGTTTAGTCGCATTGCTGTTAAAAAAATCTTTCTGTTTATTAACAATTGATTCCATGGAGCGATTTTTTTTATAGTAGTCGCCATCCTGTAATTCCCTTGTAAAAGGTAACAGATATTCTTCAAATAAAATCGGGATTGAAACGAAAACCGTTTGGTAAGTGATCGCTGCCAAAGATCAGGTGATCACCGCCCTTGGTTAGTTCCCGGTTATTAGAGGATTTGTTTGTATATACATTTGCACTCGTTTTATCAGTTAGTAAAAATTATGTTATGAAAAAATTTTTGATTTCCGCCTTGATGTTATTCGCTGCAGGCGGCAGCTTCGCAAACAGGTCACATTATTTTATGGATGGACAATCAGTCGAACTCAGGAGTGCTGCACTGCCTGTTATGTTCACGGATCGCAAGGAATTTAGTGAGTCCATTCTCTATTGGTCAGCATTAGAAAGCCGTGTTGCCTCCGGCATTTTGATATCCGATGCGAAATCAGTGAAAGCTCGTGCCGTTAATGATTTTCAGATCAGGTTCACTGACGCCAGCCAGGTGCAGTGGTATTCAGATCGTAACGGGTATACTTCTTATTTTAAGAAAGATGGTTATAGCGACCGGGCATTTTATGGTAAGAATGGGCATTGGATGTTTTCCGTGATTTATAAACAAGAGAACCAATTGCCAAAAGATATCAGGGCAGCCATTAAATCTGTTTACTATGATTGGAATATCACCATGGTAGAGGAAGTTCAGTCACTGGAAGGCAAAGGATATATTGTATATCTGGAAGACAAATCATCAATCCGGATACTGAAGGTAAATGCAGACACTGAAGTAGAGACAATGATGGATTTGGTCAAGCAATAGGATGAGCACGGCTCTTTTGGTCGAGACGCCCCCCGTGGGCGTCTTTTTTTATTTGTAAGACCTGGATTAGAAGAAAATCAGATCGTTTTCATGATCCGCGCCGCTCCGGCGAAGGGTACGGGCTGAATGGTGCCATCGGCGCCGGGCATGCCGTATTGAATACCTGCGCCAAATACAAAGATCATATTGGGTCCTGTATTAAATGGTGTTTTGGGAAGCAGCTGAATGGAAGCGGAAGGCTGCGAGACCTTCGCGATCGCCCATTCTGTTTCTATGGCGATATATGTCGGGTATTGATAACTCAGGTTGTGGTATTCGTCACCGTTTTCAAAACATGCAAAATCACTTAGACCTGTACAGTCCAGAATGATCCGGTAATAAGCATATCGCGGATTCGGAAAAAAATTAACCAGGGGTTGCAATGGTGGAATCCTTACATCCACGACTGCGGAAGTTTTATCTATACTCACATCCAGCGGCTGACAGATGATGCTGTCGAATATTGTTTGCCTGTTGAAATGGAAACTACTGAGCGCATCGGGCTGTTGGGAAAAACGAATGGATCGTTTTCCCTTCGGATTCACGGTATCTGTTACTTGAATTTTTTTCACCAGGGCATTCAGCGGACCGGATACATTATAATCTGCCAGGGTTTTCAAGGAGTTGAGTCCCTGACGTATGGCCAGGCTCGCCATGCAAACCGCCTTCCATTCATTATTCAAGTTCCGGGTTTTTTCAAACTTCGGGTTTTTCTCAATATGCTTTTTACTGGCTCCGCCCTTGGTCCTTAGAATAATGCGATCATGTCCGCGCATTTTATAAGCGGACAGGTTGCTGAGGCTTCCGGTGAACTGGATGTCGTTAGGATTTAGTTTCGCCATGGGTCCTTATTGATAACCGAGATAAGATACAAATAAGTCAGATTAAAGCCAAATATAAGGCAGTGATAAGCCAGAGCTTATACCGATCAGGCTTATCATTGGCTTATCTCTGGCTTATCTCTGGGTTATATCTGGCTTATCTATTGTTTCAAAAGGTCTTCAATGGCCTACTAAATGCCAGGTGGAATCGATCCAGCGGGTTAGCGAATGAGCAAAAAACTGCCTTTTGAGAGGATTTTCCCGTTCAGGTCCTGGCCTGTAATAATATATACATAGGTTCCGGCGGGTACGGGCATACCATTCACCGTTCCATCCCAGCCCTTGCCGATGTCCCGGGTCCTGAATACCCGGTTACCCCATCTGTCGTACACCGAAAAGTCGTTGAGGGTCATGGTCGTTTTTGGCGGTATCCGGAACAGATCATTTTTCCCGTTCCCATCCGGCGAGAAGGCATTGGGCATGGTTAGCTGAAAGAATATTTTAACGAGCAGTTCTTTTTCTGAAGAACAACCGTCGGATGCCATAACACTGAGCTTGAACAAACTGTTTTCCCATAAAGGAACGGTCGTGGGATCCAGTGTATTGACATTGACCAGATCGGAAGCCGGCTGCCAGCTATAGGAAATAAAAGCATTCTCAATGCCGGCGTGAATTTGTGCCTGTTGTCCGGGACGGATCAGTACTATGGAATCTGCAAAAAGAATTTGCGGTGCTGTTTTTACTACAATGGTTTCCAGGTTGGAAGATACCCATTCATTATTTCCGCAGGCGGCATTGGTAGTCATCAGCATACAATTCACCTGGTCGCCGTCTGATAAATTCCGGCCAATAAAATCGGACTGGTCTGCGCTTATATTATTTCCATTCAACTGCCACTGATAAGAAATATCCGTACCGGCATTTTTCGGAATGGCCGTAAACAAAACTGAATCTCCCGGACAAATAACTGGGGGAACCGCATCGATTTGTACAGATGGTGCTGGTGAAGGACTAACATTGATGATGATATTATTGGATGTGGTGGCAGGCGCAGCGAGACAGGACTGGCCGGGATCAGCAGTTATCCGGCAACTGATCATATCCTTATCTGACAAGACGTTACTGCTATACGAATTCAGATTGCTGCCCACCGGATTTCCATTCAGCAGCCATTGATATAAAATATTTGTACCTGCATCCGTAGTTGCCGCAGAAAAAACGACCAAAGCACCAGAACAGATATTGGTATTCGGTGTTGTTATATTTACCGTAGGCGTTACCGGCGGTTTCACAAAAATGATGATGTCGTTGCTGTAAACTGTAGCAAGCGACGGACAAAGTTTTCCCAACGATGAACTGACCTGACATTCCACAATATCATTATTATTGAGTGTGTCCGTTTGATATACGGAACTGATTGCTGTTGTCGGTTTGCCATTCACCGTCCATTGATATGCATCGGTTGATAATCCCTGCTGAACTGTTGCTGTAAATTGTACAGATGCTCCCGCACAAATTGTAGTGGCGCTTGTTGAAATCTGGACAGTGGGTTTGGCATTGTCGGGAATTACCATCCTGATCCGGTGAAAGGACTGGTCGTTAAAATACAAAATACCGGAAGCATCTATCACGGCGTTATTGAGAATGCCCAAAGCTTCACTGGTTGCCAGAACACAATCCAGTCCGTATGCGCCTGACTCTGCTCCTGCAAGGGAGGTAACAATGCTGGTGGTCTTATCAATCATCCTTACCCTTAAAGCAGTTTGGTCCACCAAAACCAGATTACCCGCATTGTCCATAAGAAGACCCGTTGGATTTCTCAAACTGGTGGAAAGAGCCGGTTGTCCATCGGGAGAAAGATTATTTTTGCCATCGCCCGCTACAGTATTTATTATCCCGGTTGCCTTATCGATTTTACGAATCCGCTGATTTAAACAATCTGCTATATAAAGGTTTCCGGCAGCGTCGAGGACCAAACCCATCGGTTCAGAAAAACTGGCATTGAGTGCGGGTCCGCCGTCGCCGGCAAAAGCGGGCAGTCCATTTCCTGCAATTGTTGTTACGATGCCCGTGCTTATATCCAGTTTGCTGATAATATTCGTCGTTGTACTATATAGGGGTCCGTTGTGCTGGGAGAAGTAGATATTACCGGAGGCATCTAGCGTTAAACTTTCGGGCAGCATACCGGAATTTATAGCTAGCCCTCCGTTCACATAATTGAATGTACCGTCACCGGCAATGGTGTTAATGATACCCGTTGACAGGTCAATTTTCCGTATACGAAAATTCCAAAAATCAGAAAAATAGAGACAGTTTTTATTGTTGTCAACACACATATGATAAGGTGCATTGATGGTTGCATTCAGGGCGGGACCTCCGTCTCCCGAAAAGCCTGTTACACCCGTGCCGCAAATCGTAGTGATAAAACCTGTTGCTTTGTTGATTTTGCGAATACGCTGGTTGCCATAATCGCCAATATATAAATTGCCGGCGGCGTCCAGGCAAAGACCGACAGGAATGTTTAATTGTGCGTTGCCCGCCGGTCCACCATCTCCGGTAAATCCCGGTGTGCCATTACCCGAGAGCGTGGTAATGATCTGTCCTTTGCAGATTCCGCAACCAAAGAACAGGACTGTGAAAACAAGCCTCCTATAAATAATATGTAATTTTTTCAAGGTTCCGGATGGGTTGCATGGTCTGTTTAGGTTAGAGCCTGGGTTAAAGGGTCAAGCATGAGCGTTAGGGTAATAACGCGATAAATATATAAATTATTAGGGTGAGATGAAAGGGGGTAAGGGTTTATACTTAGTCATCTAATATTTACACAATTGAGATTAGATTGTTATATTAATAGGATGAAGAACGTCTTCATTGGGCCACTTTATTCTCTTAGTCGATTATTTCGACCCTGGTTGATATATTTTCTTTTGCCGCTCATTTATTTAATAATTGCAGGATGTAATAAATCAAATCAGTCGCCGTTGACGCCGGGTTACAATGTATATATGGCTGGAACTTTAAGTGGAAATGCGGTCTATTGGAAAAACGGAGCACCTGTATTTCTGAGTGAAAGTGGCAAAGCCGTTTCTATTGTTGTTAACGGATCGGATATATATGCATGCGGATCAGTTAATCAAGACTATACTCCTTATGCTAATATAGATTATAAGCCCTTTGCGACTTATTGGAAAAACGGGAAAGTGTATTATTTGGAAAATAAATCCTGGTCAGAGGCAACAGGGATGGCAATTCAGGGTAACGATATTTATATCGTTGGTTATATCGTTGAGTCCGACAGTGTATCATATCCGGTCTATTGGAAAAACGGCATTTTAAATTATCTGTCACCGGGGTCAAAAGGAAGTGCTACGGGAATTGCAGTGAGCGGTCAGCAGGTTTATATTTCAGGTTATACTTATGGTAACAACAGCGAATCAGCCGTTGTCTGGGAAAACGGTGAAAAGGTTTTTTTTGGAGAAATTGGGCCAATGAATGCAGTCGGTTACAATGGAACCGACTTCTTTTCTACGGGTTATTTATACAGCGTGCCGACTTATTGGGTTGGTAACAAGAAAGTGGAGTTGTACAAAAATGGTATTCCGGATGCAATAGCGTTTTCTGGTACAGACGTATATTTCGGTGGTACGGTCAGACCAGGCCTCGATGACAATTATGCGGCCATTTGGAAAAATGATTCACTGACTATCCTTACGGATCAATATACCAATTCAAATGTTTCGGGGATCGCAATTGCAGGAACAGACGTCTATGCTGTTGGTTATGTTTATGATGGGTTTATGTTTATTAATACTTCACCCGTTTATTGGAAAAATGGTGTTATGGTTAAGCTGGGAAGCGATGGTTGGATTCATGGTATTACGATAAGCCGATAGTCCATGATCAACCCGAAATTTTAACAGATCATTACGTGCATCTGGTGTATTATTGAATTCATACTTATATCTGCTGCATCATTGAATTCACCGGAGATATCCGGACCTGGCACATGGTATAATTTACACCGCGTTAAATTTTTTTAAAGACTCGTTAATGTCCCTAAGGCACTCAATGGGGATCAATATTTTATCGGCGCCTTTTGCCTGTTCATCGGATATCTCATTATACAGGATGAGTATGGCCGCATTTTTGGATCAGTATATCCATAGAAGCCCAATCGGGTTATTCGATAATCAATTAAATATAATAAAATGAAAAAGCTATGGATCATCCCGGCTGCCTGTTTCCTGGCTTTTGGGGCCAGCGCCCGGGAAGCCGATCTTTCATTAAAGTCATATGCCACAGAGGTGAATCATAATATGATATTTGGGCATTCATCTGATGTTGCAAAAGACAGGGTTTTGACAGAATTGGAGTTGAGAAATTTCAATTACCAAACCAGGGTAAACTTTTATATGGATTTCGGTTATATACCTATCGTAGGATGGGAGTACTCCGACGAACTTGACAAAATCAGTTTTTTGAAAGATGGTGTTCTGTGTACAGCGTATTATGGTTTTGATTCCAAATTGGTCGGAACGATTTCAAATGTAACCGTTGCCGATTTACCGGCTCACGCCCTGGATAAAATAAATAAAAATTATAAAGGATATACCATCGGTAATGTTATCTTTTTCGATGATAACGAACTAAACGAAACCGATATGCTTTATTACAACAGAAGATTTGACAATGAAGATAAATATTTTGTTGAGCTCCAAAACGACAGGGAAAAAATAGTCGTTCAGGTTAATGATGTCGGAGACGTATCATTTTTTAAGGCACTATAAGCAAAACCTGAACAATAGACTTGAGCAGGTAAGAGGGTTTTCATACGTGAAAATAAAGACCTGGTATTCTTACCAGGTCTTTTAATCCTCCAACCTCACTAACCTCAGAATTATTCCGTGTTTGAAGAATTATCCGCACTAGTCTTTTTTTGTTTTTTTGTATACGACCCATTCGTTAATACCCTTTGCTTCCAGCACCAGGGTTTCATCACTTTTTTCGAGCGTAATATAGTAAGAGGTTTCATCCTGCTTTGCGATTTCGAATAAGCTGGTGATCCAGTAACCGTTGTATTCTTTTTTAAGGCTGGTGAATAATTTGATCGGCAACTGGGTGGATGGAATATTGCGCACCACAGCCAGCAGTTCATTGTTGTCCTTGCTGTAGTAGGCAAACATCACCTGGTCGTTGAACGTAAAAGTGACTTTTGTATATACGGGCTGAACCTGCCAGCTTGCATTCGTGGCAGAAACGAAATCCTTTTTGAAAGAGGCGATGGTGTACTGACTGATGCCATCATCTTTGGCAGCGAAGGCGCTGGTGAATGCTACGGTGAGCATCATAACCAGGGCTAGAATTTGCTTTTTCATTTTCTTATAATTTTTGGTGTAATGGTGTTTGATTTTCGATTGCAGAACAAAACTACAGCGGATCCCGAGCGGGCACAAGGGTATTTAGGCTGTTTACCGGATAAACGACGGTGAAACCGGAGATCGCGTCGGTGAAAATTGTTTATAGTATGATTATCAGTCAGGCGATTGCCGGAAAAGGAGATAAAGGCCGTGATTTTTCCTGATCAGCCTGATGTTTCACTTTCGACAGGATGGATTCCAGCAGGGGTAGCATATGATTCAGACCTTTGGTCTTTATCATAAAATTCCACATGGGTTCAAATTTTTTCCATCCCCCTGCATAGGCAAAATGTTTGACCATATGTTTGAGGCGATCATGTTGCAGGCTGGCCCCGAGAATATTCTTCCAGGAATAAAAAGAGCGATAGGCCCAGTCGTATCCCATTTTCAATTCATTAGCATTCAGGCCGACTGTTTTATAGACGACCTGGCGTGTGTCATAGAGGTCCCAGTTCCGGTGCAGGATCCTGCCATCCGATTCCATTTTGCTGAATAAGCGTGTTCCGGGATAGGGAGTCAGAATATGAAAGGTGCAGGTGGTGAGTGCATTTTTTACCGCCCAGTCTACGGTTCTTTTGAACACATCAGGATCATCTTCATCCAGTCCGAATACAAAACTTCCGTTGATCATGATACCCAGGGAATGTAATCGCTGAATGGCCAATTCATAGTCCTTACCCAGGTTTTGTCTTTTGTTGCTCTGCAGGAGATTGGCCTGACTCAAAGTTTCAAATCCGATGAACACACTGCGCATTCCGGCTTCGGCGGCTTTTTCAATACCGTCACCACGGAGTACGGCATCGAGTGTGGATGCTCCCTGAAATACACGGTTCATGCCTCTCATGCCTTCGAACAAGGCAGCGGAGAATTTTTGATTGCCGAGCAGGTGATCATCCAGAAAATACAAATGTCGTCCGGGCAAACGGTCAATTTCTGCGAGTGCAGCATCTGCCTTTTGTGTATAGAAGGATTTGCCTCCTTCAAAGAATGCGTCCTTATAACAGAAATCACAGTGGTGCGGGCAACCGCGGGAAACTACGATCGAATTGGGCACCAGATACAAATGTCTTTTGATCAGGTCGCGCCGGATCGGCGGAATGTTGGCGATGTCCCGTTTCGCATTGGTATATATTTTCCTGGGGCATTTGTTCCGAAAATCTGCGAGGAATAAGGGGAAGATGTCTTCTCCTGGACCAATGAAAATACTGTCCGCATGCGATGCGGCCTCATCCGGCAATGAACTCACATGTAATCCACCGAGACAGACATAGGAACCCTGGCTGCGATAATGATCCGCCAGCGCATAAGCGCGAAATGCATTGGTGATATAGATCTGGATGATCACGAGATTGGGTGCATCGTTAGTTTTTAATTCTTCCACATGCTCGTCCTGCAATTCAATATCATCATCCGGCGAACAATAGGCTGCCAGGGTGGCCAGCCCCAGGGGAGGGAATAGGGAATATTTGATCGGACGCCAGTAGGGACTCTTAGCTTCCGTGAGCGCCGGTAAGATCATTTTGATTTTCATCTTAAGAAAATTTGACAGTTGTGATGAGATACACCTCTATTATTCACTATTATGGAAAGTACTTTGTAATTCAAAGTAAATGCGTATATTTGATTATTCCAAATCGTTTCAACCTTTATTTGGAAAACCTAGTGCCTGGGAGTAAGAAACACTGTTGAGTCTTTTAACAGGGGAAGCTGTTGTTTGAACAGGCTGTTGAGGATTACCCTGAACTGGTTTACACCCGTAATGCTGTCCGTCATGAGTTGGTAATTACCATCAGGAAGGTAGACGGCATTTAAATTTTTAAAATAATGGTTGCGGTCTCCATCAGCTGTTTCCGCGCGGAAGCCATGATCGCCCATGAGTATGATCACGGCTGAGCGGTTTGTGTTTTTTTGAATCGTGTCGATCAGCTCACGAATATTCTTATTGGTATAAGGCAGGTAATGTAAATAAGAATCAGTATGCCCGGGATTCGTGTCGTCGTCCATGGCTGTTTCCGTTCGCATGTTAAAATGTTCATCATAATAATACGGATTGTGCGGCATTGAAAGATGTGCATATACGAAACGCGGTTGATTAGATTTCCTTCTGCTCTCCTGTTTTACATCTGCCAGAAAGAGATTGTTGTTTTGCAGACTGGAATAAATTATATTTTTCGTCAGCCAGCTGACTTCAAATTTTCCGGTAAAGAGATGCCAGCCGATATCACGCGCCAGTCGGTTATACAGGGTCTGATCGGTGATCAGCCGGGTTTTGACGGGCAGCAATGTAGACTCCACCAGTGTTGGATTGCCGGCCAGGTCGAATACGGAATAGTTTACGATTTCATATTTTCTGGAAGATAGAAAATGAATCACCTCATTATTACGGATCAGGCTGTTGCATCTGGCATAGTCCTCGATGGTGCAGTCATCCGGGTTTTTGATACCGCTGATATAATTCATATTCAGCATAGAAGCCATGGAAAAGGGTGTGATATTATAATTGCTGTGGCTGTATCTCTGCAGGGAAAATCCCCTGTGCAAAAGAAAACTGTCGAGGGCGCTGTTGTCGAACTGATAAGTTTCCCGGAGGCTAACAGTACTGGCATATTCATCAAACAATAAAAAATAAATATCGGGATCCCGACAATTTTCGCAGGCTGAGTAATTATTTTTTTTATTATCACCGTAAATGGCCAGTTTATTTTCATCGGGATGAAGGGACTTCCAGATGAAACCCAGGGTGTCAATCACTAAATAAATAATCAGCAATCCATTCAGGAAAAAGGTCAGTCTGTTTAGATTATTTTTTGTTCTTTTCAGATATATGATCCCGACGATTAGGGAAACTAAAAACAGGGGCATAATCACGGTATAACGAGATAAGATATGCAGAAGCGCTTTAAAGAAATCATCCAGGGCGCCGAAAAATAAATAGAAGGAGAGCAGGAAAGCTGTGAGCAGAGCGGCTTTAAGATGATTCCTGAATAAAAGCCAGGTTAGCAGCCAAATGATGATGGCTGAAGCGATATAACTGATCAGGATAAGGAAGCAATCCCTGAAGGTGACAAATCCGAAATTCTCGAGGGCACCGTGAAGTACAAAAAAAACCGGTATCAGAAAAACATAGTATCCGGTTTTTGATAATTTCTTTTGAAGGTTCATGCTGTCAGGTTTCAGGGTTGTTATCTTTTCGCTGCATTAAATACATGATTCGGCCTGTGTGAGTCAATGGCTCTCGCCTGACAACCGTAAACTGTGCAGCGAAAGCATTTGCAAAAGTCGTTTCATTATAATCATCAAAAATATCCTCCCTGTTTTGTAACAGCAGGGAAATTTTGGGATCGGATTTGGGAATGAATTCGATGACCAGCCAGGGGGCGATGCTGCTGAATAGTTCCGCCATCTGATCAAACCCGACATTCCTGCCGATTGCCAGGTGATGGATCAGGGCCAGTGCGAGACAGCAATCGGTGTGGGTCCTTGTCAAAAATGCAGTGCGCTCCTGGTTACCCCATCCGGTCGCGGGCGAAGGATTCGTGATATCGATCGTTAGCGGGATCAGGTTGGTGATTTTATTTTGCCGGACTGTTTTGTAAAGTCGGTCGATGCATGCGGTATCTGCGTCAACAGCAATCGTGAATTTTCCTGCGGCAGCCGTCATGAGTGCAAAATGACCGGTATTGGTTCCGAGGTCCAGAACGGATTTGGCCGGCAGCTCCTGCATCCACAACTTCAGGAGGTTCATTTTTTCTTCCACGTATTCATTACTCAGCACAGTTTCATCATAATAATTATTCCAGACTGATGATTTATTCCCGATTTTCAAAGATTCAACAAATGCATGCAGGTTATCAATAATATTCAGGAGCTTTTGCTTGTTGAAAGCACCGATGTTTTTGGAAGCGGCTTTTTTGTTTCCTGACACGGCCGAAGGCAGGATGATGTGCATTAGTGTGTTCAGGTTCAGCCTGCTTTTCAAAGGCAAAATCCTGGCGACAATTTTTAATGGAATACCCTCCGGGTATACCATGATCATCTTTTGAAGGTCGGGAGTCAGGTGGCGGGCAACGAGTAAAGGTGCAATAAAACATTCCACAAATTGCCGGTAGGCGACCCAGGGTTTGGTTTCGTCGTAGGTTTCGAAAGACAGGGTATCGATCCATACGGGCGTTGTTCCTAAAAACTGAACATTAAAAGGCGTCGCATCTTTTAATATCATACCCTGTACGATGGATTTTTTTACGATGTCGAGCGTTAATAACGCTGCATCTTTCCATTGGCTGAAACACCATTCGTAGGGATAGGAAATAAAAGGAAGTTGGTCGGGTAAAAGCGTCTTATACCAACGGGAAGGATCGGCGACAACCGTATCGGTCTCAGTATGTGGCAGCAATAATTTTTCATTTACGAGTGCGGCGTACAAGCCTGATTGAAAAAGCCGGGTATAGTGCGCGGCATAGGATTGATTCACCTGGCGGTAAAATAGACCCTCCTGTTCAAATACAAAACCTGCCGGATCCCGGAAAGAAGCGGGATGCCGTTTAGAGGACTTCATGGTGATCCGGGTTATCGGGTTCGGGTTCCTTTCTTTTGCGTCCGAAATAAGATTTTATTTTGATCCATTTTTGTTTGAAATAAAACATGCCGCCCAGAACCGCTGCGATGATCGCCTGTACCAGATAACTGCCGCTTCCCGGATCGATGTATAAATAAAAATGCCCCATGATATTGAATTGAGCGGCTTTTGAGCCATGAAGTTAATCCATCTTTCCCTGAGTGCTTATCCGATCGTTGTCTAAGTGTTTTTGCTTAGAAGCTATAGTTCCAAAATGGCCTCATGGATTTGTTTGTTTTCTTCCCAAATGCAAAGCAGTTCCTGATTATTGATGTTTTTGATCAGTGGTAACTGTCCTTTGCCCAGGTTTGTTTTCGATCCATTGGGTGTGCGTACAAGGACTTCACCATTTTCGGTCCATGCATAAATGTTTTCACCATTCACGGTTTCGATGGTGCAGCTTCTGCCCGAACCCAGTTCCAGTTCCGGTTTGCCTGGTTCGCAGGCATATAATTTACCTTTCCGGTTCCAGATGGTCTCAGCCACCTGGTTTTTATTGATCACCAGTCCGCCGCCATCCATCGGACAGCCATTCAAAGCCCAGCTGCCATAACCCAGTTTCTGAGCCGGCTGAAAATGGTTACCACCATCGGTTGACTCCATAATATACAGATCACGGTTTCCATTGAGCCAGTTGCGGAACATGATGGCGACTTTATCGCCTTTCAGGGCAACAGAAGGTTTGCAACATTCGCAAACGGATGAGTCGGGTGAGGTATAGATGATCCTGTTCGCTGACCAGGTTCTGCCACCGTCATCCGAAGCGGCCCCGACAATTTTATTATGTTTATTTCCGCGCAGGTCGAGCCAGATGGCAAAGAGACGGTTTCCATCACCGGCCAATGACACAAAACCTTCCTTAGCCACAGAATCCAGATCGTTTACGCGACTGGTCTTTGTCCAGTTCCCGGTTTCATTTTTTTCGTAAGCATAAATATTACCTGTTTTGTCTGAAGCCAGAATGGTTAAACCCTTTTTGCTGAACGCAATCTGCGGACCACGCATGGACGTCGCAAAAAGTTCCGGAACGATGGCCACCAATGCAGGTGTTGAAAATGATTTTCCCCGATCTGTTGATTGAGTATACAGAATGCTGTCCCCATTCCCATAAACCAGGTGCAGGTTTCCCATCCCGTCGTTTACTGCATTGGGCATCTCTCCTGTTGCAATGATAGCGGTGGAAATACTGATTGGTATAGTTTGACGACAGCCTGCGAAAAAAGACAGGAACAACAACAGTTTTGCCCGGGTGAGGCTGATTAAACAATTAAAGGGACTTTTCATCGTAGCGGCGAAATTAATCATATTCCCAGCGAAATCTTAAACGCTGCCCGGAACGGTGGTAGGGGCACCGGAAAAAATATAGTCTTCGCTGAAGTAAAGAATCTTTTCTTCCGCAAAGAGCTAATTTTAACATGATGAGCAGGGCAATCTCCATATTCGTTTTTCTGGTCCTGATAAGTTGGGAGCAAAACTTTGCCCAGACGATTAAGGAGCCGCTACCGGCCACCGGACCGAATGCATATCAGAAAGCACAGATCGAAAGGAAATACGGCATGTTCATTCATTTCGGGATCAATACATTTTATGATGAGGAGTGGACCGATGGAAGCAAACCGCCCTCTTCCTACAAACCGACGACTGTCGATGCCGATCAATGGATCAGTACGGCCAAAGAAGCGGGTATGAAATACGTAATCCTGGTATCCAAACATGTGGATGGATTTTGTTTGTGGAACAGCAAATACACCGATTATGATGTCGCATCCTCCGGTAATACAACCAATGTGGTTGAAGTGGTGGCGAAAGCCTGCAAGAAATACGGTGTGGGTCTGGGAATTTACTATTCACTCTGGGACAGGCATCAGAATGCCGACCTGGCGGACACGGGGCTTGACAAGGCATATAATATTTATATCGTGAATCAGATCAGGGAACTGATCGGTTTGACAAACTCGTATGCACCCATTGTTGAACTATGGCTCGATGCGGGCTGGGAAAAAAAGAGGGAACGCTGGCCCATTGCTGAAATATATGAAACCGTTAAAAGCATGGCGCCTCAATGCCAGGTCGGCGTGAACTGGTCAATCGGAAGGCCCGACAATCCCGATCCCGATTCCGCATTTCTATTACCCACACAGCAAAAAACAGGTTATCCGATCCGGTATTTCCCCAGTGATTTCAGGATGGGCGATCCCTATTTACCGGCAAATCCTGATCCTAAATTGTTTACACATAACGGTAAGCGCTACTATATGCCCTGGGAAACTACGGTGTGCATTAGCCAGAAATGGTTTTACAATACAAAAGACACCATATATAAAACACCCGAAGAATTGTTTGCACTGTATAAAATAGCAACGGCCCAGGATAATATCCTGATCCTCGATCTGCCGCCGGACCGGAGTGGCCGGCTCCGGGAGAAAGACAGGCAGTTGGTGTTTGCATTGAGGAGAATTATTTCCGAAAAAGGGCAGTGAAATAAACCAAGCCGCCCATCGTTTGGTATCGGGGACGATAACCTGTAAATCGCCAGGGTGCAGTGTTACAGTATGTTGTTCAAAAGACACGATAATTTAATATGGGAAGGCAGAATTCATGAGCTGAGTTTAAGCTAATCTTAATATATTTATTGGGATCGTTGTTGAGCGTATCCAGTTCCTAAAGTGAATGACCATGATGAAAAGGCTGAAACCCTTAATGACTTCCCTAGTAATATTCACCCTACTCTTACCGGTATGTTCAACTCCTGCATTCGCCACAGATTATTATGTTAGTAGTACAGGCAACGATTTGTCTTCCGGTACATCCATCGCCAATGCCTGGGCCACCATCAGTAAAGTGAACAGTGTAATATTTCTTCCGGGGGATGCTTTGTTTTTTGAAGGCGGCAAGACTTTTAGCGGAACTATTTTACTGACAGCCGCGGAAGCCAATGATCCCGCTAATATTTTTGCCATCTCAACTTTCGGAACCGGACAGGCAACCATCAATGCCGGAAGCTCCAATGGATTTTATGCATATAATACCGCGGGATTTTCCATTTCCAATCTCATATTTGACGGCAACGATGTGTCCACCAATTCGGGTGCCGGTGTATTGATTTTTTCTGACCTGGCGGGAGATGTGAAGTTCAGCAATATCAGTCTCAGCAATCTGGAGATCAGGAATTTTGGCGGAGAGGGTGTTAAGATCTATACGACCAAGAACCTGACGGGTTACCAGGACGTAACAATGACGAACCTGAGCGTGCATGACGTAATGAAAAACGGGATCATTGTTTTTGGATTCATATCACAGGCGCTAGTCGGATGGCAACACAAAAATATCACCATTTCGAATTGTGAAGTTTATAATGTTCCGGGTTCAGTTGTTAACGTCATGCTCGAGGGCAGCGGCATCGTACTCGAAGGTGTGGATGGCGGGGTCATACAGAATTGTGTGGCTCATGATAACGGACAAAACAATAAATTCTGCGGAGGGCCTGTGGGCATATGGACCCTCGAGAGTAATAATATTATTATACAACATTGCGAAAGTTACAGGAATCACAAAGGTACGGGATGTGATGGCGCCGGTGTGGATTTGGACGGCGGCGTGACTAATTCGCTGATGCAATATAATTATACGCATGATAACGACGGAGCCGGCTTCCTGATGGGACAATATTCTAATGCCAGACCATGGAGTAATAATACGGCGCGATATAATATCAGTGAAAACGATGGTGTAAAGAATGAAGGTGGCATCGGTCTGTTTAAAGGTCCCGGCACCGCCATGAGCGGGGCCTTTATTTATAATAATACCATTTATATTTCACCACAGGTTGCCAACACGAATCCACGCGCTGTTTATTTCTCAGTTTGGAACACAGGAATCGACAATGCCTTTTTTTATAACAATATAATTTTCGCCACCGGCGGCGTGCCCCTGGTAAACATACCCACCGGGTATTCGGCTTTTTTTTCAGGTAATATCTATTGGTCCGGCGGTAATCCTTTTTCCGTTTTTTATCAGGGCACCCATTATACCACACTGGATTCCTGGCGTGCAGGCACAGGCAATGAAATGGTCGGTGCAGTCAAAACCGGTTTCAACGGCGATCCGATGTTGACCAATGTGGGAGCGGGCGGCACGGTTGGATTTGGCAACAGCCTGAATTCTTTAAACGCTTATAAAATCAACAGTATTTCATCTCCGGCAAACAATTCGGCCCAGGACCTTTTGGCTTTGGGCATAGATGCAGGCACGGAAGATTTTTGGGGAAACCTGCTTCCGGGCGGAAGCATCAACGATATCGGCTCCAATCAGCACAGTATTGCACTGCCTGTTCATTTGCTGGGATTTTATGGCAGCTGTTCCGGGACGGAGAACCAGATCAGCTGGTCCACCGCAGAAGAATCCAATATGAAATCCATTGAGTTATTGTATTCCGCAAATGGAGACGCATTCATCCCGATTGCCGAAATCAAACCCACCGGAAGCAATAGCCGGTATAGTTACCTGAATGGGACAACTTCGGCAGGGAACAATTATTATCAGCTGAAGATGAATGATCTGGACGGAGCTGTCAGTTATTCTTCCATCATTATCGTGAAATGTGAAAACCTGTCAGATAAAGTAACGGCCGGCCCCAATCCCTTTACTCAATATATACATATTTCCATAACATCACTTGAAGGAACCCCTTCAACCCTGACCTTGTATGACGTGCGGGGCAAAATGATGGTACAAAAGAAAGTTCAATTGCTGAATGGCAATAACTCATTAGTTTTTGATGGCCTAGATCATTTACCCGCCGGAGTGTACTATCTTCAGATCGTTAAACCGGACAAAGTGGAACGGTTCAAAATGATTAAATCGGTTAACTAAGATTTCTGCGCCTGACGTTCTTTTTAAAAATTGTTATGCCGCTCAAGCATACAAATACCCTTATCATCGGAGCCAGCATTTCGGGTCTGGCATCCGCGGCCGCACTGCAAAAACGGGGCATTGAATTTACCATTATCGAAAAGCAGGACCAGGTGGCCGCACCCTGGCGAAACCATTATGAACGCCTGCATTTACATACCAATAAAAGGCAGTCGCACTTACCATATAAAAAATTTGGAAGAGAAATTCCACGGTATCCTTCGAGACAGCAGGTGATTGATTATTTGGAAAATTATCAGGAGGTTTTTCATATTCTTCCTGTCTTTAACACGGAAGCCGTATCCGTAAAAAAAGAGGAGGAATCCTGGAATACGGAAACCAACAACGATTCATTCCAATCAAAATACCTGATACTCGCAACAGGGGCTTTCAGCAGGCCCAAACCGATTCAGTTCAGGGGTATGGAAACATTTCCAGGAAAAATTCTGCACAGTTATCAATATAAATCGGGCAGGCAATTCAGGGGGCAACATGTATTGGTTGTCGGATTTGGTAATTCAGCCTGCGAAATTGCGATGGATTTATATGAACAAGGTGCTATTCCTTCCATGTCCGTCCGCTCGCCGGTGAACGTAGTCCCGCGGGATGTTTTGGGGATTCCGGTTATTGAGCTCAGTCTGTTATTGAACCGCCTGCCTCCAAAATTTGCTGATGCCATCAGTGCACCGCTGGTGAATGGATTGATCGGTGATATCCGGAAACTGGGACTCAGAAAAAAATCATACGGCCCCCTGGAAGGAATACGCAGGGAAGGCTCGGTTCCCCTGCTGGACATCGGTACGATCCGTCATATTCGTGAAGGTCATATCAAAATTTTCGGAGGGATCGATTTTATCGACGGAGCAATCATTCATTTCAGTGATGGTGAACAGGAACATTTTAATACAATAGTTGCGGGCATCGGATATTACCGGGATTATGCAAACTTCGTTGACGTTGACCCATCCCGTTTCGAGGACCTGAAGGTTCCCGTCGCCAAACAAAATTATTTCGGAAAGGATGGGTTGTATTTCTGCGGTTACTGGGTGAGTCCTACCGGTCAGATCCGGGAGATCGCGTCGGATGCGATGAAGATTGCAAGGGATATAGCGAAGAAGGGTTGACGGTTGACCGTTGACCGTTGACCGTTGACCGTTGACCGTTGACCGATTTTAATCTTTGCAAATTTACTGAATATCTAAAATCGTAGCAGATTCTGGAGCAAGGGTAAATGGTTGGTTGATTGAGATAATTTCTTTCGTCATAATATTTTCTCCTTGCGTTTTGTTTTTCAAAATTTCAGCAAACCTATTCGGGTTAATGGTTGTGGGGTTTGTGTTTTTGTTCAGGATCACCATGATGGTTTTTTCCTTATTGTAGCGGAAATACACATACACACCATGAAAGGGAGCGAAGTGCAGTGTTGCACCGCCGGAGATGACCGGATTATTTTTTCTCCAGAGCAATAATTTATTTAAATAGCTTTTCATGTCCTGCTGATCGGGCGTGAGTCCCCGACCTGTGAATACATTCACGGGATCTCCTTTCCAGCCCCCGGGGAAATCTGCGCGGATGAGCCCGTCATTCTTGTGGTGCCCGGTATTGTCAAGCAATACTTCCGTACCATAAAATACCTCGGGAATACCGCGGACGGTCAGTAAATAAGCCATTGCCATCTTCGTCAGGTTGAAATTCTGATTCAGCTGCATGTATATCCGGTCCATATCGTGGTTATCGCACATCACCAGGATATTTTTCGGGTCGGCATATACAAAATCATTGGCGAGCGCTTCATACAAACCGGTGAGGGCGCTTGTGAACTTAGTGCTGTCGGTTTCCTCCAGTGCAGTGGTGAGCGCGTACTGCAGGGGGAAATCCATTACGGTGGTTAAACAGCTCGCATATCCGTCACGATTAATTTTTCCTTTTTGCCAGTATGAAGTGATCAGAGGGTTCAGACTCCATTCTTCACCCACAATACTGAAATTGGGATATTCATTCATGATGCTGCAACTCCAGTTCTTTGAAAATGCTTTATCGGAATAACAATAAGTATCCTGCCGTATACCTCCCAGCTGCAGGGTCTCGATCCACCAGATGGAATTTTGAATCAGGTAATTAGCCAGGAAGGGATTCAGTCCGTTCATATCGGCCATGGTTTTATCGAACCAGCCCTTCGTCATCAAATCCTTGTCGTACTGCGATGCATATAAATCCTCGTTTACGGTTCTGCGATGATTCGTGCGTTGCAAGGCGTCGGGAAAATTTATCCAGTTTTTGAAAGGCAGGTCATGCATCCACCAATAGTTGGTACCGATATGATTGATCACCCCATCGAAAATTAGTTTCATTCCCTTTTTCTTCAATTTAACGGACAGCTCTTTGTAATCGTCCAGATTACCAAAGCGGGGATCTACTTTATAATGATTCGTAATGGAATAACCGTGGTAAGAATAAACGGTCATATCATTTTCCAATAAGGGTGTAGGCCAGACGGCCGTAAATCCCATGTCGTGGATATAATCCAGGTGGTCGATGATGCCGCGGATATCGCCACCATGTCTCGCGCCTTCAAAGCCGCGGTCCACTCTTGTCTCCCTCATGCCTGCGACGGAGTCGTTGCTGTAATCTCCGTTGGCGAAACGGTCGGGCACGATCAGGTAAATCACGTCGGAGGAATTAAATCCTTTGAAATCAGAAGCAGGTTGTTGCCTTGACAAAAGACTGTAATTATAGGTATAGATGGTTTTACCGGATTGAGTGAAATGTATGGGGAAAGCACCGGGCTTCGTGTCCGGATGGATATGCAGATCAATGAACAGGTAATTTTTGCTGTCTCCCCTCGTAATTTTTTTAATGATGACTCCTGAATAATGAATAACCGGTATCAATTCGCCAACATCCGTTCCATTCACCAGGAGTTGGAGATTCTTATTCTTCATCCCGATGAACCAGTTCAAAGGCTCCACGTGTTGAATTTGTGCGGTCAACCAGGCCGGTAATACAAAAGCGAGCCATAGAATAATTATTTTTCTCATTTATCTTTTGATGGGTTAGCCGTATAAAATTTATCGTTGATCATGTCGTACATCTTCAGAAAGTCATTTGATTTTCCGTCCTTTTCAAAGACAGACTCCCAGGTGCTCAGGGGTTCCCAAATGCAGGTTCCCTTGCCTTTACCGTCGGGCAGTTCGTATACAATCTGGTTCACTTCCTCTTTTTTTGCTGAATACTCCACCACGATCACATCCTTATGATATCTTTTCACAATATCCTGTAAATTATAACTCAGATCCGCCAGTGTACCATGCCATTTCGGATAATAAGAAAAACCGATCGCGTCGAAATGTACGGACCTGGACAGCATCTGATCAATAAAAAATACCGACTCATCGTGCTGGCCGCCGAGCGCAATATGGAGCATAATCACGACAGCAGGATCCACCGCTTTCACCGCAGCGACGCCTGCAGATATCAATTGGGCCAGACTATCCGGATGACTGATACTTCCTTCCGGCCATACCATTCCATGATTGATTTCATTACCAACCTGCACCATATCCGGCAGTGTGCCCTGGTCTTTCAATTCCTGCATAACTTTTTTGGTGTATTCATAAAGGGCTTTCTTTAATTCTTCAAAAGACAAATTAGACCAGGCAGCCGGCTTGAATTGTTTTCCCGGATCAGCCCAATAATCGCTGTAATGAAAATCCAGAAGCAGTTTCATATTCGCGGCTTTCAAACGTTTCGCCATTTGTTTGGTATGTTCCAGGTCGCAGAATCCTTTGTGAGGCGAGTAACCGCTATCCCTCGCAGGGTCGTTGAAAATCCGGAGCCTGATATAATTAAAGCCATGATCTTTCAAAATCAGGATGGCATCTTTCTGTTTTCCGCTGTCGGAAAATTTCAAACCCCGGTCTTCCAGTTGTGGTAAGAAGGAAATATCCGCACCGAGCATTTTTGTCGCTTCCCTGGGTTTGGCAGCTTCTCCGGTCAATGCATAAGTTTTATCCATGGTGATATCGTCTGCACCCGCAGGAGCGACGGTAATGATATCCGTTGACCCCGTCCACAATCCGGCCGACTGTGCTTCAAATTTTATCAAACCACTCTTTTTATCTGATTGAACGATCACCTGGTTTTTTCCATTGAACAAAGTTCTCTGCCAGGCGCCTTCAACACATTTATCCGGTTCATGACTGCTGGGATCGCCGTTGCCCACGCCGATGATTTTTCCATTTCCCGAAATAGAAAACCGGATCATATTATCTGCATCCGGCACTTCGCGTCCGTCTTTATCCGTAACACTCACGTTGATCACGCTTACGTCAGTGCCATCAGCCAGAAGCGTCGTCTTGTTGGGCGAAAGAACCACTTCAACGGGTAGCCCTGTGGTCTCAACCTTACCAGTTAATTTTTTTCCTTTTTTGTAGGCGATGGCTGAAAGGGTTCCGGGTTCGTAATTTACTGTCCAGGTGAGGTGACTATTGCGCGGCATGTCTTTTTTACCGAGACTTTTGCCATTGAGAAATAATTCGACATTGTCTGCATTGGTATTGACCCAGACATCGATGGGTTTTCCTCTTTTATCTTTCCAGTTCCAGTGTGGTGAAATGTGCAGCACGTCTTTATCCGTCCACCAGGACTGATAATAATAATAAATGTTTTTCGGAAATCCGCAGATGTCCATCAGTCCGAAATGGGAATTGATATTCGGCCAGTGATAGGGCGTTGGTTCTCCCCGATAATCAAATCCCGTCCACACGAATCCGCCGATCCAGTAAGGATTTTCTGCAGCGAGTGGCCACCAGGTTTCTGCTCGGCTTGCCCACCAGGGTGCGGTCAGGTCTTCATCTGGAACATAAGCGCGGATGGAATCTTTTTCATAGATGCCTCTTGTCGTGACGGTGCTGCCCATTTCTGTTCCAAGAATGGGTTGGGCCGGATGATCCCGGTGATATGCGGCAACGTCGAACTGACGATAATTGAAACTCCGGATGGGAATGATTTCATTCACACCGGTAAAAATATTTCCGACATCTGCGGCATAAGTGCTGGTGCGCGTGGGATCTAATAATCTTTGTTTTGCAATTAAGGTTTGTGCAATACGTTTACCGATGCTATTCGTATGAATCCAGCCCTCTTCATTTCCAATCGACCATAAAAAAACACTTGGATGATTGCGATCGCGTACTATCATCCGTTCAAACTGACTCATGTATTCCGGGCTGCTATTCAGCGACCGGTTCTCATCCAGCACGAGCATACCCAGGCTGTCGCAGGCGTCCAGGAAAGCCGGTGTTGGCGGATTGTGGCTGGTGCGGCAGGCATTCGCGCCCATGTTTTTTAATAATCCGATCCGGTAATATTGCATATAATCGGGAAGTGCGCTACCCAGGCCCGCATGATCTGGATGATTGTTGGTGCCATATATTTCTACATGTTTTCCATTCAGAAAAAATCCCTGTGCTGCATCAAAGCGGAGGGTCCTGATACCGAATCGTGTTTCCATGGCATCTATGGCATGGCCGTTGGATACCACAATTGTTTTAACCCTGTATAAATAAGGATCCTCCAGCGACCAGGATCTTGGATCGGCGATCGTAATTTTTTGTTGTACCATTCCTTTTTCATCTTCACCAAGATTCAGGGCCTGTTCTTTGGTGCGGGTTATTGTATTTCCCGCACGATCTGAAAGTATAGTATAGATACTGCAGGCGGAAGTGGCCGGTCCCTGGTTTTCAACTGTTGTTTCAATGGTGACGATTGTACTTTTGCCAGATGATTCGGAATGAACGAACAGGCCACCATCGGTTATGTGAAGATTAGCAAACTGATTCAGCCATACATGGCGATAAATGCCGGCACCTTCATAAAACCATCCTTCATATTGGGTGGCGTCTACGCGTACGACCAAAACATTGTCACGATCGAACCGGACATAATCTGTGATATCGTAGGCGACACCGATATAACCACTCAGATTATTGCCAAGATAAATTCCGTTGATCCAGATTCCTGCATTCCTGAACATTCCGTCGAACTGAATCTGAAATCGGGTACCTGAATCTGCACGTGCTATGGTAAAATGTTTGCGATACCAGCCGATACTGGTTTCGGGAAATAATCCACCGACGGGTTTGAACCCATGGTTTTCCACCTGTTCGTTTTCCGATTGTACAAATGGCAACTCCACAGCCCAGTCATGGGGCAGATCAAGGGTCCTCCAACTGCTGTCCTTAAACCTTGGATCTATCGCAGTGCCTGCAGCGCCACCTGTTTTCGCAAATATATTGGCGACACCATAATTAAAATCTTTGTCCGGGTGGGTTGAATTGCCAAAATGAAATTTCCAGTTCTCATCAATATTTATTTTTTTACGAATGATCGTTTGGGCGGGAACAGCAAAAAAAATAAAAATAAAAAAAACAAGGTGGGCAAGAAAGCGAATGTTAAAGTGACGCATGGGTTGTAATCTAAAAAAATAAACAGAATTATTTATCAGTGAAGCCATATAGAGCAACCGTTGGTTTTCCATTTGCATCAAAGGCACCCAGCCCATATCCCTGCCAGTTATAACTTTCCGGTTCCCAGTAAAAAACGCCAAGTCCCATGGCGTTCGGCAGGGAATTGGTTTTGGTGATCATGTCTGCGATGAATGACCTGCAAGATGTTGGCGCATCTGCAGGCATGCCGACTTCGGAAATCATCACCGGTTTGCCATAACGCGAAACCATATCCTGCATATTCGAAAGACATTGTGCATCCAGGCTTTGCCAGTTGTTCACGGAAGGGTAGAGCGACATGGCGATGATATCAAAATGTGCCCCGTTGGCGGTGAGGGCGTCGAACATCCATCGGAACAGGGAATTGTCAAAACCATTGGAGATATGCACGATCACTTTAGTGGAGTCGCTAACCCATTTTACAGCCCGGTATCCGGCATTGATCAGCGAAGCGAACTGGTACATATTGGTCGATGCCCTACCGTTTTCCCATAACATACCATCGTTGGTTTCATTGCCGACCTGAACCCATTGGGGATTGATGCCATTTGTTTTTAAGGTGTCCATCACCTGACGGGTATAATTGTAAACGACCGTATCTAATGTAGCAGAATCCAGGGAAGCCCAAAGAGCAGGCTTGGCCTGATGCCCGGGGTCAGCCCAGACATCACTGTAATGAAAATCGATCATGATTTTAAATCCCAGGTTGTTGGCCCGGATTGCTTTGGTGACGAGGTCAGCGGTGTTACACCATCCATCAGATGGATTCACCCAGGCCCTCAGTCGGATCGAATTGAGACCAAGGCTTTTCAGCAATAACAAACAATCCATTTTTTTGCCCGTGCTGTCGTAAAATGAATATCCGGAAGATTCCATCTGGGTCAGCCAGCTGATGTCTGCACCTTTCGCGAAGCTGGCGGGGACGGGTTTATGGGTTGTGGTGTCGACAGGATGTGTTGTAGTTGTGTCGGTGGGCGGGGGAGCAGGGGCAGAATTTTTATTGCAGGCCGCCATCAGAAAAAGTCCAAGCAGATAACAAAGCATACCCTTTTTTTTATCCCAATACTGCATGATTATTATTCTGATTCTTGAAATTATTTGGCCGGGTTTGTCTGCACATTCCGGTCAGAAGATTCGCGAAAGATCGGGATGGGTTCCAACACAATTTTTTGCTGAACCTGAATGGTCACATCTTTATTTTCCACGAGCTGGAAAAGCAATTTGAAAGCTTCCTTGCCCATCAGAACAGTCTGCTGATCGATGGTTGATAAAGAAGGTGTGGTATGTTCACCGAATAATTCATTGGCGAAACCGATGATGCCAAATTCACCGGGTATTTTCAATCCGCTTTCTTTGATGCCCTTCATGAGTCCCAATGCACAGAAATCTTCTGTCGCAAATACAGCGTCGGGTATTTTTGGCAAAGAGAGAAAATAGGCGGCCGCCTGTTTTCCGGATTCAATGGAAATATTTCCCGGAAATACGAGTGCAGGGTCGAAAGGAATATTATTCACCTGCAGGGCGGCTCTGTATCCTTTGAAACGATCATAAAATACTTTCACGTGCTGTGGGCCGGCGATATGGCCGATCCGCTGGTATCCCTGTTTGATCAACCGTTCCGTCGCAATGACGGCTCCTTTATAATCGTCGATGACGACGGAAGGGATGCCCATATTGTCGTTACAGCGGTCGAAAAATACAATGGGAACTCCACGTTTATTGACTTCCTCAAAATGGCTGTAGTCTGCGGTTTCCTTGGCAATTGAAACCAGGATACCATCCACCCGGGCGGCCAGAAAGGTTTCGATACCCTTCACTTCATGTTCGTAGGACTCGTTGGACTGATAGATGAGGATATTATAACCATGGGCATTGGCTACTGTTTCGATGCCATGTACTACAGAACCAAAGAAATTCATTTCAGCGCTGGGAATGATCACGCCGATCATATGGGTCTTTCCGCTCCGAAGAGAAGATGCCACTTTATTTCTTTTGTAATTCAGGCGGGTGGCTACTTTCAACACGGATTCCTTGGTTTCTGCACTGATTTTCGGGTGGTTGCGGAGGGCCCGGGACACCGTCGCGGGTGTAATATTCAATTCCCGGGCAATATTCGACAAGGTTATTTCATTGGCCATAAGTGCAATCGATTACCCTACAATTTTAATCAAAAAAATGGAATAACCAACAGGAATCATCGGGCGACGGGCCAGGAAGGACAGTTGTTGTTACTTTAATAACATGGCGAAGAGGTAGTCAGGCGGGAGCGGGTATGGTCAAAAGGGGGGGAAATAGGTCGTTAAAGGGGATAATATTTGATCAATTACAATTTTTTTGGATTTTCTTTAAATAATTCATTTTATTGCCATAATTTCATTTTATTGTGTAAAATTTACATTGTAGTTTTTTTCAGGATCTGATACCCCGGGAAAAGCGTTAGGACGGATGAATAATATTTTTTTTAAAATAAAAAATATTGATCAAATTCGTGTAATCGATTGCATAGAGTTTTGTATTCAGGATCATTCTAAACTTTAACAACTGCCATTTTTATGAGAAAGAAACGATTGTTGCCGTGGAGGAGCACTCCCTTGTTCCTGCTATTCTTTTGTATCCACTCGCTCAGCTTCGCTCAAAACAGAACCATTTCGGGTACGGTTACCGATTCGGCAGGAGGTCCCGGCCTGGCGGGTGCGACCATTCTGGTGCAGGGAGCTAAAATAGGCACACAGACAAAACCGGATGGCAGTTTTGA
>JBGPBW010000019.1:0-32719 GCA_041481385.1 Puia sp.
CATGATATCAATATTGCCAATACAGAAAACACCTCCGCCAAATCTCCAATAAGCGTTTCCGTTTTAAATAATTTGCCAAATTCCTCATCTATAAAGCTGTAGTCGAATGGATAACCCGGGTTGTTATTTTTAAATACGGTCTCTATTTTTGCCAGCGCTGCGGGTAGCTGCGCACCTGATTTTAATCGGATGGATAAAACGCTACAAATTGATGTATCCGCAAATAATATTAACGGCGCCGCAGGGGCATACATGTCACTATAAACAAAATCCTTTACAACGCCCACGACCGTTAAATTTGATCCCTGCCCTGAAATAACAGTGCCTATCGCCGTTTTTTTATTCATAATCCTGGCCAGGGATTCATTGATGATAATATTGTTACTATCTGTCTTAAAGTCAGGATAAAATTCCCTGCCCTCTTTAATATGAATTCCCATGGTTGATGTATACTCCTGACTGACACCTTCAACAGTGATCAATATCTGCCTGGAAGGATCTTTTCCTGCCCATGTATAGTCTCCGGTATTACTTTGCAATTGCAGGATCTGGCTGTTACTTAGAGCCGTATTCTGAACAAATCCTGTTGATAATAAATCATTTTTTATAACCGTGTAGTTATTTTTCATTTTACCCTGCATATAAATGTAAATAAGACGATCCTTATTATAACCCAGGTCGCGATCCTTTACATGTAATATTTGCAGATAAATGACGACGGTCGCTATGATCAGAATAACAGAAATTGTAAATTGAACTACGACAAGGCCTTTCCTGATAAATCCTGCACTGCTGCTATTTTTTATTTTTATTCCTTTTAAAACATATATGGGATTAAATGAAGAAAGATAAAATGCAGGATAACTTCCTGCTATCAATCCACATATCAATGCGATTGCCAGCAAAGCTGTTATATGAAGGGGATTAAAAATGTCAACCGTCAATTGTTTTTCGACAAGACCATTAAATGCAGGTAATGAAATATAAATAATGGCTATAGCAAATAACAAAGCAACCCATGAAGTAAATACAGATTCACCTATAAACTGACCGATCAATTTTCGTTTGCCGGCCCCCATCACTTTTCTCACACCCACTTCTTTTGCCCTTTGCTCGGAACGTGCGGTTGAAAGATTCATAAAATTAATGCATGCAATGATCAGGATGATCCAGGCAATGACATTGAACAGATGCACATATTGTATTCTTCCCGGAACCTCCTTACCATTCTCAAAGCTGTCATACATTCTCCAACGGTTCATTGGATAGATGGACATCCGAGCTGTGAGGTCCTTTTGTTTGGTTTGCTCATAGCCATCCAGCTTTTTATTGATTGCCGTGATATCCGCATTGGGTTGGGTTTCCACAAAAGTTAATAGTGAATTGTTGCCCCATTCCTTCAGCCATTTATTCTGGTCCTCATAAACTTTAAAAGGCAACAACCAGTTAAATTGAAATGACACATTTTTTGGAAGGTCTTTGATTACACCTGATATGACATAATCATCTTTATTGTCAACTTTCAGCGTTTTTCCAATAACGTTTACACTGCCGAAGAATTTATTGGCCATCGTTTCAGAAATAACCAAAGAATGCAGTTGAGCAAATGCATTTTGAGCATTTCCCTGAATAAACTGAAGCTGAAACATCGTTAGAAAAGGTGGGTCAACATACCGCCCTTGTTCATAAATTGGTTTGTCCTTTAAGGAAAAAAGCAGGTTGTTGTCCCAGGTTGTCCTTGCTACATTTTTAATACCCGGAACTTCTGCTTTGATACCGGGTGCAAAAGGCCCCGGGGTGGCATCGAAGGTAAACGTAGTACCATCGTATGTCTGGCGGTCTTTTACCTTGTACAGGTTATCCCTGTTGCTGAAATAGTGATTAAAAGTCAGTTCATCTTCCACCCATAAAAAAATCAAACCGGCACAGGCTATGCCAATAGCGAGGCCACCGATATTTAACAGGCTGTATCCTTTGTTTTTCCACAGGTTTCGGAACGCTGCTTTAAAATAATTTTTTAGCATGACTGGTAAATTGATGCCTGCCGCCGCAGGCAGGGTTGATTATTTCATTGCATTAAAATTAGGGATTTTATGCCCAATTAATATCGTTGCACATCGTTTATAAGGCCACCGAATGGACCCTGATATCGGAAGCATTTTTAAATATTTAATTAAACCAGACTGCATAGCCCTGCCTTCTCAGATCCAGGGCAAGTTTTTTTTTCATGAGCAATGCCTGTTGTTTCGTCATGGGCTTCAAATTTATCTGGTCGTATAAGCTGGGGCGTAAGTATATTCCGTATTTCTCAACAATATAGGCAGACAGCTTCTGCCCTTTCCTGTTTACATACCCGGTTTTATGTTGTTTAAGTCGTTCTGCCGGCGTCTTGCTGGTCATGCCTACATAAAGACATTCAAGCACGCCGTTAAATTGTGGATTAGCCATTCGAAATTTTGAGTTTTCCGTAAAGACCCGTTTCGACAGCTCTACAACATACACCTGGTAAGGCATTTTTTATATCAAATTTACATTCAATACTAAGATGATCAGCGCTATTGCACTCACCGGGCCAACGAAGTGACGGCTGATGAATCAACAGTAGGACAATCCTATCTTCCCTTTGTGCAATTTTGCTCCCCACTAAGTGGAAACCATTAGATTCTTCAGCCCTGGCCAATCCCGCTTCGGCATTTAAAATTATATAGATCTTTTGTATATTGTCTGGAGGAAACAAGATCTTAGAACGATAATGGACGAATGATGTTTTTTGTATTGGCACCTGCATTTGACTAAACATTTAACCCGATAAAAACAAACCCCATGACCACCGTAAACTGTACCCATTGCGGAACAGAAAACCAGGCAAGTTCTCCATACTGCTTTCGATGCGGGTATGAACTACCCAAACTTCAAATGGAACCAGCTCCTGCGGAGGTAAGCCAACCCGTACAATCAACTAAAAAAACCAGAAGACCGGTAACAGTTGCCGCCATTATCGGATTTGCTTTATCCTATTTTGCTGTTCAACAAATTTTCTTCAAACCACCAACGTTTGATAAAGCCATGATGACTGTAGCCAGTGAATTAAATAAAACCTGCCCTATTATGGTGGACAAAGAAACCCGGTTAGACAATGCGATCGCATTGCCAAATAATATATTTCAATACAACTACACATTAATAAATATCGACAAATCACAAATCGATGAAGCAACTGTAAAAAACGCTATGACACCCGGCTTAATCAATAATGTGAAGACAAACCCGGAGCTGCGGCTTTATAGAGAACATAAAACAACACTGGCCTATAACTACCGGGACAAAAATGGCAGCTTTATCCTAAAAATATCTGTTACTCCTGACCTGTATCAATAATTTGGCTCTGATTCAACGTCACCGCGTGTCATATCATCCCTGACTTTTATTTCTTGCAGAACTATGGGTGTAAATATCCAGAGAGATGTGGATTGACAAAACAAGACCAGTGATTTGTTAGTCATTCATTCTCTGTTCGTTAACTCTATCCGAGGCAGTGAACAATAGGTGAACAAAGAGTGAACATAGAGTGAACTAACCCATGCTTTCTCTTGAGCATATCTATAATGGTTGTGCTTCGATTCATTTTGCAGTTTTTACTAAAAAAAAATTAAAAATATTCGATAAACGACCTGGTATAAAATAAATATGCCCTTACTGTGATCGCACTGTGAAATTTATTTCAAGAATTTAGTAAATTTTGTATTGCCAATCATCGCTTCGGTAATGCAGGCCAGGGTTCTGCGACAAGAGAATTTAAATCCAGCCTGCCGCTGATATTGCATGAACGGTGATTGGCAGAGAGCGTTTTATTATCATTAAAACCCAGTTCCATGGCGAAATTGAAAGAGGGTTTCCTTGGCGGTTTTAGTGGTATCCTCGGTACTGCTGTCGGCAGTTCCTGGAAAGGAAAAGCCGTGATTCGCAGCAGGCCGCCCCGAAAACGTCGCAAATCTTCCGAGCTTCAGCTCAGGCAGATGGCGAAACTTAAACTGCTGATTCCATTCGTGAAGCCAATCACGAATTTTTTGAACATGACCTACAGTTCCGTCACAGAGAACATGTCCTGTTTCAACAAAGCAATGTCGTATAACCTACGCAATGCAATCAGTGGTGAGTACCCGGATTTCAGGATCAACTACCCCCGCGTGGTGCTGGGTGTTGGAGATCTGCTGAATCCGGATACGATTTCTGTTCATTCTGATTCGGAGGGACGCCTCAGTTTCAGCTGGACCGACAACAGCGGGGAAGGAAGTGCAAGAGCAACGGACCGGGCATTCGTTGCTATTTATTGTGCGGATCTTGAAGACTGGATTACTGAAACCGCAAGCCCGAGAAGAAATGCCGGCGGCTACACATTAGATGTAGCAGCGTTCAGCGGCAAAACGGTGCAAGCCTATATGGGCTTTTTATCCGCCGATGCAGATTTTGTATCTACCAGCCGGTATGCAGGCGAGTTGTACATCCTGTAATCAGAACATATCTAATATGACCCATGGGTTTAGTTGGGGCCAATATTAAGTTGGCCCTTTTTGCATTTCTAAAATGTGAACCTAAGTCTGATTGATTTAAATAATATAATTTACGCAAAGACATCATATTTATGAGGCCTTCGAAATTCAATTGCCGATAGCAACCACCTCCCACTTTTAATTGCATCGATTTAACCTCATATTTATACGAAATATTTTTCAATCCAAAAGGGTGATTTCACCCTACAGATTATAGAAAAGTCCTTTTAATTTGGGGTATGAAAATGATCAGATACAACTACCGGGGAGAAATCCGCCAGTCAGAAGTTGAATATTATTTGGACCAGGGCGCTCACCGGTACCAGGTAGTAACCCAGACCGGCAACTGTGTTATCGTTCCACTGGCATTCCCGGGTCCCAATGGCATTACACTCTGGGTACAGTCAGTCAAACCGGGCGATACGGAATATCCGCATGACATGGTCCAGGCCATTGGTGAAGGTGTTGAACAGTCAGGCTTACCTATTCTAAAACCTTCCTGGGACGCCGACTAGTCCAACGGAATCGCGTCCATCACATGTATACGAAATGTTCCGGTGACGATATCACCTGAGGCAGATTCCCGATACCGAAAACCCCGACCTATTTTTTAGCCAAAGCCGTGGCATGTCTTGCAACTACCTGCCATTCATCATCCTTTTTAACCCAGACGTCCGTTAACAGCGAACTACCGCTCCAGTCTTTCCCGTTAATGGTTGCCACCTGGTGATACCAAACATTCAAAACCGCCGTATTGCCATAGATACGAACTTTAATCGTATCGAAACTGAATGACTGGCAATCGAAACCGTGCATGGCATGTGCGATCCAGGTTTCTTTGTAAACCAGCTCGCCAGTGGTCATTACACTGGTCAGCGCAAAGTCGTCCGACATGATTTTTCTTGCAGTTGCTTCATCCTTATTTTTCCAGGCATTCATCCAATGGGTTTCCAGGTCAAGGAATTGTTGATCCGCTTTCGTATTATTTTGTCCAAAACTTCGCTGGTGTAAAGAGCAAATAAGAAGAACAAAAAGGAATGGTTTCATGTGTTTGGGGTTTTAGTGTGCCGGGCCATTTTTATTTGGATGGCATGGGTGGTGGAATTATTTTGACGGTATGGCCGGTGGTTTGGGAGAATCTTTTGACATGGTTCCCTGCCATCCGGTAAACATCCATTTTTTGTGATCTTTAACGAATATCGCCGTATACAGGAATTCCGCCGCAAAGACCTCCTTCATATATATCCCGGCCCTTCCGGTAATAATCCCCACATCTCCGTAAACCCGAATTTTCTTATCGGTTAATTTCCAGGTAAAATCGTTTAAAATTTTATACCGTGAAGAATCTGCATAGGTCTGCTCTTTATCGGCCATGATGCCATCCGCGTTGATGGTAATATAGTCGTTGGCAACATAATCTTTAAAATATTCGGCATTGTGGTGAAGAATGCCCACAAACATTTTCGATTCGGCTTCTTCGAGCTCTTTGGTGGTTGAAGCAGAAACGGGGGTTTGGGCAAGGGCTGAATAGGAAACGATGCTCATCATGGTGACAAGCATGAAAACTCTGATTTGATTCATGCGTTTGTTTTAAGGTTAGCCCAAGCTAAGCTATTTTTCCGGGGTAAATTAACTTTGCATCATAAAAAAATAAAATCAGAAAAAATGAATATAGCCGTCTGGGTTATCTCAGGATTCCTGGCTCTGATCTTTGGAATGGCCGGACTCTTGAAATCATACCAACCGATCGATAAACTGTTGAAATCGGGTGTCAGCTGGGCAGAACGGTTCCCAATCCCTTTCGTAAGATTTGTCGGTATTTCCGAACTGCTGGGTGCATTGGGATTGATTCTTCCCTGGCTCTTTCATATTCTGCCCATACTCACGCCGGTCGCGGCTTCAGCACTCGCCCTGGTTATGCTGCAGGCCATTTTTCATCACATCAGATTCAAAGAATATAAAGCGATTCCTTTCAACGGGGTCCTGATGATTGGCGCCTTATTCGTAGCTGTTGCCCGGTTCAATGTTTTATAATAGACCGGGATTTTTCCTATTTGGGACAGAAAGGCTGACACCGAAGCCAACCAGCAGAGAGACAATTTTGTTTATTATCTTTGAATTACTGAAGCTGAGAATTATCAGACCTGTGTAACATTAAAACCTCACCACATGAAAAAACTTATTCTTTTCGTTTGCATTTCTGCCTCCCTCCCGTCCTGCAGTTCTTCCGGTGACAAAGCTCCTGATGCCGTTGGTCCTGCTTCTCATGATACAACCGCTGCTGCTCCAACGCCTCCTGCCGACAAAACAAAAGAGGAAAATATGGCAGTGGTGAATAAATACCTTTCAGCCATTGAAAATCACGATACGGTAACCATGGCTTCCCTCATGGCAGATAATTATAAAGGGTATGGTCCATCTATAGATGATTCTGCCGGCAAACAGGAAAATCTTGAAAACTGGAAATATAATCTCGACCACTATTTTGCAACGATCAAATATAACCGCTATCAGAATTTTGCCACGAAAGTGACAAATGAAAACGGTGGGGAACCCGGAGACTGGGTTTCAAACTGGGCTTATTGTGAAATAAAATACAAAGACGGAAAGGGACCGATCCATTTATGGGTGAATTCCGTTTATAAAATTGAAAACGGGAAAATTGCAAAGTCAAGAATTTTTTATAACGAAGCCGATTGGTTAAGGCAACTTGGGTATCGTTTTGTTAAACCTCCTACAAGGCAGAAGGGACAATCGCTTTAATGACTATCCTTCAGGCACCATCTAAAATCATCCATAAAGCGAATGCTAACTCGGGAGTTGATGTAAGAACTGATTCACCAGATCATTAACTATATCCGGTTTCTCCACATTTGACATGTGACCGGCTTTTTTGCGAATAAAAGTTCCCCATCCAACGCAGGGCAATAGTTCTCTTCACGCTGTACAATTTCCAAAACCAACTTTTCTTCAGATTGCTCAAAATGGCCAAATCCATGTTAAAAAATTCGAACCAGGTCTATTATCTAACTTTAGAAAGAAATACTAAACCCCTCCCTTTTTATTTGCGGATTTTGCAAGTAATGAAAAAGATCCTCCTGTCTTTTTGCAATTGCCAAACCTGATCTTAAACCGGTTCCGGAAATTATTGACTTCTACAAGTTTCTGTGACTTGACATCATTTTCCAATTAGCTATCCCCTCTTTGCGTTATTAGTTTTGGGTTGTAAATACAACAATCATGAAAAAGATATCTATTTGGGGCCGAAAAAACAGGGGTTCAGCCCGTATACTTATTATACTCCTGAATCTGGCACTTGCACTTCTGGGTATACAAACAGGGATACTGCTTGTCAAAATGAATTTCCATTTCAGTCCTTTGGCATTTTACCTTGTCCTGCTGGTTTTTATTTCAGCCCTTTTTGTATATCCCCAACGAAACCGCTCCTGGTCGCTGCAATTAAAGAGCAAGTTCTATAGGATTCAAAAAGCCTGTGACTTTATCCTGGCATTCTGCAGCTTTTTAATGATTAGTTTTTTTTCAGAAAATAGCTCAGAAGCAACCGGAAGCAAATTATCCTTTCCATTCCTCAGTACCCTATCTGCTTCGAATGGTGCAAAACCCACGGCGGATGAAATCCTTCTATCCTTACAACACAGATCCAAAAAAGATCTTACCCGCTCTGAAAAGAGAACCTTAAAACATGAATTTTTCAAACAGGCTAAGGTATATGTTATAGAAAAGGCAAAAGGAAATGATCAAATAGCATTAAAATTTTTCCTTGTCTTATGCACTTTGGCAGCGGCCGTAGGTGTCGGATATCTAGTGGGCGCGCTTGCCTGTTCACTAGCATGCAGTGGCATGGACGGGCTGGCTGTACTTGTCGCTCTTCTGGGTCTGGGAGGTATTATTTTTGGTTCAATAAAATTAATCAAAGCGATATCACATATTTCCGGGAAAAAGCAAACAACTTTTGCAACTCCCTAAGACGCGCGCATGCATTCATGAAAAAGCTATCGAACAAATAACCACAACGATTATTTTTCATGCCTGTCACCGGCCCGCACCGCAAACAGATGCAGCACATAGGGAAAAAGGGCATTCATGGTATCGACTGATCCGGAAACAGATCCGGGAAGCGTGATGACCAGACTGTTTTTTATAAACCCCGCAACGCCGCGCGATAACATCGCATAGGGTGTGCGCTCCTGTCCGTAGTGACGTGCAGCTTCCATAATACCCGGTATCTGCGTTTCAATCAGTGGTCCGATGGCGTCGGGTGTGAGATCTTTCGCCGAGAGTCCGGTTCCGCCCGTGAATAAAATCAACTCATAACCCTGGCCACTGTATTTGATGGCTTCCTGCTGAATTAAATGAAAGTCGTCGGGCACTACTTCATAGGATGTATTTTCTATTCCGAATTCTTTTAATTTTTCAATAATAGTTTTGCCGGACAGATCTTTTGCATTTCCCTTTGAAATACTATCCGAACAAACAATCACTGCGCAACGAATAGCCCCAGACTGTTTTTTACGGTAATCGCTCTTACCCCCCGATTTTTTCTCCAGCCGTATCGACGCAATTTCAATGCCCTTGTCGAGCGGTTTCAACATATCGTAGATGGTTAGCGCAACAATCGACGCACCATGCATAGCCTCCACTTCCACGCCGGTTTTATAAATCGTATGCACTTCAACGGAAATATAAATCGCAAGTTTTTCTGTTTTGAAAGTAATCGACGCGAATTCTATCGGAATGGGGTGACAATCGGGAATTAGATCCGAAGTCTTTTTAATGGCCAGTAATCCGGCAGCTCTTGAGAATTCAAACACATCCCCCTTGGGAACTGTCTTGTTTAGTACAGCATTCATAGCCTCGGGATCGGAAAGCTGCACAATGGCGGTGGCGATGGCTTTTCGAAGTGTGGATGATTTATACAGAATGTCCTTCATGCAGGTTGATTGATTTTCCATTGAAAGCTGTCGTCTTCAAATATTTCCTTACCCCAGATGGGCAGTTCGGCTTTTAATCGTTCCACCGTTTCGGAGCAGGCTTCTATTGCGGCTTTCCGGTGCGGAGCAGATGTGAATACAAATAAACAGATTTCCCCGCTTCTGATCCTGCCCAATGAATGATACACATGCATGCAGTTCAGCGAATATTTTTCAATGATCATTTCCCGTATACCCACCATTTGTTCCAGGGCCATCACTTCGTAGCTGGTATAATCAACGGCAACGACCTGTTTATTTTCTACTGCATCGGCCCTTACCTGTCCCAGGAAAATACTATGCCCTCCAATATCGGTTTTGGATTGGTGCGCAGCGATTTTCTCCCCGATAAACGCCGGCGATATGGCCCCCTTAACAAATATGTTTTTAATTTTCTGGTTCATCATCCTCCGGAATAAGGCGGAAGCAGGGCCAGTTCCTGACCTGCTTTGATGGGTGTATTGGTCTGCACGATGGTTCTGTCGAGAGCTATAAGGCAAGGCAGATTTTCAATCAGTGGAAAACGGGCTGCGAACTCTTTTAGCAGTCCATCCGTATCTTCCGCATCAAGAATAAGCTCCGACACTCCGGTTACTTGTTTCAACTTTCCGTATAATTGAATTTTTACTGCCATAATAATTTCCAGGCTGCGATCATCAAGACAAAAGCCAACAGGTTTTTCAATACAGTTTGCGGAAATTTAATGGAGCCCAAATAAGCGCCGCATAAGCCACCGGCAAAAGCGACTGTCACATATCCATACATTTCCGTGTTGAACTGAATGCCCTTGGTATACTGGCCTGCGAGACCTGCAACCGAGTTCACAAAAATAAATAAAGCACTGATAGCAGCCGTTTGTTTCTGATTCGTCCATTTCAGCAAAAGCAGGATCGGTGAAAGAATAATGCCGCCGCCAATGCCGATCATACCGGAGAGAAAGCCGATGCCTGCGCCAATAACCAGTAGTAAATAACCATTCGCGGGCTTCATGTCCTTCGGATCCGTGTTCTTAAAAAAAAGAAAACGGCAGATGGGTATAATCAGAAAAAGGCCCAGGATCGTTTTATAAACAGGGTCCTGGATGGCCATCCTGCCGCCTAAAAAAGCCATGGGAATGGAAAAAACGATCAGGGGTACGAATAGTTTCCATTTAAAATATTTTCCACGATAGAACTGAATGAAAGAAACCATCGAAACAAAGAGGTTGAGCAAAAGGGCCGTAGGTTTCATCACCGACGGACTGAAATTAAACAGCGCCATCAGTGCCAGGTAACCGCTCGCACCTCCATGACCGACGGACGCATATAAAAATGCAATGACAAAAAGTAAAATATAAAATACGGGAAGATAGGTCGCCATGTTTTTTATTTTGGAAGCATCCGGACTGTTACCATTTCTCCTTTTTCATAGTCAAGCCTGTTTTCATCCAGCGCCGCCAGGCAATTTGCGCTGGCAAAGGAACGCAGCCGGTATGATTCCTGTGCCTCCAGGATCTCCACTTCCCCGTCTTCGATATATGCTTTCAGAAACTGTGTAAGCCCTTTCACTTTCCTAAATTCATTTTTCAGTATCGCAGTAATCCGTTCCTCCTGTGGCAGATGCAACATAAAACGCACCGCGGGCAAAACGTATTCGTAAAAACAACTGACCACGGAAGCGGGATTACCAGGCAGACCGAAGATGATCTTATTTTCCTTTGTACCAAAATATAAAGGCTTACCGGGTTTTTGTTTTACCCGGTGGAATTTACAATGAACGCCGACATGATCTGCTGCCTTCCGCACAAAATCATAGTCGCCGACGCTGACACCACCGGTTAGTACGACCAGATCGTTATTACTGATGGCTGTCGATAAGGCTCCCTCGATGATTCCCAGACTGTCTTCAACATACAAAACTGCTCCTAAATTTTCAGTAAAGGGTTTTAGCGCTGCCCGCAGAAAGAAAACATTGGATTCATATACCTTCCCCGGTTCTAATGGCTGCCCGGGTTTCTGCAATTCATTACCCGTCGCAATGATGCAAATGGAAAGTCGGGGATAAACGGACACGGATAGGATACCCAGACTCGCCAGCAGACCGGCTACCGGTGGGGTGATCACGGTTCCTTTTTTTATAGCAAGTTCATTTTTTTTCAACTCGGAACCTCGTTTCCTCACATGGGTTCCCTGTTCAATATCCGGATCGGTAATTTGTATTTCTGATGCGTTGACGACTACTTTCTCCTGCATAACGATGGTGTCCGAACCATCGGGAAGCGGTGCCCCGGTAAAGATCCGCATGGCATGATTCCTTTGTAATGTTTCCGGTTGCGCATGCCCGGCAGCTATGGTGCCCTGCACAACCAGCGGTCTTTTGATATCCTCTACATAGATCGCATATCCGTCCATGGAAGACTGATCAAAGGCCGGAATATCCAGCGGAGAAAAAATATCCTCCGCTATCGCAAGGCCCACTGAATGCGATACTTCCCGCACAGCCGGATGTACGCGTAATACGCTGGCTGCTATAAGTGCCCGTGCCTGATCTACCGAAACAAGTTCGTTTGATTCCATTAGGTTCGCTGACGGTAAATAATAATCCTGCTCAGCCACTTCACATATCTTCTGCCGGTGGCCTGATCAGTCGGTGTAATGAGTGCGATGCGGTCATCCAGCTGGCTCAAGTTCATTCCGTTTTTGTTAGTGATGATCATAACATGTTTCCCGGTTTCACTATTGAAGATTTCGTTCCAGGAAAAAATCACCTTATATCCATCTGTCGCCAGGCACTCGATGTAGTATTCGCTGAGCACTTTCGGGTTTTCGTTGTTGAAAGGAATCGCTGACAGAATATCTTTCAATAATACGCCATTGATATTTTTCATCAAACCCTTCGGCTGCATATCATGGCTATAAATGCGCAGGCTATCGAGATGCACAGTTGTATAACCGGAAAGTTTGGAAATATCGATCGTCTCCGGTTTTAAAACTTCTCCGGAAACCGTAAAACTTTCACTGGTATTTTGCGCTTCCGATGGCTGAAACAACAACAACCCAAAACAAAAGAAAAGGAAATATTTCATAAAATCATTTATCCTCCGATGGTGATCATGGGGCGGTTATGTATGGATGCCGCATCCAGCAATTCGAAGGTTCCTGAAAACTGTCCGCCCAGTTCTTTGGCTTTGGAGCGGATGGACGCATGAATTAACGATGTCACATCCTCCCGATTTCTTAACGGCGTAAGTAAATCCGTTTCATCCGTAGAAAAAAGACAGTTCTTTAATTTCCCGTCCGCCGTGAGCCGCATTCGATTACAGCTGCTACAGAACGGAGCACTCATGGTACTGATGATGGCAAAAGAGCCGGCATGTCCCGGTATCATAAAATGTTTCGCTGTGTCATGCAATTCGTTTTCTACCGGCAGGAATTCAAATTGGGTGGCGATTTCCGAAAACATGTCCTGCATGGAAAAGACCTTGTTGCCCGTCCACCGGTTTCCGCTGAAGGGCATAAATTCGATAAAACGAATTTGGATGGGAATAAACATGGTCCACCGGATAAAATCGTTGATCTCGCTTTCATTGAATCCTTTCATCACCACGACGTTTATTTTTACCTTGAATCCGTGATGTAATAAAAGTTCAATATTACTTCTCACCCGGTGAAAGAGATCGCGGCGGGTAACCAACAAGAATTTATCGGGCTGAAGCGTGTCGAGACTGATATTGATGGTCCTGATTTTCGACGCTTTCAATACAGTAATGAACTCGTGAATGCGCGTCGCGTTGGTGGTCATGACCAGTTCAACCGGTAAAAGACTCAGCGACTCAATAATTTTCGCAGCATCCTTTCTCACCAGCGGTTCACCGCCGGTCAATCTGATTTTCGTAACGCCCTCCATCACAAACAGACTGGCCAGCTGCTCCACTTCTTTCGTTTGCATCAGGCGGGCGGCAGGTGCGAAATCGTATTCTTCGTCCGGCATACAATAAAAGCACCGGAGATTGCAATTATCCGTGAGGGATAAACGAAGGTAATTGTGCACGCGGCCAAAAGCATCCTGAATCATGCTGTTATATTTCTGAAATCAGATTTTCATAATCCTCTTTCGTGTCGATATCAATATTCCCTTTTTCGAATTCTACCGGACAAACATCCGGGAGATTGATTTTTACGATATTTTTTGCCCCCTGATTTCCATTCAGCGATTGTAAACGGCTAAAATAGTCCCTGGAGAACAAAACCGGTGTACCCAGGGTTCCGGCATAGGTGCAGGCAACGATTCCTTTTCCCGATTGGTCTTTCCACCTGACCATCATTCCAAACAGATCAGACGACACATAGGGCTGGTCACTCACGGCCAGGATAACGGAATCAACCTCCGAAAGTAAGACTTGTTTGATGCCGGCCGAAATTCCCGATCCCATGCCTTCGGGCCAGTGTTCATTGTAGATGGTGGAGACGTCCATTCCTGATAAACTTTCAGTTATGAGATCTGACTGGTATCCGGTTACACAAATTACCGGATCCAGGCCTGCATTTTTTGCCTCTCCGACGATATGCTGCAAAAAGGTTTTGTTTTTATACTTCATCAGTTGTTTGGGTTCCCCCATGCGGGATGAACTTCCAGCCGCCAGTATGATAATCCCGGTTTTACCCATCACAGGTTATTGATTACACGGTTATGAATGGCTCCTTTTTTCTGTTTGAGCGACGATCCGGATCGTCCGGATAAAAACGCCTTTATTTCCGCAATAATGGAAAGCGCAATTTCTGTTGAATTTTCTGCACCAATATCAAGCCCCGCCGGTCCGTGTATTTTTGACAGCTGCTCTTCAGTTAACTGAATTCCCTGGTCCTGCAGGTCAGATAACATACGGTCCCGTTTTTGCGCCGGCCCAAGCAGTCCGATATATCCAAATTCCTGCTTTACGATTTGTGTGATAAAAGTCAGGTCATAATTGTAATTATGGCTCATGAGCAAATAAATAGTCTGGGTGTCTGTATTGATTTGTGAAAAAATATCTTCAGGTTTACTGTACAATACTTTTGCAGCACCTGGGAAACGCTCTGGTAGCGCATAATGAAATCTTCCATCCACAACGGTCACTGACCATCCCAGCATCACAGTGATCTCAACGAATGGCTGAATATCATTGCCCGCACCGGCGATCACTACGGAAACAGGCCGGTCGATCCATTCGATAAAAGCGGTGTAAGTTCCCTGGTCGCTGTCCAGATCCAGCAAAGCCGATTGTTTTTCAGCTTGTGCATTTTTGACTGGCTCAGTCAATAGTCTTTGCACCGGTTCTGTCAGACTACTATGCATTTTGTTTTTCAACCAGAGCAGCCGGGTTCCGGGTTGTATTTTTTTCAGCGAAAAAAGAGTTACGAGAACGGCTTCGTCGCCGGCACTTGAAACCTTTCGCAACAATTCCACCGGATTCAACGGATCGTCTTTTTTTATGGGTTCAAATAAGATATGTACGACGCCATTGCAACCCAGGTGAAGTCCGAACTGAATATCGTCTTCGCCGGTTGAATCGTACGTAATGAGTTTATTTTCTCCGGTGGCCATGGCGAACAGCGCTTTCTCCAGCGCATCGCCTTCCAGGCAACCACCACTGATAGCGCCGGTTATCTTACTGTCGTCAGTAACCAGCATGCGCGCGCCGGGCCGCCGGTAGGAAGAGCCATCCACGCGGACCACGGTAGCAAGTGCCATTTTCCTGCTTTGCAGGATGGCTTTATCATAAGTGCGAACGATATCATTCAGTTCTTTCATGCTCGTCAAATACTGTTCATATCAAAAGGAAGTTTCCGGATCCTTTTCCCGGTCAAATCAAAAATGGCATTCGTGAGTGCAGGAGCGAACGGCGGCAGGCCTGGTTCTCCGACACCTCCGGCTGCCCCATCATTTTCCATAATATATAATTCCACCGGCGGGGCGTCGGTAATCCTCGGCATTTTATAATCGTAGAAATTTCTTTCCTGAACCAGTCCGTCTTTAAAAGTGATTTCATGAATCGAGGCCGCACCGAGTGCCATCACGATACTGCCTTCCACCTGTGCCTTAATGATGTCCGGATTCACATACCAGCCGCAATCCATCACGGCCCATACCTGGTCGATTTTTATTTTGCCCACAGCGTTTCTGGAAACCTTCACTACCTGACCGACTGTTGTGTTGAAACATTCCGTTATTGCAACGCCCCATCCTTCGTTCTTCTTCCTGTTTTTCCATCCGGATACTTCTTCCATTTTATCGATCTGCCGCTGCAAACGTTCATCCTTCATCAAATAAGATCTTCTGAATTCCAGCGGATCCTTACCCGCAGCGATGGCCAGTTCATCCATAAAACTTTCGTAAGCAAATCCATTCGTGGAAGCATATACCGAGCGCCACCACATGATGGGTACCGGTTTTTCAAAAGGCACGTCAGCAATGCTTAGATTTTTTATGCTGTCGAAGTAAGGTTTTAGAAATCCTTCGGACGTACTGCCATTTGGCTTGAGTCGGTCAGGATCCTGGAAATGATCCATGTTTTGTCCGGCCATCCGGAATTTGTATGCGCTGATCTCTCCGTCAGAAATAACTCCTTCGCACCTGTATGACATTCCCGGACGGTGGGGTCCCTGCGTCATTTCGTCTTCGCGGGTCCAGGTGACCTGTACCGGCAGACCAATGGCCTTCGAAATCATCGTTGCTTCATGCGGATAATCCAGAAAGGCTTTTCTTCCAAAACCGCCACCCAGAAAAGTCATATTCACGATCACATTGTCCATCGGCAGGTTCATTTCCTTGCTCAAATATGACTGCACCCAGTCCGGCGCCTGAATCGGGCCCCAGATCTCGAGCTTATTTTCCTGATAATGTGCAATGCAATTCAGCGGCTCCATACAGGCGTGCGCCTCATAAGGCGTCTGATAAATGACATCAATTTTCTTTTCTGCTTTTTCAATGATCGTATCTGGATCGCCTTGTTTTTTCACAGAAATTCCTTCTTTTGATTTTAAAAGGTCTTCCTGCTGTTTGTAAATATCTGCGGTCTCCATGTGTTCAAACCCGCTGTCATCCCATTCCACTTTCAATGCTTTGCGACCCTGCATGGCCGTCCAGGTAGAATCGGCAATCACCGCAACACCATCCCGATATGTACCAAAGACGGCCATTTTGATTTTTATCACTTTTTTTACGCCGGGTACTTTTAATGCGGCGGAATCGTCAAAAGATTTCAACTTGCCGCGCATACGCGGATTCCTTTCCACTGACGCGAATACCATACCTGGAATTCTTTTATCCAGTCCGAATACAGCGCTGCCATTCGTCTTCAAGGGAGTATCACGACGGCGCAGGGGTTTGCCGATCAGTGTATATTCGGAGCGGGGTTTTAGCTTTACATTTTTTGGTGCTTCCAGTTTGGATGCATCCACGACCAGTTCCCCGTAATGAAAACTTTTATTTGTGGGTTTATGATATACGCTGCCATTTTTAGCATAACACTCGGAAACGGGAACATTCCATTTTGCAGCGGCTGCCTGGATCAGCAGTTCGCGGGCCGTTGCGCCGAGGGTTAATAAATTTATATAAGAACCGCGGATGGTGGAACTACCACCAGTTATCTGACTGCCATATTTTTTCTGATGTCCCTGGGCAAAGATCACCTGGATATTGGCTAGCTCCACTTCGAGTTCTTCTGAAATGATTTGCGGAACGGACTGAAAGGAACCCTGACCCATTTCTGCGCGGTGATCAACCAGCGTTACTTTGCCCGATGTGTCGATGAGTATCCAGGCATTCATTTCAATTTCGAATTCGACATTCTTCAATGCGGTCTCTGAAATGACTTGGCCTGCTTTGGCAGAAACCGGAATATAAAAACCGAGGAACAATGCGGTACCACTCAGTCCCGCCGTTCTTAAAAATTTTCTGCGTGATAATGCATGTGCATCTGAAGTTTGTGCCATTTCAATTCACTTTAAAAACATGATTAATCTTGTCTTTATCATTTGGGGGCGTATCCACCCTTTTTGATCCAGGTATCCCACACATTTACAAAAGCAGTATAGCTCATTGGAGGTGGTAGGCGCCCTTCGCCCATATCCCAGGCCGCCTTTATCAGCGTATCCCTGACGTGTTCAATCAGCTGCTCTCTGTTTTTATGACCGTTCTGGTTGTAATTCATAATCTGTAATGCTAACTCACGGGCCGTTCTTCCCTGAAAGACCATCTTCATATCGGATGGTGGCAATTGCCATTTGGGATTTCCCGGAGGTGTATGCAATCCGGGCACATTGGCGGGCTGATGACAATTGGAGCATTTGGCTGCATACATTCCCTTACCATCGGGACCGCGAACGACATCCATCGTGTGAATGTGATTGTCATCACCCTGAAGCGGTGCGTCACCGGCAGGATGGCAGTTCATACAACGGGGGCTCATCAGCACTTTATATACTTTCATGAAAGCTTTTACCGATTCAATGCTGTCTTTTTTGTCGGTTTTATTTATGCTGCCGCGATACGTTCGATCCTCCGTTTCGCGGAATGCGAGAGAAGCTGTTATCAAACCAACAATGGCCATTACGACCAACATTGTTTTTAGAGGAAGGCGATGATAAAATTTATTTTCCGGATCCTGTTTCATAATGTGATGTGCGTTTGAGCCTGAACAATGTTTTGAAATTATTCTCAGAGACCGTTTTTATCTCAACTATTAACAGCCGTTTTATTTTTTTGCATTTCAGCTGCCAGGTGAATGGCTTTTCGGATTCGCTGATAGGTACCGCAACGGCAAATATTTCCCGACATGGCCATATCGATATCCTCATCCGTCGGATTCGGGTTTTCCCTCAACAAAACCGCCGCCGACATCAGTTGTCCCGAATGACAATATCCACACTGTGGCACATCAATTTCCTGCCAGGCCAGCTGCGCCGGATGATCATTATTGGCTGAAAGACCTTCGATCGTGACGATTTTCTGTCCTTCAGCCCGGCTCACTTTCGTGATACAGGAACGAACCGCTTCACCATTCATATGTACAACGCAGGCTCCGCACTGTGCCACACCGCAGCCATATTTGGTTCCGGTCAGTCCAATGATATCACGGATCACCCATAATAGCGGCATATTGGGATCCGCATCCACCTGATAAACTTTTTGATTGACATTTAAAGTAATCATGAGCTGGAAATTAAAATCGTTGATGTATAAACTACAAGATTCGACTGCAAAAATTAAACCTTTAATTCGAAAGGCATTTTACGAAACCTGTTCCCGGTCGCCGCAAAGATAGCGTTCGCCAATGCCGGCGCAAAAGCAGGCAGTCCGGGTTCTCCCACGCCCTTCACTTTCCCGCCATCCGCCAGAATCAATACTTCCATTTCGGGCACTTCATGGATCCTGATCAGTGGGCTGTCGTAAAAATTATGTTGCATGCATTTTCCGTCTTTCATAGTGATCCCCGGTTTAACTGCGGCGCTCAACGCCATGACGATTGCACCTTCCACCTGATTTTTTACATTGTCAGGATTGACCACTTCTCCCAGATCGATAACGGCATAAACCTTATTCACTTTTATCGATTGATCGGGTTGAACGGTCACTTCAACCACCTGGGCACAGAGCCCGGCGAAGAATTCCCATTGGGCCACTCCACGTCCCCTGTTATGAGCCAGCGGTTCATCCCAGTGTGAAAATTCTCTTATTTTCAATAAGACTCTTTTGGTATCGGATGGTTTGGAAAGCAGTTCCAGCCGGAAATTCAGCGGATCCTTGTTTGCTTTATGGGCCAGTTCATCGATAAAACATTCATGACAAAAAGCAAGTGTAGAGCTGGTCACAGATCTCCAGGCTGCGACGGGTATATGAAAATCAGCCCTCACATAGGAGGTTTTGAGATTTGGAATTTCGTAGGCCTGCTCGCCGATGCCTTCAACCATCGTGCCGTCTACTTTTTTTATGTCAAATGCCGGGTTCATCCCTTCCTGAAAAGAAGGACTGATCACTTTATGCTGAAATGAAATCAGTTTGCCGTCGTCTGAAAAACCACCTTTCAGTTTTGAAAAAGTCATAGGTCTGTAGGGGCCGAGTTCGGTTGTGTCTTCCCGTGACCAAACTACTTTAACCGGCTGACTCACATTCTTAGAAATACCGACTGCTTCAATCACATAATCAAGATTCAGTCTTCTTCCCAATCCGCCACCAATAAATCTGCTGTGCAGTTTAATATTATCAGGCATGAAACCGATGAATTTGTGCAGGTCATTTTCTCCGTTTCCGGTAATGGAGCTGGGCACCTGGGTGGAAGTCCAGATTTCGACCTGATCTCCGCGAACCTGTGCCACGCAATTCATCGGCTCCAGCGTATGATGTGCCACCATGGGGGTTTCATAAAAAGCCTCGATGGTATTTGCAGAAGGCAGATTCAGGTTATCTACAGACCCGATATTCTTATCAATCACTCCCTCTTCATTGGCAAGTTCACGTAAATGTTTTTCATATGCTTCGGTATTAAAGGTTTCGTATCCTTTATTGTCCCATTCGATTTTTAACATCTTTCGGGCCTTCAAGGCAGTCCAGTATGAATTGGCAATAACGGCTACGCCGACCGAATGATAGCGGCCCATGATTCTTTCTACGGGCACTACTTTTTCAACGCCGGGAATCTTCTTCGCTTCTGTCGCATCAAAACTTTTTAAGGTGCCACCGATCACCGGACTTCTTGCCACCGTCGCATATAACATACCCGGCACCTGCACATCGATGCCGAACTGTGCGCTGCCGTTTGTTTTTAATGGGACGTCCGGCCGCCTGGCCATTTTACCCAGTATCTTAAAATCTTTGGGATCCTTCAGTTTTGGCTCTTTGGGCAATTCGAGTTTGGATGCGTCTGCTAACAGTTCACCATAGGTGAGGGCTCTGTTCGTCGGTCTGTGAATGACTTTGCCGTTTTCTGCGTAACAATCGGAGGCTTCTACCTGCCATCTTGCACTGGCCGCTTTGATAAAAACTTCTTTGGCAGATGCGCCCACTTTTCTCAGATCCGTATAGTTGGTCCGGATCGAGGAAGAGCCACCCGCCCGCTGCCGGTTGCCAAATGGTTTTTCTCCGTTTGTGTTTTTAATGATCACCTGGTCCAGCGACACTTCAAACTCTTCAGCGATGATTGCCGGTATGGACTGAAATGTACCCTGACCCATTTCGGGTTTTGTATTGAAGATGGTAATGGCTCCGCCTGCCTCCACAAGTATATAGGGCGTAAAATTTCCCGATTCTACGAGGTTGGATGCGATGGCTGTAATGCCCCGGGACGATATGCCGAGCCAAAGTGCGATACCGGTTCCACCTGCATTTCTAATAAAACTGCGTCTTGAAAGCTGATGCATAGCCTGCCAGATTTGAGTATCGTGATTGGCGATTATTATTTCCGGTTAGCCATTCTAAATTTACTTGAAATTGCTGTAATCCTGGCCGGAAAGTCTCTTTCCCGGTTGTTAAACTCCGGATCCCGCCGGGCTTTCATTTCAAGTGGATTCAAGGTAAATCAACCAGATGCTTAAAAATTACTAAAAGCAAATCATTACCTACGCAATTCAAACAATCTGAAAATCAAGGGGTTCCACCCTGCAGCTTTTTACGAATGCCTCATTCATTCGATGGTCAGCGTGATTTGCTGCCAGGGCCCGGCATCCTCACTCCGACCGCAGCGCCAAGCGCAGTGAATTAGAAAATAACAGAGGGATTATTTTCTGCCATTATCAGGTTGAAGAACAACAATGTGGTCGATATTCATTTTGACTTGATGTTATCTCGTGCAGATTGAAGTTATCATGCAGCGGGTCGAATGTAAAGATTCCTGAAAATTAGTAAATCGTTAGTTATTATTGATTTTGTCTTTCTCCAGGATTTCGTTTAATATTTTGTAAAAATTATCCGGCTGTTCATACATGGGAAAATGTCCTGATTTTTGTATCCAAAATACCTGTGTTGAAGGAAGTAATATTTTCAACTCATAAGTATCGAAGGCCAGGGGATCCTGCCTGCCGCAAATTGCATAGACCGGCTTTTTAAACGATAATAGTTTTTCAGAAAGATCAAATTGGATACGGTCTAAGTCTTCTATTAATAGCTTATATGTTTGGTAATTCACTTTACCCCTTACAATTTTAGAAAATATTAAATCAATGTTTTCTTTGTCATAGATGTTGCAGTACAATGACATTTTTCGATTCTCCAGGCTATCCTGCTCAGTCATTGTTCCTGCTTTCATTCTTGAATTCAAACGATCCAATTCAGCATTCTCATATTGTCCATACCGGACACTCCGGTTGCCCGCCGCTGTTTCTCTAAGTTCTATCAGGTTTCCCAAAGGACCTGTATCTATTAATATCAACGATTTTACCCGGTCGGGATGTTTTATTGCAAAACTCAAAGACAACCCCGACCCCCAGGAGTGTCCCAAAAAAATGGCGTCTTTTAATTGCAAATGATCTAGCAACAGGATTAAATCTTCATGTGCGTTCTTCAGATTGATTGTTGTAGAATCAAGCGGAACCGGAATAGAACGCCCTGTTCCACGTTGCTCAAACAAAATGGCCCGGTTGCTTTTACCTAATTCAATGGCAACATCTTCGATTTGGTCGCAGGAAATACCAGGTCCACCAGCTAATAAAATAATAGGTTTCCCATTCCCATATTCATGAAAATATAAATACCCGTTTGCGCATTTAACGCTATCGAGTTTCTGACCAAACGTCAATGTACTTACCAGTAGGAGAATAAATATGGAAATTGTCTTAATAGTGCATTTCTTTTTTTGCATATTCATCCAACCTTTTTTGGTTTGAATCCAATAATTTATCTGGTCTTCAAAAGTTTCCAATTGCAATAGTCCCTTCATTACTTGTTTTATTCAAACTCCTGTTGTTCTATTTTTTCGTTTAATCATCCAGTGTAAGGCAATGCATGGGGCCAGAAAGAATAATGCAAGTACAATGCGCAAAGTTGAAAAAAAGGACAACATCAAATTTCCTAATTCAGCATCATTTACCTTGAACATTCTTTCTATCCAGGACATCAGCGAAGTATTCCAAAAAATAGTTGAGGCGATAAAATAGAAAAGGCCAAACACAACTCCAATAATAAATGTCCTAAACAGGAAGTTTCTAAAAAAGATTATCTTTTCTGTTTCCATGGTTTTGAGTTTTTAGAGTGAATGATAAGAACAATTTTTTCATTTCGGCGATTAAATAATATTAAATAGAAAGAATTAGTGAACTAAACGTTTTATTCATTTTTGTAAACTACCCCTTCCTTCATCACAAACTTTACATTTCCCATCACATGTATGTCTTGCGTTGGATCCCCGTCTACAGCAACAATATCCGCCCATTTCCCTTTTTCGATGGTGCCAGCCTTATCACTGATGCCAATGAGTTCGGCCGCACTTATTGTTGCTGCCCGAATCGTTTCAAGCGGAGGCATCCCTCCCTGGTTCATGTAAACGAATTCCAGCCAGTTCTTGCCATGGGCAAATACTCCAGCATCAGTTCCGAAAGCAATCTTTACGCAGGCTTTATAGGCTTTTGTAAATGTTTTTTGTTCCATGGGTCCCAGGGCATTAATTTTTTCAACTATTCGCGGCTGATAATACCCGGGTATTTTTGCAGAATCAATCGAAGAATAATCTGAGATAATTGTGAAGACCAACCACACATTGTATTTTTTTGCAAGTTCAATTCCTTCATCGTCCATCAAAGTACCATGCTCAATTGAAGTTACTCCGGCCCGGATGGCTCTTTTAATCGCTTCCGCACCATGGGCATGGGCGGCAACACGCATACCGCAGTCTTTCGCTGTTTCAACTATGGCTCGCATTTCCTCTTCTGAAAATTGCGGAGCGGTTCCGTCTTTTTCCAGGCTCAGAATTCCGCCGGAAGCCATGATCTTGATCAGGTCGGATCCTTCTTTATATCTCTGACGAACAGCTTTCATACACTCCTCTTTGCCATTTGCTACCCCTTGAACCGGACCCGGATCGCCCATCAGGTCCTGACGGTATCCGTTTGTCGGATCGCCATGACCTCCGGTTGACGATATATACCTGCCCGCGGTATATATATGTGGTCCAGGTATAGTGCCTTTCAAAATGGCATTGCGCAAAGCAATATTTGCTCCTCTGGGATCACCCAAATCCCGTACAGTTGTAAATCCAGCCATCAAGGTCGTTTTTGCAAAAACTGTTGATCTGATGGCATAATCCATGGGATTTTCCTGAAAACTATATAATAAACCATCCTTTCTCGTCGGATATACGATGTGTACATGGGTATCAATCAGGCCTGGCATCACCGTGCGATTTTTTAAATCAATAATCTTATCTTCTGACCCGCCAACCGAATAGCCTTTCTGAACATCCAACACCAGATTTCCTGAAACCAAAATGGTCATTTCAGTTTGAACAGTCAGTAATTTTGGATCGATCAGTTTGCCGCAGTAAATAAGCGTTCGCTGCGCGAAAAGATGTTGCGATATGAGAAAAGTACTCAGGAATAAAAATAGTTGCTTTTTCATGATGATAGATTTGAATTCTCAGGTCAAGATGTACTGCAAACCTTTTTCAGTGAGTCCGGATAAATTGGAGTTGGATTTATGATCAATTTTTGTGTTTGAATCAAGTGATTCATGTACTGTTTAAAAATGTCCAATTGCATACAGCCACCATTTGGAAGGGCAATGTCCACAACCAGTCTTCTGACACTATGCACATGCATTTCAATTAACTAAACATAAAATATTTTTGAAATGAAATTGAAAGGTGGGCAAGACTAAAAAAAGTGCGGATTAAATATTTTCATCGGCAGGATGGGAGACGCAGAATATTCCAGTAAATTCAATTTTTCTTTACTAAATATAACGATTTCCATTTCGGGCCTATTGGGAATTGGTGACGAACGGCAAATAAAAATAACTGGACGTTCTCATTTGAAACGGACGATAGGATTTTCAGCACTTCGAAAACGACTACATGGAACAACCACACCATTCAATCTATGGAATTGCTGTCTTAGTCCTGATGTATCCTTATCTTATAACGGGTGGCTAACCCCTGCAGAAGGAGAAAAGCGGTATCTACTTTGATTTGCCCATCGACCACCGAAGACTCCGAAATTTCCATCCCTGGTTTGTTTGTTTTACCAACGCGGTCAAATAACCATCAGACCGAATTATTTTCCCGGCGGAATCAGCGAGCTCTTCGTGATAACAGGCTCTAATGGAAGCCAGACTCGATGTTAACGGATCAATGTGGAGTTGATTCAATTGCAGATTTATTTTAACGAAATATCTGGTCAATGTGTCTTCGATAAATGTTTTTCCACTCTGGTAATCGTTAAATGCAAGCTGACCATCTGAAATCATGTAAAAACCAGGGCTCTCGTCAAAATAATTCAGCCATGCAATCGGCCCATGAACAGAAAGATCATTGATCAGGCGGGAGGTCATGCGTTGAACGCTATCCGTGACGAGTTTGCTTTCCCTTGCATCTAATGGCGAAGTGTTGGTATGGCAGGCAACAGTCCAACAACTCATCGTCAATATGATTATGCCTGATTTCATAATGAATGCTTTTACATATTCAATCATTGAACGGCCAGAACAAAGGTTTAATATTCGTACCGCCCTGGTATCGGCAGTCCCAGCAGCTTTTTGGAGCCACCGTCTTTTTCATGTTGTGAATTGCAGGATATAAGTTGTCATAATCAGGCTACTGTCATCTGTGATCTGTCATCTGTCATCTGTCACCTTTCATCTAAAGAATTACTTTCCCACCTCAAACGCAAGCAACACATTGCCCGGCATTTGTCCGAAAGAACCATAACCGGAATTGACAAATAACATTCCGTCAGAAACAACGGGAGCAGATCCATCGAGAGCACCGCCCTTTCCTTTCAATCCATTGACGCCATCAAAATCTTTCACCGTATCGTAGTCCCACAAAACTTCTCCGTTCGCACTGGCATAAGCACGAATATGCCCGTCGAGTGTGCCCGCGAAAACGATTCCCGGAACAACCGTCGGCGCTGCTGAGTTTCCCAGGTTACAATCCTTCCTTGCTGTGTCGCAGGGAGGTGGCGCTTTCATCCAAAGCACTTTACCATTGGCGGGATCCATGGCGTACAAACCCGGCGTAGGTTGGATGAGCGAGTCCCTTTTGTCGATGGCCCAGATATTATCCGCGTTGGCAGCGTAAATATATTTTCCATCTGATGCCATGCCCCAATGTATACCTCCGAGTGCACCGCCTTTACCAATTCTTGTTTTCCATATCAGATTTCCATCGTCGGGCGATAAGGCAAACACAACACCTGATTTTTCTCCCACAACCAATATATCCTTTTCATTATTTCTTTTCAGCAGCATCGGTGCCATTCCGAAATCCAGGTCGGGTCCGCTGGTGGGCGGACAATTCACACCATCAGGACAGGCCAGATTCCAGGTATCATTTGTTGTTCCCTGGAAATTCCAAACGAGTTTGCCTGTTTTCAGATCGATAGCCTGAATGGCATCGCTGGTATTCGTCGCAGGAACGGTATAGTTCTCGCCGGTTCCGATATAAATCAATCCTCTTTTTGCGTCTACTGTCGGGCTGCACCATACCGGTGCGCCTGAAGGTCCAAAAATGGGTTTACCGTTTTTCTTACGGCCGGATGCTTTCACATACTCATCGATCACACGATGCACCCATTTTTCTTTTCCCGTTTTCGCATCCAGTGCAACAAGTCCTCCGGAAGAGGAGCAACATCCGAATTCGGGATTTATGGATGAGACCACTTCAAAAGAAGTAATGGGTACATAGACCATTCCGCCATACACCACCACTGAGCCGGTGACGCCGGATTCAGGATGATAACCTGCCCTGGTTTTCCAAACGAGTTTTCCCGTATTCACTGCCACCGCATACGTATTGGTGCTGTAGTCGGCAAAGTAGGCGGTAATTCTGCCGTCCTCTTCCGTCAATTGTATCGCACCCCTGATTGCCGCATCTGCCTGGAAGGTCCAGCCGATTTTACCCGAAAGTCTATTTATCGCATATACATCACCGTATTGGTCGCCCACGATCAGCCAGTTACCAATCAAGGCCGGTTTGCACCTCACCTGGTTGGCTTCCGGAAAAACAAAAGCCCATTTCAATTTCAACGTAGACAGATTGGACAAATTGATGCCTGCCTGTTCGGTTTTTCTGAAGCCCGTACCCTCGAGGTTACCACCCCAGCCGGAATATGTTTTCGCGTTATTACGAATATAAAAAGCAGTATATGCCTCCGGCGGCATGGTCGTTTCCCTGAGCGGATGACCGGTAAGCCATTGCGCCACTGCGCGACGCTGGTCTTCTGAAAATTTTGCGGCCTCTGCTTTCATCCGGCCATTGTCCAGTGCAGCCAGGATGGCTCGCGCCGTCATGGTTGACAAAACACCTTTGCTGGGCGCACGAAGTATTGAGGTATCCTTATGACAGGTGTTGCAGGTTGAAAAGAAAACCTGGCTGCCCATCAGGGAATCTTCCTGGGAAACGGTTGTATTGCCTGCGTTGGTTTTTCTCGAGCTATCTGACGCCTCACCGGTTTTATTTTCCTTTGAATTATTCCGGCAGGCCAGTATGGTTAAAATAAAAATGGCCAGGCATATGGCGTATCGCATGGTGGGTCGTTTTGGAAATCAGATTAACATGACAAATGCTTTAAAAAGATACGATATTATATCAAAACACAGATCTCAGTGTTTGCCATTAACTTTATTAAGCCACCAACTAACTCTGCCATGAAATACTGCTTACGCCGTAAATCGAAGCATGCTGTGATTTGTTGAAAGGCTCCGGAAAAAAGAAACAACTGAATCATGAAAATACAGGCCCTCATCTATTGTTCCCTGATTTTGCTGATGGGTTCCTCCTGCTCTGAAAAATATTACACGGAGGCAGATTTCCATAACACAAAAAAGATAGATGCCCACATTCATATACGAACCAACAGTGACGCTATATCAAACCAGGCAAAAGAAGATTCCTTCCGGCTGATCAATGTGAATGTGGCCAATTCTGACTCCGCCCTTCAGGAACAGGAAAAATATACGGACTACCAGGTGGCCGCTCATCCGAAACAGATCCTGTTTCTTGACGCATTTAGTATGAAAGATTGGGACTCGATGAACTGGACTGAGATTACAATCCAACATTTGAAAGAATCATTTGCGAAGGGCGCATTGGGCATAAAGGTTTGGAAAAATATCGGCATGGTTGAAAAAGACAAGACCGGGAATTTTATTATGATCGACGATCCGCGTTTTGATCCCGTGATCCAATACATCATCGACCAGCATAAAACTGTGTTGGGCCATATCGGTGAGCCGCGGGACTGCTGGCTGCTGCTGGAACAAATGACCGTCAATAATGACCGGGAGTATTATAAGGTCAACCCCATATATTATATGTATCTGCACCCGGATTATCCAACATACCAGCAGCTGATCGATTCGCGTGACCGGCTTCTGGCCCGCCATCCGGATCTGCGATTCGTCGGTGCGCACATGGGCAGCCTGGAATATGATGTGGATTCATTATCTAAAAGACTGGACCGCTACCCCAATATGGCCGTGGACGTCGCTGAGCGGGTCTGCCATCTGGAGTATCAGTCAAAAACCAACCGGGAGAAAATCAGAAATTTTATGATCAAATACCAGGACAGAATCATTTATGGTTCTGATCTGGGTATGAGACCAAATAATAATCCCGATCAGGCGAGGTCCAGGCTTCATAAACGCTGGCTGGAAGAATGGTTATATTTTACGACAGACAAAATGATGATATCGGAAGAAGTTAACGGGGAATTCCAGGGGCTCAAACTTCCTAAAGCTGTCGTTGATAAAATTTATTACAAAAATGCAGTCCAATGGTATGCCATAAAAAACTGAGCTGAATTAGAAGAAAAAAAGTAAATTCCATAATCTTAATACTGACCGTTTAACCTCGTGGATAGGCTTATTTCTTAACCCTAAAATATTTCTTAGTTGAAACTACTTCTTCTTTCAACTCTGGTTATCATTATCCTCCTGACGGCATATACAAAAATCCATGAACCGGCATTAGGACAGCCTGACCCCGAAGCCAAACGTAAAGCAAGGATAAAAATAAAAGCGGGCTCCTTAAGATGCGCGCCTAACTGGGCTGATTATCGGATAGGCCGAGTGGAAGTGCAGCAGATGATTCTTTTGCCGGGAACCGGTTCGCATGTCTGGAAGATCAGCACCTCCAGCGACAGTGCACAATTGTATTTCAACCAGGGAATCAATCTCTATTATGGCTTTCATATTGTGGAAGCTCTTCCTTCCTTTAAAAAAGCGCTGACATTCGATTCGTCTTCCGCAATGCTCTATTGGGCGGTAGCCTTGGCCTATGGGCCAAATATAAACGATTACGGTTATTCGGCACCGGTAGATGCGCTATTGTCAGTAAATAAAGCAAAGGAGTTGATGGATCGCTCTTCCGAAAAAGAAAAGAACCTGATTCTCGCAATGGCAGCCCATTATTCTGCAGACACGACCATATCGAGGGCAACACTTAACCAGGAATACGCAGTCAGGATGAAGAAGCTGTATCTGAAATATCCGGAGGACGCGGAAATAGCCACATTATATGCGGATGCACTGATGAACCTGCATCCCTGGGATTTCTGGAATCATGATGGTCAGCCTGAAACCTGGACGCCGGAATTGATGGCTGTACTGGAAAGCGTGCTTAGCAAGAATCCCGATCACCCGGGCGCAAATCATTATTTTATACACACCATGGAAGCTTCACCCCTCGCTTCGAAAGCAAAAGCGAGCGCAGACAGACTGAGCAGTCTGGCACCCGGGCTTTCTCATATGGTACACATGCCTTCACATATCTATATTAGAACAGGCGACTACGAAAAGGGAATTCGGGTGAACGGAGCCGCGGTAAAAGAATATTACCGGTATAAAAAATTATATCCCGATGTGGTGAACAGTGCGTTTTTATACGAATTCCATAACCTGCATATGCAGGCCGCCTCCTCTATGAACACTGCAGATTATCCGCATTCAATCAAATATGCGCTGGATTGCCGGCAATCCCTGGATACTGCTTTTCTCTCTGCAGATGCTCCTTTGGGTGACTATCTACAGTATATTTATATGACCCCGGATTTTGCCCGGATCATTTTTGAAAAATGGAATGAGATTCTCCAGGAACCGTTGATTGCAAAATCATATCATTACGGCAGACTGATCCAGGAATTTGCGAGGGGTATGGCCTGGGCCAATACAGGGAATCTGGAAAAGGCAAAGGAATCCCTGGCCATCATAGATTCTATTCTCCCGGAAAAAGACATGGCATTTGTGATGCAACCCTTTAATGCGCCGGTTACCGGCGCCACCGTAGCAAAAAATATATTGATGGGCATGATTGCGGAAAAAGAGAATCATTTGGAAACGGCCATCACCTGTTATACACAGGGAGTAGCTACAGAAGATTCCCTGGTCTACCAGGAACCGCGCGACTGGCTGGTACCGGCCAGGCATTATCTGGGCAAAGCGCTGCTGAAAGAAAAAAAATATGCAGAAGCCGAAAAGATATTTCTGAAAGACTTAACCTATCAGCCGAACAACTTCATTTCCGTAACCGGATTAAAAAAATCGAGGCAAAAATGAAAGGGCTGCCCAAAGATTAGACATACTTCCAAAGAATACAGGGGTTTGAATTAATCCGAATCAGGAATGGACATCCGCTGTAACAGAAGCGGACAGTTCAAGTGTGTATTTTTCATTTAACTATTTGAAATTGTGATCGATATATAACTGGCATATTATTAGAGCAGATCATAAAAATGGGGCTAATCCCAGGGCTATGATAAAAAACTATTTTAAAATCGCCTGGTTAAACGTATCGCGGAATAAGAGCTTCACCATTATAAACATTACGGGTTTAGCGGTTGGCATAGCAGCCTGCCTGCTCATCTTCCTGGTTATACATTTCGAAACCAGCTTTGATAATTTTCATAAGAAGAAAGACAGCATCTATCGCGTATTCACCGTTTCGAAAACACCACAGGGAACAACCTACAATTCCGGCGTGCCGATGCCCACTGCAGAAGGACTGCGTTTAGATTATCCTAACTTATTGGTCGCTGCGATATTTAAAACAGACAGACAGATAACCGTTCCGGGCAGCGGTGATCAGGTCGCAAAAAAGTTTGATGAAGAGAACCTCTTCTTTGCTGAGCCGCAGTTTTTTGACATGTTCGATTTTGAATGGCTTTCAGGCGATAAAAAAACCGCGCTGACAGAACCCAACACTGCGGTGCTGACCGAGGATGAAGCTGAAAAATATTTCGGTGACTGGCAACAGGCTGTCGGCAAAACCATTGTTTACGAGAATAAAAAAGCCCTGAAGGTTACCGGTGTTCTCAAAAACATTCCTGTCAATACTGACTTCCCCCTTAAAGTGGTCGTTTCTTATGCTACATTAAAAACCACCGATTTCAATGGCGGTCTTACAGATTGGGGTGGAATACTGAGCTATCATTATTGCTTTGTAGTCTTGCCCGCCAACATAACCGCCGAACGGTTCAACCATGATTTGGAAGTTTTTGTAAAGAAACACAAACCAGCCGATCGGGTAAATGATGGGTTGATAGCGATACCGCTCAGACAAATGCACTACGATTCTAGAGCCGGAATTTTTAGTGGCCATGTTTTTAGCCGGGAGATGATCCGGGCCTTAGGACTTATTGGGCTTTTCCTGCTCATTATTGCATGTGTCAACTTTGTAAACCTGGCCACTGCCCAGGCGATTAACCGGTCAAAAGAAGTGGGAGTAAGAAAAGTAATGGGCAGCAGCCGGAAACAATTGATCGTACAATTCCTGGGTGAAACATTTATCATCACACTATTTGCCATCACTGCCGCTGTTGTTTTGGTCCAGCTGGTGTTGCCCTTACTCAATGAATTGCTGGGCATTAAACTAAATCCGGCTTTTTTGAAAGATGGCGTTGTTCTGACTTTCCTTTTTTTGCTGGTACTCGGCGTCACTTTGTTATCTGGTTTTTATCCCGCGTTGGTATTATCGGGATTTAATCCGGTCATGGCATTAAGAAATAAATTCTCGGTAAGCAGGAAAAGCGGTATTTCATTGCGCCGTGTCCTGGTAGTATTTCAATTCGGCATTGCGCAGGTATTACTTATTGGCATGCTGGTGATGGTTCGTCAGATGGATTTTTTCAGAAACCATCAGCTGGGCTTTGATAAAGCTGCGATCGTCAACCTGCCGATTCCTTCAGACAGTATCAGCCACAGCCGGTTGGATGCATTGAGGAATCAATTGTTACAGCAGCCCGGAATTAAAGCACTGAGCTATAGCTATGCAAGTCCTTCCGACGACGGCAACTGGCTGATGAATTTTAAATACAACAACTCGCCCACCAAAACCGATTTTTATGCCAGCCTAAAGTGGGCGGATCCGGATTATTTTAAATTATACGGTCTTGAATTTGTGGCCGGAGGTCCTTATGAAAAAACTGACCAGGTGCAGGGTTATGTGGTTAATGAAACATTACTCAGAAAATTGGGTGTCCGTTCTCCAAAGGATGCTATAGGTAAATACATTAATATATGGGATGATAAAACCAAATATGCACCTATAGTGGGCGTGGTAAAAGACTTTAATGTATCCTCATTAAAACTGGCGATGATGCCGGTGATTATGGGTTCCTGGAGCGATGGTTATGGGATTATGAATGCGAAACTATTGCCAGGGGATCTGAAAAGTTCCATGAAATCTATTGAGCTGCTTTGGAGCAAAACTTTTCCTGATTATGTATATCAATACCAATTCCTTGATGAAAAGATAGCCCAGTTTTACGCACGTGATGAACAGCTTGCCACACTGTATAAAATATTTGCAGCCATAGCCATTTTCATTTCTTCGCTGGGTTTATATGGACTGGTGTCATTTATGGCCGTTCAGCGGACAAAGGAAGTTGGTATTCGAAAAACACTGGGGGCATCTATACATCATATTGTTTATCTATTCTCCAGAGAGTTTACAATGCTCATCGTTTTTTCTTTTGTCATTGCTGCGCCAACCGGATGGTGGCTGATGAACGCATGGCTGCA
>JBGPBW010000020.1:0-32603 GCA_041481385.1 Puia sp.
GTACCTTGCATCGCACAATTCTTCACTGTCAACTGTCAACTGTCAACTGTCAACTGTCAACTGTCAACTGTCAACCGTCAACTGTCAACCGTCAACCTTCATTATGTTTCAGCACCTTGGCTTCCACATAAAAAATGGTTTCCTCAGCGATATTTTTCGACTGGTCGCCCACACGTTCCAAACGCCTGATGACAGACAGGTTGATGAGGGCTTGGTAACAATCTTCGGGATGCATCTCCAGGTATTTCACCGTTGCTAAAGGTGCATCTATATTGATACGGTCAAGGAATTCGTCTTTCTGAAAAATACTCCTCGCCAGTTGCGTGTCTTCTTTTTCAAAGGCGGAAAGCGTGTCCTCCAGCATGTTGATGGCTTCATCATACATCTTAACGGTATCGGTATGTTTTAAGAGTTCCGGGTTAAAGGGTTTGTCCGCACTCAAAATATATTTGGCCACTCCTTCCGCGATGTCACCAATACGCTCCAGGTTGGAATTGATTTTTAAAACTGCGAGAACAAAACGAAGATCCACGGCAACCGGTGTGAGCAGGGCAAAGATATTTTCACAATCGCGGTCGATTTTAAGCTCCGACCCATTCACCCGTTTTTCCCGCGACACCACTTCACGCGCCAGGTTTTTGTCGAAGTTGACTAAAGCAATATTCGACTTGACCAGTTGTGAATGCACCAGGTTCCACATATTGATCACCTCTGTTTTTAACTCCTTAAGCTCTATGGCTAACTGTGACATAAAATCAAAATTAATGATGATGGGCCTAACTGAATCTTCCCGTTATATAATTCTGGGTCCGCTGATCCTGCGGGTTGGTGAACATGAGTTTGGTATCGTCATATTCCACCAGCTCTCCCATATAGAAAAATGCCGTCTTGTCGCTTACGCGGGCCGCCTGTTGCATGTTGTGTGTAACAATCACAAGTGTGTAGTTTTTTTTCAGATCATGGAGCAGTTCCTCAATGCTGGACGTAGAGATCGGATCCAGTGCCGAAGTAGGTTCATCCAATAACAAAACCTCAGGTTCCATCGCAATGGCGCGGGCAATACACAAACGCTGCTGCTGGCCTCCTGAAAGAAAGGTTCCTTTTTTATGCAAAGAATCTTTTACTTCCTTCCACAAAGCGGCTTTGGAAAGCGACTCTTCCACTTTTTGATCACGCTCTGCTTTCGGCAGTCTCATCCCGTTTAGTTTATAACCAGCGATCACATTGTCATAAATACTCAGGTTGGGAAAAGGATTGGGCCTTTGAAATACCATCCCGATCTTAAGTCTGACAAATATGGGATGCATATTATAGACATTATCATTGTTGAGGATCATTTCCCCATTGCAGCTAGCGCCCGGGATCAATTCATGCAAGCGGTTGATACAACGGAGATACGTAGTCTTTCCGCAACCGGAGGGTCCCATCACGGCGACAATATTGAATTTAGGAATTTCAATATTGACATTCTTTACCACGTGATTGGTTCCGAAATACGCATTAAAATTCCGGCTTCTTATAATTGTACGTTCCATCTTCTGGTTGTCAGCTTTGTAATAATGTTTAATAACAATACGGTAAATAACAGGATCAGTGCCGCACCCCAGGCCATGTCGTGCCAGTCGTCGTAAGGACTGGTGGCATAATTAAAAATCAAAAGCGGAAGGCTTTGCATCGGTTTACGCAGGTTCGTACTCAAATAAGGATTTCCAAAAGCAGTAAATAAAAGTGGCGCTGTTTCCCCTGCGATGCGGGCTATGGACAACATGATGCCGGATAAAATACCGCTCACGCCGCAGGGTACGATTACTTTCAGAATCACGCGATGATAAGGTAGTCCTAGCGCCAGTCCGGCTTCTTTCAGAGAGAAAGGAATCAGTTTCAGCGTTTCTTCTGTTGAACGGACCAGGATGGGCAGCATCATGATGGCGAGAGCGATACTTCCCGAAATGGCAGAGAATGATCCTATGGGCTTCACAACCCAGAAATACACCACGATTCCGGTTACAATAGAAGGAACGCCCTGCAAAACATCCACCGCCAGGCGGCTCCAGTAAGAAAGACGGCTGGTCTGATTTTCACTCAGATAAATGCCGCCCATGATTCCGACCGGAATGGCCATTACTGCAGCCGACAGCACGATCAGTATGGATCCGATCAACGCATTGACAATGCCACCACCGGATTCACCGACGGGTTTCGGAATTTTTGTGAGAAAGGTCCAGTTGATTTTGGTAATTCCTTCCCGGAAGATATATATGATGATCAAGATCAGCGGTATGGTGATGAGAAATGCAAAAAAGACAATCAGCCCCTGGGCCAGCTTGCTTTTACCTACTCTGTACTTGACGCTTGGCATGTATTATTCGTTTGTAAACCTCTTTATAATGCGTTTCCCGATCATATTGATGACCACTGTAACAAGAAATAAAACGAGCCCCAGTTCAATCAACGCCGATAAATACACGGTATGATCAGCTTCTGTAAATTCATTGGCTATCACACTGGCCATGGTATTGCCCGGGGCAAAGATACTTGTCGGGATCAGGCTTGTATTCCCGATCACCATCGTCACAGCCATCGTTTCACCAAGCGCCCTTCCGAGCGAAAGCAAAATGCCTGCGAACAAACCGGATTTGGTATAAGGAAGAATCACATTCTTGATCACTTCATATCTTGTTGCACCCAGTGAATAAGCAGCCTCCTTTAGAGGAGCGGGCACCAGCCGGATCATTTCTCGGCCGAGGGAAGCAGCATAGGGTATAATCATCATGGCCAGGACCAGCGAAGCCGTAAAAATTCCGATCCCATAAGGCAGCACACCGAGTTTCATTTCCAGCGAACGAACCAAAGGTACCAGCACCAGCAGCCCCCAGAAACCATAGATTACCGAGGGCACAGCCGCGATCAGCTCCACGATATTTTTTAAAAAATTTGAAAGCCAGCCCTTAGGATTGTATTCACCGAGGTAAATGGCGATCGCAAAAGAGAAAGGAATGGAAATGATGAGCGCAAGGAAAGAAGTGAGCAAGGTGCCCAATAAAAATGGCGCCGCGCCGTAAACATTATTCAAAGGATCCCATGTGGTTCCCCAGAGATATTTCAGGCCCAGGTGTTTAATAGAAGGGATCGACTCCAGGATCAACGTAAACAGAATGCCTGCTACCAGGATCACCATAGCCACTCCAATCGCAATCAGGGATTGCCTGAACAGCGTTTCCGTTCTTATTTTTCCGCTGGAACCTGTTGCTTTCTTCATAATGATCACTTATCAATTGTCAATAGTCAATTGATAATTGTTAACGCCATACATCAGCGTAGCAATTAACAATTGACAATTGACAATTAACAATTACAAAATCGCTTTCCCACCGTACGTAGCTGACTTCAAAATCTTTTCCGCCACTTTCACAGCTTCCTTGGATAAAGGCGAATAGTTCAGCGGTTCACAAAACTTCTGTCCGTCATGAATATTCCACCACAATAATTTCAACAGTTCCTTCGCCCGCGCACTGGAACGGCTATTGTAATTCTGTTCTTTGTAGATCAATACCCAGGTAAAACCGGCAATCGGATATCCATCCGCTGCATCCGTATCTGTTATAAATATTTTGGCATCGTCAGGCAGTTTAACATTTCCGGCTGCTGTTACGGAAGCTATCGAAGGCACAATGAATTTACCTTTTTTGTTTTGAATTTTCGCGTAGTCCAGTTTGTTTTGCAGGGCATAGATCAACTCCACATATCCAATACCACCCGGCGTTTGTTTTACGAGTCCGGAAACGCCTTCACTTCCTTTTCCGCCAAGACCCGCAGGCCAGTTTACGGATCCGCCACCGCCCACTTTGGCCTTCCAGTCAGGACTTACCTTGGATAAATAATTAGTAAAAATGGCGGTTGTCCCACTTCCATCTGAACGATGGACCACCAGGATCGGCAGTGCAGGAATATTCACTCCCTTGTTAATTGAAGTAATTTTTGTGTCATTCCACATCTTTATGTTTCCCAGGAATATATCGGCAATGATACCGGGCGTGAGACTTATATTATTATTTTCGCCCGGAAGGTTATAAGTTACCACCACTGCACCTGAAGCCTGCGGAATATGCAATGCGGGCACCCCAATTTTTGCAGTTTGCTCATCGTTCAACGGACCGTCTGATGCACCAAAGTCAACCGTTTTATTGGTGAGCTGCAGAATGCCTCCGCCTGAGCCGATGCTCTGGTAGTTCACCTGAATACCTGTTTTCTGATTGTAGTCAGCAAATATTTTGGAAAATAGGGGATTGATGAATGAGCTTCCTGCACCCAGTATGGTTTTGTCGTCCTGTGCAGACACCTTGGTCTGCACGCCTAAAGCGGCAACGATCAATAACGCAGCAGCGACTTTTTGTTTTAAGGATCCTAAAAACTTTTTCATGATGTATAATTTAAATTGTAGTTGAACTCATTAAAAACCGCCGTTGTCATAGTTTTTACCAAAAGCAAAGAAGAAAGTCAGGCGTAATACCAGATCATGATCTTTATTGGATGCGATTTGCGAGGAATAGCTGTTATACCAGATATTCGGCATGAAATGTATCCGGGGCATTGGTATCCAGTCAAGTCCGGCAGTGATGAACTGCTGCTTGTAAGTCTGATCGCCTGTAGCCGCATAGGTAACCGTATTCTGGCCGCCTGCATTTATGCCATAAGTAGTCGTGAAGGAATTATCATTATAATTTCCTGTATTGCCTACATACTTGCTATAAACAGAAGTGTTGACTTTGTTATTTGGATTGTAGAAATCATAACGTGCAAAAAACCTGAGCTTTTTCGGCACGATGTCACCATGTATGTAGAATGAAACTCCGGATGCTGTTACACTCAGTGTATCAACGCCCCCTGCTGTTTTGGTAGCGAAGTTGTCATTATCCAGATTGTTCACATAACCTTCCACACCGATGGTGTAACCTGTGCCGGGATTCATACTCTTATCAGTTGCTGAACTATTCCAGGCTACGAAACCCTTATACATTTGTCTTGCATGATGCCATTGTGGAATCCAATTCAGTCTGTCGTAGTCAGCATATAAATCCACAACAACATGCTTATGGGCAAAATAGCCCCACACATCTCCGTAAAACCATTTGTATGGTGAATTATCGGGTCTGTCTCCAGTTCCGTTAGCAAGCATCAGATCATATCCAAAATTTTTAGTCGACGGGTCAAAAACTCCCTGAAAACCAAAGCCTAAATCATATGAACCGGTTCGACGTATATCAATAATCGTTCTTTCAATAGATCTGTAACTCCATACTTTTTCTGATAACTCGGGGAATGATGGTGTAGCAAACTGCCCGACCAGAAGATCCGTTCCTTTAAAAATCCCTTTCCAGCGGATGAACATTTGCTTGACGAAAAACGTAAGCTTGTTGTTCAGGGTTAAATCTCCCGTTGAGCTGCCATTGGCATTTAAAACAAATGTGCCATTAGCCGGGGGACTTCCTGCAGGAAAATTGTCTTCAGCGGCGAGTAACAGGCTGGCAGAGAATTTTTTACTGATGTTATAATCATATCCAAGATAGATGCGGCGGAAGGCGAACTCATTCCTGTTTTTGGGTATTCCCGTGTACTGGTTAGCATTTCCACGGGTTAACGAGTCCGCGTGACCTTTATAAGCAAAGTCACCAAATGCATATCCCCAGAGGCGGCCCGTATTTTCCTGTCCTGCTTTGAACAGCGAATCATTGCTGAATACATACTGGGCTTCTGAAGTATTATAAAAAAAAGCACATAACATAAGTAGAAGAGAAAATCGAAAGAATGTTTTGGCTAATTTCCTTCTCATAAATTTTGTTTTAAGAATTGATTTGGCAACAAAAGAAGGTTGTCCCTGTGAATGGAATGTTACCTGAATATTACCAAAATGTTACCAGCCTCACCCAAAGGCCGGAACCACAAAATTAACGGTCAGTTTATATAGAATTAATGATTTGGTAACCTGTCCTGTGCCGCATTTTCCCGGTCAATCCGAATGGTATATTTGAAAAAAAGCGGATTGATTATATCATGGCATTTTATTCAGGAAATCAGATCAGAAAACGACATGCTGAGTTTATGGGATTGAAGAAATATGCTGACAAGCTGATTTTTTTTGACCAACTTTTCGGCATTATTCCTTTTCCCTTCCCCGGATTTGATCCGGAGCTAACCTTCCTTTTTCAAAAAGAAAAAACGGAAGAACTGGTGTGCATCTATAAAAAAGAGAGAAACAACCGGAGCCTGACTGAAAAAAAATTCTCCTACGCAGAAGATTATATTTTTAATATCAGGCCGGCCAATTCAAACAGCGCAGTATACAGCAATTATATACTGTCCAGTTTTCTTCTGCGGGCGCCCGCATTTACCGACTGGATCAACCAAAAAAAAACTGCCGAAAAACCTGTTGAATATTTACTGGACCGGGGCAATGGCTTCATCAATGATATCGAGTGCCGGTTGCAAAACAAACAGGATAAAGGATTCAATCTTCAGTGTATGGCTGTATTTTACAAAGGCTTTTATGATGCATTCAGTAACCAGGTATATGGGCCCGGTAAAAAAAGAAAATTCATCGAGCTCTATTTATATGCCCAGGGAATTATTTATTCAAATTATATCAGCTCCCTTAAAACCGCATTACAATATGCAAGTCACACCGCCGATGAACAAATTCCGCAACATCTTGATTTATCCGGACAACTCAATCTGCTCCAGGAACTGGGCATTGTTGATTTTTTAAAAAGCAGGTATGCGGGGCTCGACGCCCAGTCTTTTGAGAATAAACTGGCAGAAATACTCTGTCTGATCACCGGAGAAAATACCGATCAGAAAAAAACCGTGCTCCAATTATTGGTGTCCCTGAACCGTCAGCGGCAAAAACAACCCGCTAAAACTGTTGAGAATACAATGCATCAGAAAATCCCGAATCGGGGTGTCGGTGACCGTGGGAAACTTAATGTGTGAAAGATTTCTGTTCGGCATGCTGCACTTCATGCGCATCCAGAACGGCTTTTAATTCCTTATTCATTTCGGGTATACCGAATTCAGGAGAATGAAGTTCCGCTTCTTCAGAATAAGCTTTGTCGTACCATTTTCCATCACTCAGGGTCTTGTAAAACTTGAATTTCATCTGGTCGCCCTTTACCGGACTGTCAAAAAAAACATAGTATTCCACCAGGGGTAACCTGTCGACAGAAACAGAATACAAACCTTCACGCAGGATAACCAGGGAATAAGGCGATTTTCTGATCTGGGCGACCCGGTTGACCAGCGGAAAATGGAGTTGAAATTCTTGGTTCATGGTATAAAAAGCTTGATTTAACACATGCAAAATAGGGCCGATTCCACTGAAACCATATTAACTTAATGTTACCAAATTGTTTCCTCCGGTCCTAAAAGCAGCTTATTTAACATAAAACCGACCATCAATCCTCGGATATCGATATCCGTTAGCTGAAAAAAACCATTTTCGACCTACTCTGAATACCGCGTCCGGATGCCACCCCGCCATTTTGACTTCATACAGGAAGTTCAAAAAACATCGATCGAATTGGACGTCGATGTGCCGTCGATATGCCGTCCATATCCCTTCCATAATAATAAATCCCAAAAACGGGCCAAATCTGTGATATTATTAAATGGTATAGTCTGGTAAACTGCCATATTAACAGTTCCCTGGTTTCCGGATTGGCTCTAACAGACCCAGACCAGTATCCGACATCGGTTTAGTAATTTGCAAATCTTTACATTCACTGATTCTTAAGGATATGTCAACTGCCGTTACCAATAACACCGAACAGCAACAGTTTGAAGTTCATGAAGATGGTGAAATTGCTGAATTGCAATACCGTTTCCATGAGGGCGTGATCTGGCTCATGCATACAGAAGTTCCGGCCAAACTTGAAGGAAAAGGGATTGCTTCCACCCTGGCTCGCTTTAGCCTCGAATGGGCAAGAGAGCATCACATAAAAGCCAAAGTATTATGTCCTTTTGTAGCCATTTTCCTAAAACGACATCCTGAATATCTGGACGTCGTTGTAAAATAAATTACAAAAAGTTCTCTTCAATTCCTGAATGGTCTGTTTTAGAAAACCCATTACTCAATTGTAAATTCAGATTTATATGATCATAAATCATTTTCGGTACTATATGGTGATTTTCATTTCGATAATAACGGGTAGCTGTTTGCACGCACAAACCGACTCACTGGTGGTACCTCTTTGGAAAAATGGAGCGCCTGGTTTTGAAAATAGAAAAAATGAACCTGAAGAAGCAAAAGATTATTGGGTAAAAAATATCAACAATCCTTCCATCACGGTTTTTTTTCCGCCCGCCGGAACTGCCAATGGCACGGCGGTACTTATTTGCCCGGGCGGCGGATTTCGGTTATTGGTTTTTCAGGCAGAGGGTGTCGATCCGGCAAAATTTTTTAATAAACTCGGCATTACCGCCATCATCCTGAAATACCGGTTACCTCGTGAACCGAATTCGCCGTATTCTCTTGATAAACAACCGCAGGAAGATGCTTACCGCGCTATGCGGCTGGTGCGGAGTTATGCTAAAGAATGGAAAATCGATACCAGCAAGCTCGGCATGCTTGGTTTTTCTGCCGGCGGCGAAGTGGTGGATGCGATTGCATTTGGTTCAGGGAATGGTAATCCACAGGCTGCGGATCCGGTTGACCGTCTGAACGGCAGGCCTAACTTTATCATACAGGTTTATCCGGGTCCCTTATTTATTCCGGACACTGTTCCGTCAGGTGCGCCACCTGCTTTCCTGGTGGCAGGCAACGAAGACGCCTGCTGTTCAGTTACCGTTATCAGTCTGCTGGAAAAATATCGTGCATCAAAAGTTTCTGTGGAAGCGCATATCATCGCCCGCGCGGATCATGCGTTTAATATGGGCTACCGGTCTTCTTTACAATCAGTGAAAGCCTGGCCTGATCTGATGACGGACTGGCTGCGGGACGGTAAACTGATTTCTCCTGTTACAGAAGTAAAAAAATAATTCGGGAAGTTATTATTTCGTATCCAGGATCAGGGGTGCCCCGGCCTTGCCTATGATCACCACTTTCGCGTTGGCAGATTTGGCCACTTCCAACTGGGCTTTAATACTTTCATATTGCAACTGGCGATCGGTGAGGCTTTCACTGATGATGCGCTGGTAATCGGCAATACCCTGTGCTTCCACCCGTTTGCGTTCGGCTTCCTGCCTTTCCTTTTGCAATACAAACTGCATTTTCTGAGCGTCCTGTTCTGCAGAAATTTTTTGTTCGATACTAGTCCGCACGGCCTGCGGCAGGGTAATATTCCTGATCAGCAGCTGTTCCAATAGAAGTCCCCTTATCTTAAAATCCCCTTCAATACTTTTGAATATGCGATCCTGGAATTCGTCCCTTTTGGTAGAATACAGGGCAACTGCGTCATAATACACCGCGTTATCACGAATCTTAGTCCTCGTCAATGGCCGCACAATCTTGTCGGTATAATCAACTCCGGTGCTTCTTAAAATGTCCGGAGCCGAAGAAGGAACCACCTTATATAGTACTGTCATATCCATCACTACTTCCAAACCGTCTGCAGTCAGTACGCGGATGGCGTCGTCTCCTTCCTTTGCGCCTTCGTTGTGGATGGCGCTCATCGTATAATTCTGTGTTTTGATGTCGAGCTTTTGCACATCCATCAGTGGATTGATGATGTGCAGACCGCTGGCGAGGGTATTATTTTGAACATTTCCAAAAAGAATCTGGACGCCCACCTCTCCCGTTCCGATCTGGACGATGCAGGAAGAAAGAAATCCGATCACAGCTAAAATAAGTCCCGCGAAGCGGAGATAAATACCAAAAGAGGAAATGGCGGAAGGATGGCGACGGACTACAAATCCTGCGATAAAGATCAGCAATCCTAAAATAATCAGGGTCATGGAGGGAAATTTGTTGAAAAGGTAAGACATTGAAATTAATCAGACCGCCTGCATATTGTACCTATTCTTATAGTCAAGTGGAGAGAGCCCGGTAATTTTTTTGAACATCGTACGGAAGGCTTTGGTGTCGGAATATCCAACATCGTACATGACTTCATTCACATTCTTCCTGCTGGTTTCAAAATGCTTTTTCGCAGCTTCCATTTTCACGCGCTGGATATATTCAACGGGTGTGTTGTTGGTGGCTTTTTTGAAGCGTCTTTCAAAATGTCTTCTTCCGATTGCGAATTTTACAGCCAGTTCACCTACCGAAATCCGTTCGGACACTTTGGATTCTATATAATTCTGTGCCTGTCGGATCGGCTCATCCACATGTTCCTTTTGTCCGTTGAACATGATGAATGGGGACTGGCTTTTTCGGTCTATTTCCAGGGCATATACTTTCGATGCCATGATGGCCATATCCCGGCCTGCATATTTTTCCACCAGGTGCAGGAGCAGGTTCCAATATGAAGTGGCACCCCCGCTGGAGTAAATGCCCTGCTGCTCTGTGACAACGCGTCCGTCGACCAGGGTAACTTCCGGAAACATTTCCCGGAACAGATTGGCAGTTAACCAGTGACTTGAACATTCCCTGCCGTTCAGCAATCCCGTGGATGCCAGGAGGAATGCTCCCACGCAGAGACTGGCCACTTCGGCGCCTTTTTTATGCTGCTTTACAATCCAGGGAATGAATGCTTTATTTTTTATTATACCTGTTTTTAAGTCCCCGCCCAGGGCCGGAATCAGGATCAGGTCAGCTTTTTTCATTTGTTGCAGGAGGGTGTCAGTATGTACGGTAAATATGCCATTGTGCAGTTTGACAGCTTTCGTCAAACCCACCAGGTGTACTTTAAAGATTGGTGCCCTGCCCGCTGCAACCAGAAAATCATTCACCCCGTTGAACATAATACTGGGGTCGGCAATGGATGCTGAAACGGCATCGTTCAAAACCAGAATGGCTACTTTTTTCATAATGGCATTTTCAGTTCATAAAGTTAATGAATCATGATGTCGCATACTACCTCATACAAGTCGTTTTTGCCCCCAGTAAAAAAAATCGTGCCGATTATCTTTGTTTCAGGATATTTAAAAAAAATCATCATGAAAAAAATTCGGATTTTTTACTGGATCACAACTGGTTTATTTCTTTTGCTGATGCTCTTCTCGTCTGTTTCAAGCCTAATGGCACCGGCACCCGCGGAAGCGTTCTTTAAAAGCCTGAATATGCCGTCGTATTTGATTTCCTTTCTGAGCGTTGCCAAATTACTCGGTGTCATTGCCATTTTGGTTCCAGGATATCCCAGACTCAAGGAATGGGCTTATGCCGGACTGATGTTCGATTTGATCGGTGCTATGTACTGCAACTATGCCTCAGGGAAGACAACAGCAGAATGGCTGCCCATCATTATTTTCATTGCATTGGGTTTTGCGTCCTATTTCCTTTATCACAAAAAAACGGCTGCCTTACCCCGTTAAGATGAGAAAGTTAATCGTTTCCATGAATCTGAGTCTGGACGGATTTATGTCCGGGCCCCGCGATGAACTGGATTGGCATGTGGAATCCTGGAGTGAGGAAATGGCCGAAAAACTACTTGAACTGCTGAATGACACAGACACACTGATATTCGGAAGGGTCACTTATGAAGCCATGTCAAAATACTGGACCTTCCGGCCGCTGGAACAGGACTTCCCAAGTCAGGATCAGGCAATCGCTGATCAGATGAACCGGCATGAAAAAATTGTATTCACGCGCAAACTGACCCAAACCCTGGGGAAAAATACAAGGGTGGTCAACGGTGAAGCAACAGAGGAAATAGCCAGACTCAGGAGGCGCCAGGGAAAAAATATATTGATACTCGGAAGTGGCAAACTGGTTTCTTCCTGTATCTCTTCGGGGATAGTGGATGAATACTGCCTCTGGATCCACCCCGTTCTTTTAGGAAAAGGAAATCCACTATTCAATAATCTGAAAGAAAGTATAAGACTGAAATTGACCGACGCATGTATATTGAATCCGGGCATTGCCCTGATGCATTACCAGCCTCTGGCATAAAAAAGTTGCCTCCCTGCGGAGGCAACTTGATTGGGGCTGGATAAGGGTTTAAGGGTTAATATTATTCCTTGATCAGTTCTTGCATCATTTCCATTTCACCTTCGTCATTCACTTTGAGAATCTTGATATTTGATTTGTCTTCCAGGTGAACGATGTATACCTTACCGTTGGGAGTCTGTACTTCTTCAACCAGGGTAATATTCAGATCAAAATAAGTGGATCTTACAGCAGACCGAACATCGCGGGGAAGTTTAGTTTCAGTATAGAAAATCAAAGAATACTGCCAGTGGCCTTTTTTGTCGTAGAAGGCCCTGTTTCCGTATCCGTCTTTCACAAAGTAGGACACAAATCCGTTACGGTCAGAAAACCATTGTGCGTTGTCTGCACCTTCGAAACGACTCTTAAAATCTTTGATGGCTTTGGCATTGATGCTTTTTGCATCAGGAATGTAGGTGCCCATGTTAGCAGTGCTTTCAAGTGCAGCGACGTAACGAATGGACGGCATAAAACTTTTGGCGTCATTAAATGCTACAGGAATCGCAGAATTCTGTGCGTAGGCGCCATTGCTGAGTGCTGCAATGGAGGTAAATCCGATAGACAGCGCGAAGAGAACTTTTTTCATTTTGATAGGTTTAATTGTTGAAGAATGGATGTTGTTTAATTGATTCCGGAATGTGTTATACATGATTTATCGCAAGATTATGAATGAGGGAAACAGAAAATATGGAAAGCAGTTGGTTTTTTCATAAATTGTATGAAAGACCCCCACTATAATGGACAGCACTGGCTCTTTTCATTATACTGACCAGGAAATAATCGAACAGTTAAGGCTAGGTGGGACTGACAGAAGAAAAAGCGAAGAACAATTATTTAGCCGTTTCGCTTATTTTATCCGTGAAGGCATGACCAAACATACTTTATCGGAAGATGAGTCATTTGATGCCTACTCCGATACCATTCTGGCCGCGTTACAAAACATTAAAGGTGCGCAATTTGAAGCCCGGGCTTCCCTGAAAACCTACCTATACCAGATTTTCCATAATAAATGTGTTGACCTTCTCCGGAAAAGAACGACTAATAAGAATAGCGTGCACCGCCCGGACTCTATTTCTGAACGACTTTTGCTCATATCCGATACTGCCCGATCAGTAGTTCAGAAATTAATAGACCAGGCGGACTGGAAGCTGCTCAGGGAAAAATTGAATCAGCTGGAAGAAAAATGCCGGCAGCTCCTCTTGTACTGGGGAGAGGATTACAGCGATCGGGAGATCGCCTCCCTTCTGCAATATAAGACCGCAGACGTTGTAAAAACAAGCAGGTTACGGTGCATGGACAGATTGCGAAAGCTGTATAAAGTTGAATAAATCATGGACAATTCAGAACTTATAGAAGATTATTTTACAGGCAGTCAGGACCCCGTTCAGGTCCGTGCATTTGAAACGAGAATAACAACGGATCCGGCTTTTGCAGAAGAAGTGGCATTTTATCTAAGTGTTCACTCATTGGCCCGGGAAGTTTATCAGTCAGAAAAAAAACAACAATTCAGGGAACTCTATCAACAAGGCCAGGCGTCAGGGATCTCAACCTCAAAGATTTCAAGCCCGCTAACTTCATCAAAATCCCGCACAACACCCGTCAGAAAGATCGTTTATTATATGGCTGCAGCCGCCGCGGTTGCCGGAATCACTTTCGGGATCTATAATTATGAACAGCCCGCTTCGCCAGAACAACTGGCTTCAAAATATGAAAAGAAAAATCTGATGACTCAGGGTGTAACCATGGGCAGCCGCCCCAACAGCCTGCAGACCGGTCTCAGTCTGTATAATGATGGAAAGCTGGAACAGGCCCTGAAACATTTTGAACAGATGAGCCAAAAAGATAGCACCGACTCCAGGGCCAAGCAATATGCAGGGCTTGCAGCATTACGGTTAAAAGATTACGATAAAGCATTGTTCTATTTTAAACAGCTGGAAACCTTCACCAAACAGTTTTCCAACCCTGGCTTATTTTACGAGGCCCTGACCCATATGAAACGCAACCTGCCAGACGACGCCGATACTGCCAAACAACTCCTGCAACAGGTGGTGGCAAAAGACCTGGACGAAAAGGAAACTGCCCAGGAATGGTTAAGCAATTGGAAAAAATAATAAATCCTCCACAAAATTAATTTGGCCACCCTCCCCGGATTCGGTATATTCAATTGCGCGATTCACAGTTATTATTTCAAAACTTTATCTTCCCGGTCCTCGCCCATTTGGTCCGCACCCGAATATATATGACTTGAACAAAAGTCCGTCTTTAAGAAACCCACCAACCCTTTTACAATTAACCGGATCCATTTATTTTCCTCCGCAATTAAACCGCTTATCAATGAAAAAAATACACTTATACGTCTGGGGAACTTTATTCCTTTTGACTTTTGTATCCTGCAGTAAAGACAAACTGGAACCCAATAGCAGCAAGAAAGAGGCCGTCAAACAACAATCTGCGTCAGATCAACCGCAGGCGCAGCCCGCACAGCCACCCTCATCCTGCCCGCATGCTGCAGGTAATACAACAACCCGGGGATGACATCTTGGGGATGACATCTTGGGGATGACATCTTAATTAAAGTCTTGGTGTTGCAGGCTTATACGGCTTGTCAAAATTATTTGCTCCGCGGGTTCTGAATTTTCGCATGTACACTTTATCTCCGGCAGTTAGATACATGGTATCGAAATCCTTACCGGCGAAACAAAGATTCGAAGGCTGTCCGGCCGGTATGGGGATAATGGCATTGACGCGGCCTGCCTGATCCATGATCTGCAATCCCATTTTTGTAGTCACATACACCCTGCCTGCGGTATCACAACGCAGCCCGTCCGACCAGGCATTCTCGTCCACATCCCGCACATGCAGCCAGCCATACTTTTGTTTGAAGGTCAGTTTACCATCAGGCGCGATATCATAAATCCATACCCAGTGGGTTGCAGACTCCGTAACATATAATTGAGTCTGATCCGGGGTGAAGCAAAGGCCATTAGCGAATTTCAATCCTTCATCCACTATCTCTTTTTTCCCATCCGGACGAATCAGATATAATTTACTGGGTTTATCAATTCCATCCGGAGCGGTTACATAGATATTTCCGTTAAACGCGACGACAATATCATTTCCTGAAATGCTGTCGGCAATTACAGTTTCCCTGCCGGTTTCATCATACGCTATCACTTGTTTCGTAGCACCGGCAATTACATATCGCCTGCTATCCGGTCCAAAGGAAGTCCCGCTCGCACGTTTGGCATTCAGACTGAGTTCAGTGAGTTTTCCATCCAGATCAAACTGGTAGGTTTTGGAATTGGGAATGTCCTGGAAAAAAGCATGACCTGCTGCATTTACGGCTGCACCTTCAGTAAATGTATAATGTTGCCCTACGAGTTGCCAATCTTCGCCCGGAATGAGAATATCCGATAAGACCTGATTTTTGGTAACTCCGGGTTGAATCCGTTGTGGCCAGTCCTTCCACAACCAGCGCATGGCCTCAGGGAAAAGGGATGTTCCCTGTTTACCGCTATGCGGCCCTTCTCCCCAGACATGTTTCACATCATATCCGGAAAAAATCAGTGCGCGTTCCATCGTCTGATTGGCCATCCACCAGTCACCCGCATAAATGTTCAAATCGTTGGCTCCGTCCTGCAAAAATAAACGGATGGGCCGGGGTTCAAATTTCCTGACCAGGGTCGGATAACGATCTGCACCACGCAAACCGACATAGGTTCCGATGGCAGAGAACACTTTCGAAAATTCCTGGGGCCTTTCCCAGGCTACCGTAAAAGCGCAGACTGCACCACTACTGGACCCCCCGATCGCACGGTCATTTCCATTTTTGGAAAGCCGGATCGGCCTCCCATCTTTCGTGTGTTGTTTTTCCGCTGCAGGGAATATTTCTTCAAGCAGAAAACGCGCATAGGCATCCCCGAGACCATCATATTCAAAACTCCGGTTGAAACGATTTAGCGCATCCGCCGGATCCTTCGGCTTTACAATGCCGGGTGTGATGAAAATGCCAATGGTTACCGGCATCAGTTTTTGGTAAATCAGGTTGTCGAACACGGTAGGCGCATTCCACTGTATTCCGTCCTGATTTACGTATACGCAGGCCGGTTGATCCGGTTTATATTGTTCAGGCACGTAAATCCAATAATCGCGTGTAGTCCCCGGAAATATTTTCGAACTATCAAATGATAATTTGATCAGTTCTCCTTTTGGAACACCGGCATGTTCCACCGAAGCGGAATCAACAGGATACTTTTCCTCAGGAATTTGGGAATATACAAACAGATGTGAAATTAAAAATGCAATGACAAGTAGTTTCTTCATTTTAAAATATTACTTACTAAATATACATGAAAATAAATCCGGTATCATGTTGAGTAAGAAAATGCCCAAAGAGTCCTTTTAACAGTTTGAAACCGGTAGTTGCATGAAAAGGCGGAACATTAACAGCGGAGTGGTTCAGCTGGACCCTACATTACACTGTTGCCGGTTATTCTACCGGCAGATAAACAAAAACAAAATGTCAAATATCACGCAGCTTGTAAATGTGGAAAAGAACATGACAACATTGAAGAAAACTGTTCTTGCTTCAGGATTGGATCAGGTGCTTAGTGGTAAAGGTCCTTTTACTGTATTTGCCCCTACTGATACTGCCTTTGAAAAACTCGATAAAAGTATAATAGCAAATTTATTAAAGCCGGAAAATAAAACAAAACTGGTTGATTTATTGAATCATCATGTTGTTGTCGGCAAAATAAATTTTATCGACCTGAAAGATGGCGAAAAACTGAAAACAGTGAGTGGTAAGAATCTGGTCGTTCACGTAAAAGACGGTAATGCATCCGTCGATGGCGCAAAAATTCAAGGCCATGACGTGCAGGCGACAAACGGAGTGATCCATTCGCTGGATACAGTGATGTTGCATAACTAATCCCCCTATAGTCTGCTAATAAAAACCACCAGCAAAACTGGTGGTTTTTTTATTGGGTTATCGGGCAACTACCCTGGGTTTCCAGATTTTTGAGGCAACAAACGCAAATAGTCCCAACACCAAACCGGATATAATTCCTATGACCGGTCCAGTGAACAACATCATCATCCTCGGGTGTTTGGGCATCGGCATGGTCGAGAGCATTTCTGCTTCTTTGGGATGGCCATCTATATAGGTCTTATATAGTAAAACGTGGAATGCAGTGATCCAAACGCTGTTCAGTATACTGACCAGAAGACCATGCAGGAAAAATTTCCCCGTACAATTCCGGGCGATCAAATAAGCACAGATGATAAAAATGAAGAGCCAGAAGAAAGGTTCCAGTCGGGAGGGGATCCAATATACCGTGGAAATGGCCATAGCCAGTCCGAATAAGGAAAGTTGAACAATCAATTTCCAGTTCATAAAATTTGTTTTTGGGATGAACAATCGTTGTAAAAGAGCCTATTAAAAATACGATTGATTTCGAACTTCGGTTTCCATAAACCGGCACCTTACCGATTTCATAAACCGGCACCTTAACGGATTTCCGGAATTTCATAACTTTCCATCCCGCCAAACCCAACTGATGAATACACTTAAACCAGTCCGAATCCAGTCCATAGACATTCTAAGAGGCCTGATCATGATTATCATGGCTCTCGACCACACCCGGGATTATTTTCATGCAGGCGCGTTTGTATATGACCCCCTGGATTTAGAAAAAACCACAGTTGTATTGTATTTTACCCGATGGATCACCCATTTCTGCGCGCCCATATTTATCTTACTTGCCGGAACCTCTGCATTTATTTCCGGCCAGCGGAAAACCAAAAAAGAACTGTCCGTATTTCTGGTGAAGAGAGGACTCTGGCTGATCATCCTGGAAGAGACGATCGTGAATTTTGGCTGGTTCTTCAATGTCCATTTTAATTTTTTCATCTTTGGCGTGATCTGGGTCCTTGGTCTCAGTATGATTATACTGGCAGGACTATTGTTTTTACCGAGGAAACTCATTTTCTGGATCGGCCTGATCATGGTTGTGGGACATAACCTGCTGGATCCAATTCATTTCAAGGATCATAATGCATCCGGTTTTCTCTGGGGCATGTTGCATGACCGGAAAGTGTTTTCCATTGGTTCCATACAAATCGGGGAGGCCTACCACATCATACCCTGGTCTGGCGTGATGGCTTTGGGATATTGCCTCGGGTCGATATTTGCAAATGGCTTCGAACCTGCCAGGCGAAAAAAAATCCTGTTGCAGTTGGGCATCGGTTCTTTGGTCTTTTTTGTAATCCTGCGGGCCATTAATGTGTATGGAGACCTTCACCCCCGGACTATACAATCATCATTTCTCTCTTCCTTTCTTTCATTCATTAATATTTCTAAATATCCACCGTCGCTGGATTATCTGCTGGTAACCCTGGGAGGGGCATTCATTTTTCTGGCACTGACGGAAAAAATATCCAATGGTTTTACCCGCTTCATCTCTGTATATGGCCGGGTGCCGCTATTCTATTATATTCTGCATATATTCCTGATTCACATTTTTGCCATGCTGGCTGCCGTGCTTACCGGATATCAGTGGACGGTCATGACCGGATTTAATGCATGGATCAGTTCAATGCCCAGCCTGCAGGGATATGGATTCAGCCTGGGTATTGTCTATCTGATATGGATCAGTATTGTCCTGCTTCTTTACCCGCTCTGTAAAAAGTATGACAGGTATAAATCGGCCCACCGGGATAAATGGTGGCTGAGTTATTTATAAGGCATCACGAAAAAACAATAAAGTTATCTTAGCCATTTAAAACCGAATTAAGGATAAATGGATAAGCCAGCTACTTATACCCAGCCCGTTTACAGCCTGAAGCAACTCACCATTTATTTTTTCAAATTAGGGTATAGTGGATTTGGAGGGCCGGTTGCATTGGTCGGTTACATGCACCGCGATCTGGTGGAAGACAGGAAATGGATAACAGCAGAAGACTATAAACAGGGGCTGGCCCTGGCACAACTCGCACCGGGCCCACTGGCAGCCCAGCTTTGTATCTATCTCGGTTTTGTTCATTACAGAATCCTGGGTGCTACCATTGTCGGCCTGGCATTTATTCTTCCTTCATTCTGTATGGTTGTAGCGCTGGGCATCCTGTACAAATTATACGGTGGATTGCATTGGATGCAGGCAGTTTTTTATGGCGTGGGGGCGGCAGTTGTAGGAATCATTATACTGAGTTCTTATAAACTGACAATAAAGTCGGTCGGGAAAATCAGTCTGAATGCTTTACGGTCGAACGGGTTACTTTGGTTTCTTTACCTCACAGCCGGAATAATAACTGTTATAACACAATCAGAGGAAATTCTGCTTTTCATTTTTGCCGGGCTGATTTATATGTTGATCAAATCGCCTCCGAAATGGGTGAACTTTTCAAAACGATCCAGGTCAGTCTTACTTTTTGCCGGCACGGGTTTTTGGACTTATGAGACCGGAATGCTTGGGAAAATCGCAATTTTTTTTCTAAAGGCAGGCGCCTTTGTATTCGGGAGCGGACTTGCCATTGTACCTTTTCTGCACAGTAGTGTTGTAACCGAGTACCATTGGCTGACTGAAAATCAATTTGTGGATGCGGTTGCAGTTGCTATGATTACACCCGGTCCAGTTGTGATTACTGTCGGCTTTATCGGTTACCTACTTGCCGGTTTTCCGGGTGCAGTCACGGCCAGTCTGGCAACTTTTTTGCCTTGTTACTTATTTACGATTCTGCCCGCTCCCTATTTTAAGAAATTTGCAAAAAACACTTCCATCAAAGCGTTTGTTGATGGTATTACGGCTGCGGTAGTAGGAGCCCTTGGCGGCGCGGTAGTTATTATTGCTTTCAGGACTATTCGGGATATTCCGACAGCACTGATCGGGATTTTAACCTTAGTAACGATGATCTATTTCAAAAAAATAAAAGAACCACTGATTATTGCCTTTGCAGCTTTGGCCGGACTCATCATAAAACTCATTCTCTAGATAACCGATCATTAACAAATATTCAAAATGAAAAAGACAATCTGCAATCCATGGCGTTTGGTTCTCCTGTCTATGGCCTTTTCAATTAACTGTTTTGGCCAGGTAGATTCTCTGGGACTGAACAACGTATTCGGGAAAAAAGGAACGGTTTCCGGACAGGTATACCGAATTACATTTCCCCGAAGTGATTTAAAGGTCACGATCGGTGATTTTGCAGTTGCTCCCGGGCTGGCCCTTACTTCCTGGATCGGCATTTATTCCATGGGGCATGAATCGATGATGATGGGCGACCTGGTCCTTCTGGATACAGAGGAAGGGCATGTCGTGGCCAAACTTGTAACTTCGAAACTTTCTATCACTGCTATCCATAATCACCTGACAAACGAGAATCCGCCCATCAAATACATTCATTTTTCTGGCAAGGGGGATCCTTTGCAACTCGCCGCAGCGATAAAGTCAGTGCTGGCAGTTACCGGTACACCTTTGGCACCACCGGTCGCGCAGACTGTGGTAACGAATCCGGATTGGTCAAAAGTAGAAGTCATCCTGGGTAAAACAGGAAAACACAATGGCCTTTTACTGCAATACAGTTTTCCCCGAAAAGAAAATTTACAGGAAAGTGGTATGGAGATGCCTCCGGCCATGGGTATGGCTACCGGAATAAATTTCCAAATGGATGGTAACCGTGCTGGTATAACGGGAGATTTCGTTTTACTGGCCGATGAAGTAAATCCGGTGATCCAGGCGCTTACTGAAAATAATATTGTTGTAACTGCAGTTCACAATCATATGTTATATGACAATCCGCGTTTGTTCATGCTGCATTTCTGGGCAGTGAACACACCGGAAAAACTTGCCGCCGGTTTGAAAGCCGCCCTGGACAAAACAAATACTACCCATTAACGCTATTCGTTAAAAAAGCAGATCGACGGTTTCATGCATGCGTTTCAATTTGATCGCATCATAAATTAAAACCGAACCCAGAATTACAAAAAATGCCCCGATAATCAGGGTAATGTCCTTGGCACGGGTTGAAGGTGCATTGATGATCCCAATGCCAAATGCAACAGCAAGCAGACCAACGGCCAATATAATAAGCCAGCTGCGAACTTTTTTTCTCATCAGCAGGGATATTCCTACTTTAATGAGACCGAAACACAGGATCCAATAGCCGATCAGCATCGGGTACAGTATAAATGTCATAAACGGATTGAACAGAAGCATCAATCCAAAAATAAAGTCTACAATACTTTCTATCCGCATACTTCTTTTTTCACCAACGAATGAAACATGCGCTGATGAAGAAGCAACCTGGAGCACGACACCGTTCAGCAATAAAGCCAAACCGGAAAATTTAACCAGGTACACGTAGGCTTTCAGGGGATCAATAAAACAAAATAAACCGGTCAATATAAATACCGTTGCAGCGACGACCAGCAATCCGCTTGCTTTGATCTTTTTCATTAATCGGGGTTTAGGTTTTGCGTCTTCCCGGTGGTTCAGTATTAAATATACAATCAAAACGTGGTGATCTGACCATGATGCCTTTGCATAATTCCGGGAAAGAAGCAATTTGTCTCATCAGACAATTCAATAGCTTTGATTCAAATTTGAGTAATGAACCGGGGTAATATCCTCCTGATAGATGACGAAGAAAAATTACGCCATTTGCTGAAGCGAATCATTGGACTGGAAGGATATACCGTTTATGAAGCCGACTCACTGAAAGCCGGCCTCAGGATACTGGAAAAGGAAGCCATTCAGGTTATCCTCTGCGATGTGAAACTACCGGATGGCAATGGTATCGATTTCATAGAAAAGGTCAAATCCCGTTTCCCGCTGATCGAAATCATCATGTTGACTGCGTATGGAAACATACCTGCCGGCGTATCGGCCATAAAAAACGGCGCTTTTGATTATCTCACGAAAGGCGATGATAACGACCGCATCATTCCCCTGCTCGATCGCGCCATTGAAAAACAGAGACTCCAGAAACGTGTATCGCAGTTGGAGAAGCAGGTGGAGAAAAAATATACATTTGAAAACATCCTGGGCCAGTCTGAGTTGATCCGTGAATCCATTGAACTGGCGAGAAAAGTAGCACCGACTGATGCCACCGTATTGTTATTAGGTGAAACCGGAACCGGCAAAGAAGTTTTTGCCCAGGCCATACATTATGGCAGTAAACGTGCAACCCAACCATTTGTAGCGCTCAACGTCAGTTCCTTCAATAAAGAACTTCTCGAAAGCGAATTGTTTGGACATATGGCAGGTGCCTTTACCAGTGCAGTAAAAGACAAAAAAGGACTCATAGAAGAAGCTGACGGGGGTACCCTTTTCCTCGATGAAATCGGAGAAATGGTTTTTGAACTCCAAGCCAAATTATTACGCGTACTGGAGACCAACGAATTCATCCGGGTCGGGGATACAAAATCAACCCGCGTAAACGTGCGGATTATTACGGCAACTAATCGTGATCTGCAGACGGATGTGGATGAGGGAAAATTCAGGGAGGATCTTTTTTACCGTCTGAATATATTTACCATCAAACTGGCCCCACTTCGTGAACGAAAAAAAGATATCCCGCTGTTGGCGGAACATTTTCTAAAGATCTTTGCGTCTAAACTCAACGGCCAGGTAACCGGTATGAACCGCGAATTCCTGGATGCACTCATTAACCATGACTGGAAAGGAAATATCCGCGAGCTAAAAAATATAATCGAAAGGGCGGTGATCCTGGCCACTGAAAAGGAATTAACCCTGGCCAGCCTGCCGCTGGATTTTCAAACTTCTTCCCGGAAAGGACAGGCACTGTCTGCCTTCGAATTATCAAGTATGGAGAAACTGCATATCCAACGTGTGCTCAACTATACTGAAGGAAATAAAATGGCTGCCGCACGCCTGCTGAATATCGGTCTGACCACCCTGTATCGAAAAATAGAAGAATACAAAATAAATTAAGCGGGGTAAAAACCCCGCCTGTGATAATACTCAATTTCAATCTTGATTGCTATACTAACCATTTTGAATCAAATCATATGCCTGATCATAAGGCCATTTTGTACGGGTCATCTATATCTGATTTGCTCAATAACATATAATAGTTTTTTCATTATGAAAAATTACCTTGCCATTTTGGAATGGTTTTGAAAAATCCATGAGCCGGTGTCAAAAAAAGAAGCTGGCTGAAACCCTTATGGCTATTGCGTTCTAATAATTGAATTCTTTTGAATCCCTTTCCGGCATTGCATTTGCGCGTGCGGGTCAGTTTATGTCGATCCACGGAACTACAACTGCAACAAATGGCCAGGGACATTTTTCAAAAGTCAGTATGGCCACCTTATTGGTAGCATTGGGAATTATTTATGGCGACATCGGTACTTCTCCCCTATATGTGTTTAAAGCCATCATCGGTGACCGGCCCATTTCCCATTTGCTGGTCTATGGTGGTATTTCCTGTGTTTTCTGGACGCTGACTTTACAAACAACGTTCAAATACATTATCCTCACACTGCAGGCAGACAATAAAGGAGAAGGTGGGATATTTTCATTATTTGCATTGGTCAGGCGATTTGGTAAAAAAGCGTATATCCCTGCAATCATCGGAGCAGCGACATTGTTAGCGGACGGAATTATTACCCCACCCATCTCTGTTGCTTCTGCCGTAGAAGGATTGAACGGTGTTCACGGATTGGAAAATTCCATTGTGCCCGGCAATAACCTCACCGTCGGCATAGTCATTGCCATCATCAGCCTGTTGTTTTTCTTTCAGCGTTTCGGAACCAAGATCGTAGGTTCCTCATTTGGGCCCATCATGCTGATTTGGTTCTCTATGATCTTTGTGCTGGGTGCTATTCCGATTATGCACAATCCCGGAATTCTGGCTGCGTTGAGTCCGCACTATGCCATTGAATTATTAACCATGTATCCCAAAGGATTCTGGCTCCTGGGAGCTGTATTTCTTTGTACAACTGGTGCAGAAGCATTATATAGTGATTTGGGACATTGCGGTAAAAAAAATATCCGGCTCACCTGGATATTCGTAAAACTGGCGCTTGTTGTGAACTATATGGGGCAGGGTGCATGGATCCTCACCCAAAATACCGGTAAACTGAATGGCCTCAATCCCTTTTATGAATTAATGCCACATTGGTTTTTGCTTTCCGGTATCATCATCGCGACACTGGCTACCATCATCGCCAGCCAGGCATTAATCAGCGGCTCCTTCACCTTGATCAGCGAGGCGATCAGCATGAATCTCTGGCCCAAGGTTAAAATAAAATTTCCCACAACCATTAAAGGGCAGATCTATATTCCCAGTATCAACACCATGCTTTGGTTCGGGTGTATTCTGATGATGTTTTACTTCCGCAAATCTGAACATATGGAAGCCGCTTATGGATTCTCGATCATCATTGCAATGATGATGACCACGGCTCTTATGTTTGGATACATGAAATTTGTACGGAAATGGCATATGGTGCTGATACTGGCCATCATAGGTATCTTTTTCACCGTTGAAACCGCATTTTTTATAGCCAATGTGGCAAAGATCAAACAGCGGTGGATGTTTCTCTTCTTCGAATTTGGACTCGTCTTCGTGATGTATATCTGGTTTAATGCCCGGCGCATTACCAACCGCTATCTGAATTTTGTGAATATCAGCAAATACAGCCGGGACCTGATTGAACTCAGTAACGACAGGGATATTCCAAAATACGCCACCCACCTGGTTTATCTCACCAAGGCCAATATGGAAATGCAGATCGAACAACGAATCATCGATTCCATTTTAAATAAGAAACCAAAAAGGGCAGATGTATACTGGTTTATTCACATCGACATATCGGATGCACCTTATACCATGGAGTATTCGGTGGTTGAAATCATCAAAGACAAACTAATCCGCGTGGAATTCAGGCTGGGTTTCCGAGTGCAACCCCGTATAAATAAGTTTTTCAAGAAAGTCATGCAAGAGCTTGTTCAGAATCACGAACTTCAATTTGTATGTAAATACGAATCCATGCAGAAGGAAAACTTTCATGCCGACATCTCCTACGTCATTATCGAAAGATTCCTGTCAGTAGAAAATGAATTACCGATGAAAGAGGATTTCATCCTGGATGCCTATTTCAGAATTAAAGGGATTGCACAGAGCGATCAAAAAGCTTACGGGTTGGACAGTTCCGATACGATCTTAGAATATTCACCTCTTTTTATTGAACAAAAAGATAAACTTCCCCTGAAGCGGGTTCTTGTTTGACATTTCTGGTCTGATCAGAATAATAAATCACGATAGCCGATCAGTACGATCCCCTTTTCTTTAATCAGGGCCTTAACTTTTTCATTCGTAAATAAATCAGTAACACCCTGCCGGTCGGTTGCTACTTCTTCATAACCGATATGATAGACCGCTTGCAGCTCTTCATTATTAATACCCGGATGATCGAGGAAGATATAGGTATTTCCCGGCTGCAGTTTATTGATCATATTGATAAAACTCTGAATTTTTTCTTCTGAGGTTTTACTGGGTCCATCATAACCGACGAGTCCTTTCACTTCAAAATCCGGATCTACAGGAATATGGTATTCCTTTGCCAGTTTTTTTGCAAGGGCGCCTACTTCAGGAGATAAATGGGTGCAGCCCATATGCGCGGATAAATGACTGATGCGGGGAATATATTTTATCGCGAGTTCAATCTGTGCCCTGAATTCCCTTTCCACGTCTTCTATTTTCCATTTATTTTCAGAAAGTGACCTGCCCGGATAATTCTTATTGGGGAAGACCATCGGAAAAAAATAACCACCGGTTTCTTTCAGGCTTGGACAGTCTGACAATGGCCGCCATTTGATATTCTCCCACTCGCTGGTCAGGTCCAGATGTATGCCCACATCCACACCTGGATTTTCTTCCAGCATCCTGACTGCTTCCGGAAACCAGGGCGAAGCCACGAGCACTTCAATCGAGGTTTCGATGCCCGAAGTATAACATTTGATCAGCGCCAGGTTGCCCGAATGCGTGTATCCCATATCATCTCCGCGTACAATCAGACGGATTGGTTTTCGCTGGGCTTGCGAAACAAGAACTCCGAACAGGAGCAAATAAATACTACATATCTTTTTCATGTTCATTTTTATTGCAACTGAAATATGACCGCTTCATAGGGTCTCAGTATAAATCCATTTTGACTGCCGGGTTTCACCTGGTCTTCAGGATAATTGGAGAGCAATGGTTTTGCTGTTGCCAGAGAGCGTTTCAGGTCAGTCTCTGCATTTTTTGCAGAAAAATTTAACAGGACGAGCATTTTCCTGCCCTCTTCCTCTCTCATATACGCATAAACCTGCGGATTATTTTTGTCCAGCAGCTCGTATTTCCCGTAGACCAATACGGGATTATTTTTCCTGAAATGCACCAGCTTCCTGAAATAATTCAGACAACTATTCGGGTCTTTCTCTTCCAGTGCTGCATTGATGTAGATGTAATTGGGATTAACATGAATCCAGGGCGTGCCGGTGGTAAAGCCCGCATTCAGACCACTATCCCATTGAAAGGGTGTTCTGCCATTATCCCGGCTTTCAAATTTTGAGCGTTCCAGAAACTGAAGGGTATCGCCCCCGGTATCTTTCTGATGCTGGTACTCATTTTTTATCGACATGTCCCGGTAGTCGGCGATTTTCGTAAACCGGATATTGGTCATACCCAGCTCATCGCCATTATAATAGTAAGGTGTGCCCCGCATGGTCATCAGAAAAGTCGCGAGCATTTTGGCCGAAAGGTCTCTAAACTCAGGTTCGTCATTTCCAAAGCGGCTTACCAGCCTGGCCTGGTCGTGATTGGAAAGGAAAATCGAAAGCCAGCCGTTCCCGGCAAAAGCACTATCCCAACGACTGAATACTTCCTTAAAATGTAAAAGACTGTATCCCTCCGGTTTGGCAATATCCACGCCATCGAAAGCATAGGCCATATTTAATTCGTTACGATCCGCATCGACAAGATCATGGGCATCTTCAAATGAATTTCCAGCGCCTTCTGCAACACTCATTACATCATAATGGCTGAACACTTCCTGATTCATTTCTTTGAGGTAGTCATGCAGGTGCGGACCCATAGCATAATACAATTGGAATTTCTGCTCATAGCCGGTCGGGAAAACCGGAAAGCTGGTGTCCTTTGCAGCAAACCGAAAAGCATCCAGCCGGAATCCGTCGATTCCTTTGTCTGCCCAAAACTTCATGATGGCATATACTTCCTTCCGCAAATCCGGATTCTCCCAGTTCAAATCCGGCTGTTTCCTTGAAAAATAATGCAGGTAGAACGCATTCGTTGCTGAATCATAACGCCAGGCATCATGGTTGATATCGAACAAACTGTACCGTGGTGGTGGTGCGCCTTTTTCCGCATTCCACCAGTGGTAATAATTCCGGTATGGATTGGTTCTGGAACTCCGGCTTTGTTTAAACCATTCGTGTTCATCGCTGCTGTGATTCACTACAAGATCCATAACCAATTTAATTCCCCGCCTATGCATACCGTTAATAAGCGAATCGAAATCGGCCATCGTTCCAAAGTCTTTCATGATATTCCGATAATCACTCACATCATAGCCATTATCATCATTGGGGGAACTGTAGATGGGATTCAGCCAGACCACATTAATACCCAGACTCTTGATATAATCCAGTTTGGAGATAATGCCTTTGAGATCGCCGATCCCGTCTCCGTCGCTGTCTTTAAAACTGCGGGGATAGATCTGGTAAACGACCGCCTCCTTCCACCATTTTTTATCGGAAACCGGCGTCGCAGCAGGTTGATGGCAATTTATCCCTGCTGAACAAAGGCCGATAAAAAAGAATAAAAGCAGGTTTTTTTTCATAATAGCAAACTTGACAGGACCAAGTTCATTCAAAAAAAATAAAAAACGGCATGTTGCCATGCCGTTTCCTGGATTAAAATATTCCGGACAAATTACTTTTTCGTGGCGGCGTTAATGGGCGCCCTGTCCAGGAATTGAATCACGCGGTCAATTTTGTCGCTGGCGTCAAAATGCATGGCGGTATGGATCCATTGCATCATACTTTTGCCCGTTTTGTATTTTGCCTTCGTTTGATACCAGCCCAATAACCAAATCCCCGGAAGGTGTGCAGCATTTTGGGGCTCATTCACTTTTACTGCTAACCAGATGTCCATGCTGAAATTGATGGAATCGATCACATCACCCCTTCTTTTTTTCCAATAAGCGCTGATGGCCGGCTTTCCTGAAAGGCTGTCGCCGTTATTCCATATGTACACAGCATTGTCTGCGAAACTATTCATCCAGGCATCGATATTGCCGGATGACAGCGCAGCATTTCCGCTTTTACCTACATCGACATACTTTTGGTCTGCAATTTCTGTAGGTTGTGGTTTTGTGGGCGCAACAACGGCAGAATCATTTGTGGCTGCAGGTTTGTCCTCGGTTTTTGGACTTGAGCAGGCTAGGAACATAGAAATGGCTAAAGCCATGGCAATCGTTTTTTTCATGCTTGAAGTTTTATAGATTAGAAATGTACAGGGTAAAGAAGGGCGGGTTGACAGTGGGTAGAATTCAGAATAAATGTAAGTATTCTCTTATCGTCAAAAGAATTATTATTTGTTATTCAGCCGGATGACCCGCAAATGGTCCAGCATGGCCTGGTTGATTTTTCCATTCATATTTTCATTATAATCTGCAAACCGGATGGAGAGGGTATTGCGGCCTTTCATAAGTTTTACTTTCACTGAATTACTGTATCCCCAGTTCGACCACTCTTCCCTGCCTCTTTGCGGCATCACGATGGTACCTGCAAATTTTCCATTTACCTCGAGTGTTCTGATCGCGCATTTATTTTCGGTATTCACAGGCCCGTTTCCGTTCGAGTATCGAAAGTCGATGGCATAATATCCGGTTTCCTTTACGTTAACGGGAATATTGATGGTCCTGTTAACATCCTTACTGATTTCCACAAAACCATTCCCTGTATATCCTTTATAAGGAACTTCAAACCTTTCAGCATAATTTTCCAATTCGTAAACCTGTTCAATACCTGGCGACATGACGACCGCAGGTTCACTGGCAAAAGATCCAAAGCCATTCTCGCCCCAGGCGATGACCTGAAGGTTGGCATAACCACTAACCTTGAACGGTATATAAGTAGCTAATGTATTCTGTAAGAGTACCCCATTTTTAAAGACCGAATAATTTTTTACTTCTGGTATGGATTGCCAGCGCAAGGTATCTGACGACCAACTCACGACAGGAGTAACCGGAGACCAGGCATTTTCTACTTCATTGATCCCGCTGCCCGGAATTTGATTGTTTGCCAGAACGATTTTGATCATATGCGTTCCCGTAAGCGTATCCGGGATGAATGCTTTATCAATTCGTCTGCCATCAATAGTGCATGCAGCAATCTGATTTCCGTATCCTTCCATTTCAATATTGAGCATGGCCTTTCGATATGCAAAATGGTTCAGCGATCTTTCTCCCTGCCATGCCCTCGGAACAAAGGGTTTAAACAAAAGTCCCTCCGTCGTAAATGAAATACCGAAGATCAGTTTGTGAATGATGCTGATATTTCCGGAAAGACTCCACAACATATTACTCGAATTGATCTGAGTACCCTGGAAATCGCCATTGTCTGCAACGAAATTTTCTTTGTTGGTCAGAAACATCGCTGCAGGCCGGTAAATCGCACTGATGCTTTCCATTACCGATTTTTCATTTCCTGCTTTGGCCGCTGCCCAAAGCCAATAGGTTTGAACAAAAGGCCAAACGGCATTATTATGGTAAGGTGGAATTCCCGGTATCTGGGGATAAATGCAGGAAATGCCGAATGCAGTTATGGGTGTATGGCTGATGATCTGTTGTTGTTTGGAAGAATCGGCAATGTCAAACAACACGGTCAATGCTTCTCCTAATGCTTCTGAACGGGGCGACGGAATAGAATAATTTCTCCCATAAAGATATTGACCATAATATCCTTTTGCCGCCTGCCATAAATATTTATTGATGCCCGCTTTAATTTTTACTGCATTACTCTTATATATGTTTGCGGTATTCGGGTCACCAAGCAGATCTGCCATCTGTGAAAGAACCATATTGGCTTCATAATGCACGGCATTAGTACCTAAATTTTCAGAACTGTAGATATCAGCCGGTTGCATCCATTTGGGATAGGTCTGTTCCCGCCAGTCCAGAAAAGAAGACTCGCCCTTTGCCAGTCCCGTTTCACTATCATATATATTGTGAAGATCGTCGTCAATAGAATTCCTAACGATTTCATAAGCCTGTTTAAGCCAGTCTTTATCACCGGTCACTTTATACAATTCAAAAGCTGCAACGGCCCATATCATACGGTCGGTGGAAACCGGCCATGCACCCCCACTGCCTGTGTCTTGTATGATCCTTCCCTTTTTATTTACTTTTTTCAGCAGGCTATTTTTTGCAACCCTTGGCTGCATATAAGCCATGGATAAAATAATACTGTAGCTGATATCCCGTGTCCATACGCCCGCCCATTCCTTACCGGTCCTGAATGTACTGTCGGGCTCAATGGCTTTCTGCATTTCCTCCAGTGATAAATTATAGATCGCATTGGCCATGGGATAGTCAGACTGGTACTGGGGAAAAGCACTGATATCCTTTGTCAACTTCCATTCAGGAACCGTGTTCGGTTTTTCCTTCGCAACATTCATCGTCAATGTGGTTTCATAAATGCCGTCACCGTCTTCATCCTTCAATTGCAGGGGCGGGTGATTCACGAGGTTGTCAAAATCCCAGATCAGCGGAGCCGTATTTCCGGCAACATAAACGGCCTTCAGATCTTCTTTATAAATCTTATCACCTTTGAAAGTTGTATAGTATCCCTTTTCTTTCAGCTGTGATAAGACCCCGCGCATATCCAGCCTTATTTTGAGTTTGGTATTGGCTGCAAGGGCAGCATCATCCGGAACCGAGGATGAATCTATATATTGCTTACCGAAAACAATGAGAGGCGTTTCGGCATAACCGTTTGTCGAAAGATCATTGTAATGATGATCCCTGCCTGAAGGCATTTCGTTGTCCTTTCCATTGATGCTGAATTTGAAACTGATTTTCGGACTGATAAACGCATTTGCCGGGCTTTGATAATTGGATACCATTTCAGTTGATGAAACCGCCCTGGCCGTAAACTGATGTTGCTGTACAATACTGTCTCTGTATATATTGAATTGTTTCGATTGCCAGATGGACACTTGTGCAACACCGGCCGTGATAAACATCATGAGCAATACAATAATCAATGATCGTCTCCTTAGCGGTCGATTCATGTACAATAGGTTTGGGCTGCAATTATCTGAATCAAAAAATTCCCGTTACAAAATAAAATAGCCCCACACAGGATATACCCAGGCTCACAAACCAAAGCATCTTTTTCCTGGTCAGTATCGCGATGGCAGATATGGCAATGGCAATCTGGAAAAGGGTTACAGCCCGGGCTAAAATAGAATGATGCTCCAGGTGAATATGGGAAGCATCCTCAGATTCCCTGGCCTTTTTTTGAATTTCCGCCTGGTCCGATTTGTATTTTGCACTACGTGATGCTTTATCCGGAATATTGGATAATAATAAAATTTCATCTTTTATTCCCTTGGCCTGATAAAAAGCCCATTGATCGGAAGCACGTATCTGTTCGATTACCGCTTCATCGGCGTGGTGGCCCGCCAGGAGACTGGCCAGAGCGGCAAATACCGCCATTAGTGCAGTGGAAATCGCAATCGCCATACTGCCCTTTCTCTCTTTCTTCTCAACAGCTTCCTCTACCTCTTCTTCGATGGTTTCGTGCAGGTGTTCTGTTGGCACTTCCATTTCTTCCATATGTGAATCATTTTATTATACAAGACCGGTAATATGCAAAATTGCAACTATCCGGCGAATTTTATCGTCATCCTAAATATCATTAAATTACCAGGATTGATATCGTCATAACATTTACGAACTAACCTAAAACTATGAACTATAAATTTGATAAACCCGTCGGCGGAGAAATTGGTCAGGAAAAATACCGGTGTTCGATAACCTGGCGAAATGGGAAACTGATTGCCGATGAACCGGAGTCGGCCGGTGGAAAAGACCTGGGCCCTGATCCATATAGTTTAATGTTATTCTCGGTAGTTTCCTGCATCCTGATGACCCTGCGTATGTACATTGACCGGAAGGGCTGGGATATTCCGGCTATTTCCATAGAATCCAACCTGTTCCAGAATGTTAAGGACGACAAGACGGTCACTATTATTGATGAAGATATCAAATTTCTAAGCCCGGTAACCGATCAACAAAGGGAGAAACTGATGAGTATTGCCAAAGCCTGCCCGATTTCAAAAATTCTGCAGGGCGAGGTGATCATCAGGACATTTGTATACGACGGAGCTGAAACTGAAAAACAAATTAAATACCCCAATGAAGAGATCTATGTGGTTTGGAAACCGGAATTCTGCAAACATTCGGGCAGGTGTGTAACGCAGTTAGCGTCAGTATTTA
>JBGPBW010000021.1:0-32560 GCA_041481385.1 Puia sp.
ACCCTTTCTAAAATCACACCCAGTGTTCCCGCAGCGAGATTTGAATATTCAAATAACGCACCGGGTTTGCGGGTCAATTTGAAGGTTTTGTAAAAGCTGAATAAATCAGGATCATCATAATCCTTATATGGATCTTCAGGGTCAGCCGGATGAAAATTATTGGGCATCCTCGGAATACCGGAACTGTGGTTGGATAAGTTTTTGAGTAAGACCGGCACCCCTTCGTATGCTAAAGCCGGTATGGAATCGGGGAGATAAACGCTCGCCGGATCATCCGGTTTTACTTTGCCTTTTTCTATTGCATCAGCGAAAAGTATTGCCGTGAATGTTTTTGAGATTGATCCGATTTCAAAAATAGTATGCTCATTGGGCAGCTGACCATTTCCCTTAGCGGTTTCTCCATAATTGTAATAAACGAATTTCCCTTTATTTAATATCCCGATACTCAGACCGGTTGTGGCAAGTATGCTGACATAGGGCTGTGCAGCTTCGTCGACTTTTTTATCGAGCAGTGAAATCAATGGGTTTGTCGATGCAACTTTGACATTTTTTTTAGCGTTTTCATCAACATAAGGTTTAAACAGAAAGGTTTCAATCTTTCCCGTTTTATCCAGCCCAATGAGCAGTGCAAGATTCATTGACTTAAAAACAGCTTTGTAACTACATATCCCGTTGGTTTCTTTTTCAAACGGTGCTTCCTTCATTTCTCCCAGAGGGAATAAATTATTCTGGCAAATGGATGAAAATGATTCGTAAGTCAGCGCTTTTTTAAAACCATCGCCTGTCAACGCATAGAGACCCGTAGTGTTTTTTAAGTTGAATTCCTTTATAACGAGTCGGGAAACAGAATCTGTTTTTTGTCGAATGGCATTTTGCGTACAGGAAGTCAGACTGATCCAAATGGAAATGGTGATTAGCAATAACCGTTTCATAAGTAAGCTGTTTGGAAACGCTTAATTACTGCTAAAATAACCATTAAAGGGACAGTCGGCGTTGAATTGCCTATTTCATTCCCTTAAATGTGGCGTAAATGGCCATAGCATGTCCATGACCCAGATCGAAATCTGCTTTCAGCCATTTTACAATTTCTCCTGCTTTTACTGTTGGCTTACCATTTCCTTTTTCCAAAAAGCCTTTTTGGGTGGCCAGTTTCTTAAAGTCGGCAGGTGTTTTACCTGTCTTTGCCTTGATATTGTCTATATATGCCTGGAATGACATAGCGATTTATTTTTGATGTAAGGTTAACGCATTTCCGTCCAGGTCCTTTATCTGGGAGAATTTGCCCCAGGGTGTATCATCGGTTTTTCCTGCTTCAATACCCTTCGTTTTCAGTCCCCTGATTTCTCTTTCTATATCCTCAGTTTCTAAAATAATGCCCTGGAAGTTCATCAGCGAGATGGAAGTGGTCTGACCGGGCAGTCCCAGCTGGACCCAGGTTTCTCCATTACCCATCGGCGCTTCCACGATGAGCTCAAATCCAAGCTTCATATAAAACTCTTTCGATTTTTGCTGATCGGATACCCGCAGCGAGATGATTTCAATCGTTTTCATTCTTGTAGTTTTTATTTGTTAGATGACGATACAAAGATGCGATTGAAATACAATTTGGACGCTGGGCGTAAATGACAAATCAAGGGTGTTTTGCGACCCGGAGATGTAACGAAATGATTCTTATTTAATCTGGTAACTAACCAGGGACCATTCCTGGAAATGTTTGATGTTGATCAGCTCGCCGGAGGGATTGATATAGAGGTTCACGAATCCGATATTATCCTTATACCATTCGTCAACGGTAAAAATTGCATCAGGTATACCAGCGGGTCCAAAAATCTGCCATGCGCTGTCGTAGACATTATTCCCGACGGTTTTGGCATGTGGTCCGGCTACGGTTACCTTCCCAATGCCCGGCACATAGGGCCAGGATGAACCGGAAGCAAAGGGCAAAATATATTGCCTGACGATCGTTGTATTTGTCCGGTCAGTAAACCGGATGGTATCTCCGGTTTGATAAACATAATTGCTGTCGGTCGATCCCGGGTACTGGTATTGCCAGATCGCTGCGGTTATTCCATTGGACCATTTTACAGAACCCACGATCTGGACATCCACATTATATTGTGTAGTACCCGTAATCACATTTCCCTGAACCGTAGTGTCCTTCACCAGATAGAGCCAGCTGTCGCCGATGGTTTTGGGAAATGAATTGGGGGAGTTTGTAGTTCCTGAATTGCTCTTATTGCATCCTGCTGCCAGTAGCAGGAATAATGAGGCCGCGCGAATCGTATTCAGTTTTATCATCTGGCTTTATAATAATAACGCGATCATGGGTTCAATCGTTGCTTCAAGGTAAAGAAATAGGAGGAAAGTAGCTGAGAAATATCGAATTTTTCAAACCAGTCAACTGCTTCGGAATTTACCATAACCCGGTATTTTTTCGATAAAACAATCGTGTTGTTACTGCAACGCCAAATGCTTTGAATCCATAAAAACTTTTTGTATTTTATGATACTGCTTTTTTGTCTTATACCATTAAAACAGCATCCATGGAAAATAGTAAAACCCTGGAACTTGAAATACTGATAACTGTGAGGCAAAACAAAAAAGTTCCAACCAGGGATTTCAATAAGCTTTTTGAGCACAACTGGAATTTGTATGATTCTAAATTTAATCAGCTGATCATCGAGGGATTATTTTTGCCGGTTCGGATTGCAGACCTGCCTGTCTACCAGCTCACCAGAAGAGGGAAAACCAGAATAGCCGAACTTTTAGAACAGCGTGAAAGAGAGATTACGATCAGGTTAATACATTTAAAACAATTAAGTCAGACACCATTCCGGGGCAGGAAGTCAGCAATGGCGGTATTCAATTCCATCGCTCATTTTTGGATATCATCGCAAAAAATTGCGGAATCAAGACCGCAGATTGCTGATAAAGCGTGATGGTAGTCCCTGGGCTAATGCGGGGGGGTGAATAAAATTTGGAAAATTTCCCATTGTGGGAATGTCAAAGGCAGTATTTATAGGCGTTTACAAGATCAAATCCACTTTAATTCAGGCATCTGAAACGGTGATATTATATTAAAATAATAATCATCTCCGGGCGTTAAATACATATGCTTGGGCCAAAAAAAATCAAACTGGCCCATTTTTTTTAAAATTAAAATCATCGTATGAAAAAACTTTTTGTTTTGGTTTTGTCGGCAGGCGCTTTTTTTTCAGCGAACGCCCAGGTTCAATTCGGAGTGAAAGCAGGTGCCAACTTTGCAACACTCACAGGTAATGCAGTAGATGGAGTAAAATCGAAAGTAGATTTTAATGGAGGTGCATTTGCACGTGTCCCTTTATTCAATTCGTTTTTCCTGCAGCCTGAACTTGTTTATTCAGGACAAGGTGCGAAAGCATCAGTGAACGAGGGAGATTTCACCGTCAATCAATCCTACCTGAATGTGCCGGTGCTGTTTCAATATCGCCACAGTTCTGGTCTTTTTGCCGAAACAGGTCCGCAGGTTGGATTTCTACTTGCAGCCAATGTTAAGGCGGGCGGGGTAAGTCAGGATGTTAAATCTTCCTATAAATCCACTGATTTTAGCTGGGCTTTCGGTGTAGGTTACCAGTTATCTTCTATTCCTGCTGGTATAAATGCCCGGTATAACCTGGGTCTGACGAATATTGCTGCCCAGGCAGATGCAGGGCAAACAGTTAAGAACAGTGTTTTCCAGGTCGGTGTATTTTACATATTCGGAAGCAAATAATCATTTGCTTTCAAACATAATAAAGAGCAGCTGCCCTCATGGGCGGCTTTCTTTTTTTAATACAATCAATCAATACCTTTATAGGATAGACCGCTTGCCATGAGCTCCCCGAACAGACGAACTTCCGTAGCCGGGCTCCTTATTGCGCTGGGTATTATCTATGGTGATATCGGAACCTCACCCCTCTATACTTTTCAGACCATACTCACGGAAGGCGGCCGGGTGGACGAGGGCCTTGTATTTGGCGCCATCTCCTGTATTTTCTGGACTTTAACCCTACAGACGACATTTAAATATGTGCTCATCACACTGCAGGCGGATAACCATGGTGAAGGTGGTGTTTTTTCATTGTATTCGCTGGTTCGGAGATATAGCAAACATCTGGTCTATCCGGCTATCATTGGCGCCGGTACCCTGCTGGCTGATGGTATCATTACGCCACCCATCACCGTAACCTCAGCGATAGAAGGATTGAATATGGTGAAAGGACTGGAAACACATATCATTCCCGGCAACAGCCTGGTGATGGAAATCGTGTTGATTATACTTTTGCTGTTGTTTATTTTCCAACGTTTCGGAACGAAAATAGTAGGCGCTTCTTTTGGACCCTTCATGTTTCTTTGGTTCTCCATGTTGGGAGTACTGGGCATTAGCCAGGTGATTCACTACCCGAGAATTTTTACTGCATTAAATCCGGTCTATGGAATTGAGCTGCTCACGCTGCATCCGAAAGGCTTTTGGTTATTGGGTGCTGTTTTTCTGTGTACCACCGGTGCTGAAGCGCTCTACTCTGATCTCGGTCATTGCGGGAAAGCGAATATACGGGTGAGCTGGATTTTTGTAAAGACCACACTGGTATTAAACTATCTTGGTCAGGGCGCCTGGGCTTTGGTTAACCAGAATCAATCGCTGAAAGGCATCAACCCTTTTTTCGCGATTGTCCCCAGCTGGTTCCTGCTGCCCAGTGTGTTGATTGCAACAATCGCGTCCATCATTGCGAGCCAGGCCCTGATCAGTGGTTCATTCACCCTGATCAGTGAAGCCATCGGCCTGGGTTTCTGGCCAAGGGTCAAATTGAAATATCCGACCAACATCCGGGGCCAGATTTATATTCCCAGTATTAACTGGATTTTATTTGTGGGCTGCCTCCTGGTGGTCGTTTATTTCAGGACCAGCGAAGCGATGACGGCTGCCTACGGTTTTTCCATTACCGTGGCGATGCTGATGACCACGGTGTTGGTATCTTATTTTTTACGGTACAAGAAACACTATCCATTTTGGCTGGTCGGCGCCATAATCACCATTTTTCTCTGTGTGGAATCCAGTTTCTTCGTGGCCAATATTGTGAAGCTGCTGAAAAGATTATTCTTCCTTGTTTTTGAATTTGGTTTGATCACGACAATGTGGGTCTGGTATAATGCCCGAAAGATGACACTGAAGTTGCTGACCTTTGTATACATTAAAGATTATTTTGAGTCGCTGGAACAACTCAGCAATGATAAAAACATTCCCAAATTCGCCAACCACCTGGTCTACCTGACCAAGGCCGGCAGTCACAAACAGATCGAGAAAAGAATCATCGAATCGATCTTCAGTCACACGACCAAAAGGGCAGACGTTTACTGGCTCCTGAATATTGGCAGGTCAGACGATCCCTATACGATGGAATACAGTGTGGAGCACTTACTGAAAAATAAAATCATGCGCGTCGATTTTCATCTGGGCTTCAGGATACAACCAAAAATTGGCGTTATGTTCCGCAAGGTTGTCGAAGAGCTGATCGCAAATAAAGAAATCGATCCCGACAATAGATTCCCTGCATTACATAAAAGCGGATCCAATGATTTCAGGTTCGTTATTCTGGAACGGTTCCTGTCGTACGACAATGAATTCCGTTTCAGGGAAGGATTTATTCTGAATACCTATTTCAGTCTCATCAAACTGGCACAGTCCGATCCCGAAGCCTACGGCATTGACAGCGACCAGGCCGTTGTTGAAAAAGTTCCGCTGGTTGTGGCGCCTGTTACGAAGATCAATTTGCATCGAATCAAATATAGGGATGACGTTGACCGTTGACCGATGACCGATGACCGATAACCGATAACCGATAACCGTTGACCGTTGACTGTTGACTGTTGAATTGATTTTTATTTTGTCGTTATAATCCATATCTTAACCGGTCATTCTTCTTCAGCGAATTCTTTCTGCCCCTACATTCAGGATTTTCTGATTTTCATTTTGTACCTGAGCCAAACTGTTCCGGAAATTATTTTTAACCTTTTTAAAAACCCACAACATGAGAAAAGTTTTTTTTATGTGGCTATTCATTGCCCTCGCTTTCTTCGCTAACGGCCAGGGAAAAACGCTTTACAGGGTTACCACGCTTACGCCAAAAGCCGGAATGACTTCTGCTTTTGAGGATAGCTGGAAATCACACGTAGTGAAATTTCATAACGGATCTGACAAAAGAGAAGTGTATGAAGTGGTCAGTGGTCCGGAAACCGGATCTTATGTCATCGTGCAGGGACCTGTTTCCTACGCAAGTATGGATACAACGCTGTCCACTGCGAAGGAGCATAGCCTGGACATGGAAAAAAGTTTTTCATCCCTGATTGAGCCTGCAAAAGATAATATGCTTGTCCGCTGGGTTGATACATTAAGTTATAAGGGTGATGTAAAGGCTGATCTTTTTCTGTTGACTATTACGGTGGTAAAAGACGGCCAAATGTCGGATTACATGGCGGAAGCCAGAAAAGCAGTATTGCTGTATACAAAACTGAATTCTCCCTTTTCTTTTGGTGTGTTGGTAAAAATGCAGGCCGGTTCAAGTCCTACAATCGTTATGATCAGGAATTTGAAAGCTGGTTATAAGGAACTGGATGCTGATTATTATCACATGGCAACAGACTGGTTCAAGACGGCTTATGTAAAAGAGTACGGCCAGGCGGACTGGGATAAAAGAGTAAAACTGATGACAGATGATGTGGTGAGCCGTACACAACATTTCGAAAAACTGCGTGCTGACCTGAGTTCAAAATAAATTTTCATACCAGCGTAATCATATCCCGGAGTGTAAAAACTCCGGGATTATTTTAGATATTTAAATTTACTAATTTACAATTGATTAGTTAGGTTGACCGTTGACCGATGACCATTGACCGGCGCTTATTATAATCTTAAAACCGGAGAAGTTTTGTTTATATAAAGCAGATACACCATGTTAAGAAGACAATTTATCGGTAATTCTGTCAAAGCATCTGCAGCTGTTCTTTTATTTTCTTCAGAAATTTTAAAAACAGATGCTTTGCTGGAGAAAATAGGAATTCAGTTTTTTTCTCTGCCCAAGATGCTGGATAAGGATCTTACAGGTTCACTGACCATGCTGTCGAAAATAGGATACAGGGAAGTTGAATTATATGGTCCATATCCATTCAGCACCCCTTCAGCTATTGAGAGATGGAATGCTGTTACACCCTCACTTGGTTTTAAAGGAAGCGGTTATTTCGGACATACGGCAGCAGAAATGAAAAATCTGCTGAAGGAAAATAGCCTTTCAGTTCCTTCCATCCATACCGATCTGGATACGCTTCAAACAAAAATGCCTGATCTCGGTGAAGCTGCGCAGATATTGGGCAATGAGTATGTTGTGCTACCTGCTATCCCTGCTGAAAAAAGAAATTCGCTTGATGATTATAAAAGGATGGCGGACGCCTTTAATAGAATCGGTGAATCTGCCAAAAAGCAGGGAATTAAGTTTGCCTACCACAATCATGGTTATGGATGGAAGGAAAAAGATGGACAAATTCCTTTGGAAATTATTTTTTCCGGAACGGACCCCTCCCTGGTTTTCTTTGAAATGGATATTTTCTGGACAACTGCAGGTGGGGCCGATCCCCAAACATTGCTTGAGAAATATAAAAACCGATACCCGTTGATGCACGTAAAGGATATGAAGGAGAAAGTGCATTTTTCGGGTGATGGCGGGGACTCTAAGCAGTGGATTGAATTGTTTCCGTACATGACTACTGCAGGTCATGGCATACTTGATCTGAAATCCATTATCACAAAAGCAAAGGAAAATGGGGTAAAACATTTTATTGTTGAGCAGGACATGGTAAATGAACCTGAAATCGCGCTGAAGCTCAGTTTCGATTATCTGGCCTCATTGTGAAGGGGCGCAGAATTCACTCATTTACAATTATTTAGGGATTTGTCAGATGACCGTTGAACGTTGAACGTTGACCGTAAATCGTTAATCGATTAACGAAATCCGATTTGTAGTAACTTTCTTGACTCAAAATAAAGTCATGAAAGAAATCAGAAAAGAAGATATCAAACAGGAAGTGTTTGATCTGTATGATGATTATGCGCACAGCCGAATTGAACGGCGTGAATTTATGCAAAAATTATCCGCGTATGCTGTAGGGGGTATCACGCTCACGGCCCTTACCGGTTTTCTGATGCCTGCTTATGCAAATGCGATCCAGGTGAAACCGGATGATCCCCGGTTAAAATCGGAGTATATATATTATGAATCTCCGAAAGGAGGGGGCAAGATGAAGGCATTATTATCCATGCCCGTCGATGCAAAAGGGAAACTGGGCGGCATCGTCGTCGTACATGAAAACAGGGGACTGAATCCTTATATCGAAGATGTGGCCAGGCGGGCTGCGCTGGCGGGATTCATAACCATCGCACCTGACGCACTGACACCGCTGGGCGGGTATCCCGGCAATGATGACCAGGGCCGGGACATGCAGAGCAAGCTCGATAGAAATAAAATACTGGAAGATTTTATCGCTGCTTATGAATACCTGAATGCGGATAAAGATTGTAATGGAAAAATTGGCGTTGTCGGATTCTGCTTCGGTGGATGGGTCGCCAACATGATGGCCGTACGCATTTCCGGTTTATCCGCTGCTGTTCCGTTTTACGGGGGCCAGCCGGCAACTGAAGATGTTCCAAAAATAAATGCGCCGTTGTTGTTGCAATATGCGGGCCTGGATGAACGGGTGAATGCAGGATGGCCGGCCTATGAAACGGCCTTAAAAGAGAATAAGAAACTGTATACTGTTTATATTTATCCCGGAGTAAACCACGGCTTTCACAATGATACCACGCCTCGATACGATAAAGCGGCTGCGGAACTTGCCTGGCAAAGAACGATTGATTTTTTCAATGAAAAATTAAAATAAGCGACGGAATCACTAATACTTCTACGTTTAAACTACATCTAAAAAAATCAGATGTTGATTTGAAAAAATGTTTAACTTCTTAGCTAAACCCAACAATATGAAATTATTTTTTAGCCTTCTCCTTTCGCTGGGAGCACTCTCCGTCAATGCACAAAACATCCTGGTTGATTCCCTGAAACAACAACTGGTACAGGATTGGGAGCGCGCAAAATCATATACACAGGAATATCTCGATGCCATGCCTGCCGCTCAGTATGGATTCCGCGCAACAGATTCCATGCGCACTTTTGCACAACAAATGTTGCATTTGGCGACGGCCAATGCAGGTTTTGCCTTTATCGCTACCGGTGCAGCTTATCCTTTCGCTTCACAAAACTTTGAAAAGTCACCGGCCCTCCAAAATAAGGATTCAGTGGTGTTTTATGTAAATACCAGTTACAACAAGATGATTAACGGCATAAAAGATATGGATCCCGGAACTTTTGGTCAGTTGGTGAGTTGGAATTTACCAGGGGGAAAACGTACAATCACCAGATTGACCTGGATATTTAAAGCCTTCGAACACCAGACACATCATCGTGCCCAGTGTACGGTGTACCTTCGGCTCGTGGGTATCCGGCCGCCGGCAGAAAAATTATTTTAGCTTGCCGTCCATCCACCGTCGATCATCAGCGTGGTTCCGGTGATCAATGCGGCTGCGGGTGATGCGAGAAACAATACGGCGTTGGCCACATCTTTGGGATCACCGATTCTGCCCAATGCAATTTTTGACAGCACCATTTTTTTTGTTTCTTCATTGGCGAGGTATTCTTCGGTTCCCGGAGTATAGATAAAAGTAGGCGCCACGGCATTGACGGTGATTTGGTGTTTGGCCCATTCCACGGCAAAACATTTGGTCAGGTGAGAGATTCCCGCCTTGGTCATGCAATAAACAGATTCCGTAGGCAGTGCGATGAATCCCGCCTGGGAACTGATATTAATAATTCTTCCGAATTGCTGTTGGATCATCAACCTCCCTACATGCTGGCTCGTGAAAAAAGTTCCTTTAAGGTTTACATCGAGCGTGTAATCAAAATCCGCTTCGGTTACCTGTTCAATATAATTCTCCGGCGCGATACCGGCGTTGTTGATTAAGATATCGATCCTTCCAAAATATTCGGCTGCTTTTTTTACGGCGTTTTCAATTTCATCCATCTTACTAACGTCCATCTGTAGTGCCAGAACCTTTCTGCCCATCTTTTGAATTTCCTTCACGAGTCCGCTGTCTGCCTGAATATTTTTAAGACCCAGTGCGATATCGGCACCTGCTTCTGCCAATGCCAGGGCACAGGCCCTGCCGATTCCACGGGCTGCACCGGTTACCAACGCAATTTTTCCGGGGACCTTTACTTCGTCTGAATTTTGATTAGCCATTTTTAATCAGCTTTCTGTAAAGATACCCTGCATAAAATCAATAGTTTATATAAATATTAACGGGGCATTCGGGGCCGCCCGGGTATGCTTTTTGATTCATTATCATTGATTTTAATCCTTTAAAAATGTTTCATTTAAAAAAACTTTATGAAAAAGACACTCTTATTAACAATTACGGGAATTCTTTTCTTTGTCATTAAATCACAGTCGCAATCCACCGAGTTTGGATTGCGGGGAGGGCTCAATCTGTCTGATCTTCATGCTACAGCAACCAATAGTCTGAATACCAGGGCGTCAGTATTCGTAGGTGGATTGGCACATATTCACCTGTCGAAATCTTTCGCCATTCAACCTGAACTGGATTATTCCTGTCAGGGGGCCACACAAAATACAGATGGCGGAGACGTTACCTGGAGGCTTAATTATGTTAATGTGCCGGTGCTTTTGCAATACATGTTCGACAATGGGTTTCGCCTGCAAACGGGACCACAGTTGGGGATACTCGCCAGTGCGAAAAGAAAAGCCGGCGGCACCATAACCGATATAAGCAATGATTTTACGACAGGTGATTTTTCCTGGAGTTTTGGAGCAGGTTATTTAACTCCTTCAGGGTTGGGCGTTGATCTAAGATATAATGTGGGTATTAATAACATCAACAATACCGGTAGTGTTGATAAATTGCAAAACCGGGTATTCCAGGCGGGATTGTTTTATCAGTTTAAGCACTTGTAAAAATGGTTGGCTGTTGGCGGTTGACGGATGACAGATGAACGTTGACCGTTAATCGTTAACTTTTGACCAATGACCGTTAACAATTGACAATTAACAATTTACAATTGCCATTATCTCAAGCTTTCAGCTGTAGTTTCCGGATCACGTTCTGTTTGAAGAGCCGGCCGATGGGTAGTTCCGTTTTTCCGATAACGATCATATCGGCATTATAGGAATTGATTTTATTTATCGAGATAATAAAAGACCGGTGAATGCGGATAAAAATATCCTTAGGCAATGTTTCTTCAAGTGCGGAAATCAGTTGCTTGGTAATGAGAATTTTTGAAGCTGTGATGATTTTGACATAGTCACTAAATCCCTCGATATACAATATATCATGCAGGAATACTTTGACCATTTTACGATCCACCCTGAAATACAGATGAGGTAGTGTGGATTCGGAAACGGATTCATTCTGATGATATGCTGAATCAGGAGCATCCAGATTCGTTTGAAGCACTTTGTTTATCGCTTTTAAGAAGCGTTCAAAGGAAATGGGTTTTAGCAGGTAGTCAACTGCATCCAGTTCAAATCCTTCGATGGCATATTTCCTGAATGCCGTAGTAAAGATGATTTTTGGAGATTTTTTTAAAGTGCGGATAAAGTCTGTGCCCATAATTTGTGGCATTTGGATATCCAGAAAAATAAGATCTACCCGGTATTGCTGTAACAGTTGGAGCGCCTGCACTGCATTTTGGCAGGTTCCCACCAGCTCCAGGTTTTCGACCGACTCGATATATTTTTTTAAAATGGACAGGGCCAGTGGTTCGTCATCCACAGCAAGGCAGGTTATTTTTTTATGCATAAACCGGAATTAAGGGATTCTTTTTTGATTTTTCCGTTTTCGGGTCAGGTTTTTGTTTATCCAGCATAATATTCATGGTCACCGCAAATAATCCATTGGCCTCCCCAAACTGAAGGCTGTGTTTCTGCGGATACAGGATCTGCAATCTTTTTATTACGTTTTTCAATCCGATCTTTATTCTTTTTTCACCTTTTTCGGGGATCGGATGAATATCATTATGAATAATAAAGGTCAGTTGGTCATGTTGGGTTAATATTTGCAAATGAATTCTTGCATGATCCATGGCATTGCTGGCGCCGTGTTTGAAACTGTTTTCAACAAATGGAATCATCAGTAGCGGCGCAATCAGCAGGTCATCCTCTTCATCCAGTGTGATATCGGTGATCATTTCAAGCCTTTCGCCATATCTTATTTTTTCAAGCCCGATGTAATCCTGTAGCATTTTTATTTCCTTAGTCAAAGGCACCAGGTAACCCGTGCCTTCATTGGTCATATACAACACCATTCCGGATAATTCATTTAATACAGTGATTGCTTTCGGCGAATCATCCAGCATCAACGCATAAATATTGTTGAGTGTGTTAAACAGGAAATGAGGATGAACCTGGGCTTTTAACAACTGCAGTTCCGCCTTTGAGTTTTGATATATCAGGGTTTCATTTTCGCGTTCTTTATTAAACCAGTTTTTATAATATTTTACCGAAAGAATGATGCTTACTGCTACAAAGGTTCCCGTGCAATGGATATTACTGTATGCAGCGAAATATTTTGCCTGAAACGGTGACAGGGGCCTGATTCCCGGGATATCAAAAAAGATGGGTGAACTGCGATCCGTCCATATATAGAGGTAATCAATATAGGTCAACCAATACATGATTACCAGGAGCACAATCAATGATAAGAAGAATGCCGAATATTTCTTTTTTTGGAAAAAGCGCGGAATAAGTATATAGATAAACGGATAACAGAAAAGCATTTGTAAAAAAATCCGGTTGGCTGAAACACTCATCTGGTAAATAACGAAGGATTTCATTCCGACTTCATCCGGCGTTTGGTTTCTGAGTTGCGTACAGGACAGGTACAAAAACCAGGATAGCCAGAAAATGACGTGCCGGCCCAGTCTTATGGACCTATCTGTTGAAAATATCAGATGACGCGGGTTCATGCTAGGATGGGCATATCGTAATTATTTTCATTCAACGCGAACGACTCACTAAGTTTAAACACCAGTATTAAATAGGTTATTCCGTTTTCTGAAAAAATGTCCGGAGTTTTTCTGCCCTCATATAACAATTCTATTCCGTTCAAGGAATTCTGTAAGCGGGTATAGTATTCATGGCTTTGTGACACGTGCTCATGATTCTCTTTACATTCAAGCTGGAAATGTAATTCACTTTGTATGGTTTTGAAGATCAGGTTGACGGATATGGGCTGGTCTCCGTCCGTGTATATATTATCCAGACAGTTTTCTAAAATGGATAAAAGCAGCAAAGGCGAAATGAACAAATTTTTTGACTCGACCTGCTGATTAAACTGAATCCTGAAGGTGCCGGTGTGAAACGTATTTTTTAAAGAGAGAAATGTTTTCAGTATCTCCAATTCATTTTCGAGCGGGACCATTTCTTTTTCATGCTCATACAAAACGTAACTCAGCAGATCGGATAATTTTAACAGGACGGACGGGGATTCGGCCGATTGGTTGCAGATCAGATGAGAAATATGTTGCAGGGCATTGTACAAAAACTGGGGTTTAAATCTTGTTTTTAATAACTGAAGTTCTGTATTGATTTTCTGACGGAGAAGGAGTGCATGCTCTTTTTGCTTCAGGTGAAAGGTTTTGAACAAGATGACAATGACGACCAGTACCGTCGAGGTAAGGGGGAAGCCAATACCGTAACGGACAGGAAGGAACCACCTGAAACTGACCGGTAATGCATCATAAGGACGGGATTGTGTCAGTGTGGCAAATACATGTGTGATACGCCAGGCGATTGAAAAGTAAAGCGAGGTCAGGAACACCATCATCACCAACAGAGACAGATATTTTCCGGGATATATAAAGTGGGGTAGTAAAACATGAATGGCGATATATACGGCGATCATACTCACAGGCGCATAGATCATCAATTGAAGCGACTGGAGGTAGGTGTTACTGTGAAAGAGATCCTGAGTCGATGCAGGAAGTAAATTGACATAAAAAAAGTAGAGTAAGAAGCAGCTCCAGAAAATAATTTGCCTACTGATTTTTGGAACTAACCGATTTGAAAATATGAAATCATGCCATTTCAAATGAAATAATCTTGACCAAAGATAAATGAATAGCCAGTTTAAACGTTGGCGAATGCCACTAATAATTGGCCGGACTTTGTTTTACGCCTGAACCTGTTGTTCACCGTCGATAAACGGTTTTTATCGTGCTCAGACAGTTTAATACCCTGCTAAGACTGGCGTTGAACGAATGTTTCGTGTAAAACCTGATTAAAGAATTAACTCCGTGTTCAGGTAATTATCATTGATTCATGCTTAAAAAACCTTTTATGAGAAAATTTTTACTTTGGCCGATGAGTCGGTCCGGCGTTTATACGCTGATCTATTTTATGTTTGCGGCGTTATGCTTTTCCGGTTGCAGGAAGGAGCCGGGCTTCCATGTGGATTTCCCTCCTTCCCTGTATTCAGCTGATGTGATTGACAAATGGATGACGCTTGAAATCAGAATTTATAAAGATGCGACCGGTATTGGCAATGGGGCTTTTGCGCGGCCATTCGCTTATTCCGGTATCTGTGCATATGAGTCCATCGATCCCGGATTACTTTCCTGGAAGCATAAATACAACGGACTTTCCAGCCTTCCGGAAACAGACCCATTTAAAAAATACAACTGGCCTGCGAGCGTCAATGCTACACTTGCCGAAGTCAACAGAAGTTTTTTTACAACGACCAATTTGAATGCGACCGACTTGGCTGCGATTGATTCGCTCGAAAATGCTATCTATTCGGGATTTGGTGGTGAAAAGGCTGATGTACTCAGCCGGTCCGTGGCTTTCGGAAAATCCATTGCCGACGCCATATTTGCATGGTCCCTGACCGATGGCTATATTCAAAACAATGCAATGCCCTATACACCTCCCGTAGGTTTCGGTCTCTGGGTTCCCACTTCTCCCTCGGCACCTGCCGGCCCATTCTGGGGTAATGACCGGCGCATCATTGCAAGCAGTGGAGATAACGACGCTCCCGGCGCACCGATTCCATATTCTGAAATTGTAGGATCTGATTTTTATAACCAGGTCAATGATTTATACCAGGCATCAAAGGTTTTGACTACTGATCAGAAGAATCAGGCCCTGTTCTGGAGAGATGTTCCAGGCGTTTCTACCCCGGGTCACTGGATGAGCATTACACAGCAGGCCATCAGGCAATCACATAGCCGGCTCGACAGAGCCGCTGGTGCTTATGCTCTGGTTGGAATTTGCGTAAACGATGCGGTGATCAGCGTGTTCCATTATAAATATGTGTACAATAATGTCCGGCCTGTTACTTATATCCGCAATGTTATCGGCGATGCCACATGGGCTTCCTTTATTCCAACACCCAATCATCCGGAATATCCCGCTGCCCATGGTGTTGTTTCTTCGGCAGCTGCTGAAGGATTGACTGCAGCCTTAGGGAATATCGGACCATTAACGGATCATACCTGGGACTATCTGGGATTTCCGGCGAGGACCTTCAATACGTTTCGTGAATTCGGGTTGGATGCGGGCAATTCCAGATTTTATGGGGGAATACATTACCAGCCTTCCATTAATACCGGCCTGAAGGAAGGAAAGACCATCGGCGATAACGTTGTGAACGAGCTTTCGCGATTTTCAGACGGGGATAAATAGATCTTAAAACCACCAACAGAATTACCCGGACTATATATGGTCTGGGTTTTTTTGTTGACGGTTGACGGTTGACGATTGCGTTGACGGATGACCGTTGACTGTTGGGCGTTAGGCGTTCAGCGTTAAGCTTTCAGTTTATTTTTCAGAACCTGTCCCCTTTATTCCAACTCAATCGATATAGGATGAGTGTAATTTTTCATTCATTCTTAAAACTTATAAAATGACAACCAAGGAAGTGGCCGACCGGCTCGTATCCCTATGCAGGGAAGGAAAAATAATGGAAGCCCAGCAGGAGCTTTACAGTACCGAAATTGAGAGCATTGAACCGGCTTATGCACCTGTTAAATCTGCCAAAGGCAAAGAGGCGGTTACAATAAAAGGAATGGCTTTCGCTGATATGATTGAAGCGCGCCATGGGGGCACGGTTAGCGAGCCCATTGTTGAGGGTAATTATTTTACGATTGGCTGGCAGATGGATGTAACAATGAAAGGCCGGGGACGGATGAATATGGAAGAGATCTGCATCTACCAGGTAAAAGATGGAAAAATAGTCCGGGAGGAATTTTTCTTTTAACCTTTTTGCTTTGTAAGGAATAGATCTCCATTCATCACCCACTACTCTATTATTTCGCGGTTGCTGATCATTTCCCGGCCAGTGCCGAGAGGGATTTGATCAGCTCCTTTTTATTTTTGAACGCATGTTTCATCATTTCTTTGGACTTTTTCGGCACGTCAAAATATTTATCACCCCAAATGCTGATTTCCATTAATACGGGAAACAGGTCAATGCCCATAGGCGTGAGTGTATAAAGGGTTTTGGCCTTACTCTCAGGATGCTCTCCTTTTGAAATTAGTCCTGACTTTTCCAGGGACACGAGTCTGTCTGCCAGGATATTTGTGGCAATATTTTCCGGCATTTTCAAGAACTCTCCATAGGTGTTCATGTTGTAAAACATCATATTACGTATAATCAAAAGCGACCATTTATCGTCCCAAACATCCAGGGAGCGGCTGATCGGGCAACCCGATCTCTTCTTATTTAATTTATGCATACCCATTCTTTTAAAAATAACTTGCATTGTGCAAGCAAATTTACAAATAACTTGTAAATTGCAAGTGCAATGTAAAACGGTAAAACGGTAAGTCAATAGACATCCGGAAAATGAATGGCCGGAAACAGGATGAATCAACCACTAAAAATCAGATCATGACGCAACAGCAGACCGTACTGATCACAGGGGCCACTTCGGGGATCGGTTTGATGATAGCAAACGCGCTGCACAACAGTGGGTTCAAAGTATTTGGAACCAGCCGGTTTCCCGAGAAATATCAAGACAAACTCGCCTTTGAACTCCTGCCCCTGGATGTCCATTCACAGGAATCCATAACCAATTGTTTGGGACTTTTATTCACGAAAGTGGCCATCCTGGATGTGTTAATAAATAATGCAGGATCTTTTCTGGGCGGCTTTGTGGAAGAAACAACCATGGAACAGGCCTATGATCAATTTGAAATCAATTTTTGGGGAGCTGTTAGAATGACGAAAGCCCTTCTTCCTGTATTTAGAAAACAAAGACGTGGTAAAATCATATCGACTGGTTCGTTGGCGGGTTTAATTGGCATGCCTTACAGTTCCTATTATGCCGCAACCAAACATGCCCTCGAAGGTTTTTTCAAATCGCTCAGGCTTGAAGTAAAGAAATTCAATATTAAGGTTTCTGTTATTGAGCCGGGTTTTTTTAAAACCAATATTGATGCGGCATCTGTTTATGCAGACGAAAGTATTGGGGAATATGATGCATTAAGAAAAACCATCGGCATGTTTTTTAATGTATCCGTGGCACATGCACCTACTCCGGAACCTGTGGCGGATATCGTATTGGAGATCATACAGACTGAAAATCCAAAATTTAGTTATCCCATCGGGAAAAATTCAAGGTTCTTACCCACATTACAATTTTTAGCACCCGGGATGTTTGAATCCGGATTTTTGAAGAAATTAAAATTATAGCCGGAACGTTAATATTTAACCAGCGCCACGTTGTTAAGGGTTGGTTATTGTAAAATCATGTATTCTGTATTGGCCAATATACCTGATGGTGATTTTCCCTCGCGTGGGGAATTTTGTATCTTGGGTTCATTACTGCCTAAACACTTTTTGCCGGTAAATTAATGGCGCGATTATCGAAATGTCACAATGGTTCACAGAAATCCCTGCTAATGTGCGCTTTCATCATTTCACCTTTTTACAACTAATTGAAAAAGTTAAAACAATACAGCAATTATCCTGGACTGATTATTCGTCTGACTGTCGGACTTGTTTTTTTGTCCGAGGGTATTCAGAAGTTTATGTTTCCTGAAATACTCGGCAGCGGACGTTTCGCAAAACTGGGCATTGATCCACCCGTATTTTGGGCTGGCTTTACCGGCGCATTCGAAATAATTAGTTCGATATTGATAATCGTTGGGTTGTTTACACGGTTAGCCGTCATCCCCCTGTTGGTTATTATGATCGTTGCCTTTAAGACAACGAAATGGCCTGAATTAATCGATCAGGGTTTCTGGCCGATGATACATGATGGCAGGACAGATTTTGCCATGACAATGCTTTTGATTTTTTTATTCATATATGGTAGTGGCAAATGTTCATTCGATATGTTCCGGTATGCAAAACGAGAAAACCAGCCTGAAGGAATTAGCTGGGTTATTTACTAAACTGGGATTAACTGCATTCGGAGGTCCTGCCGCCCATATTGCCATGATGCAGACCGAAGTGGTGGACAAGCGGAAGTGGATGGATCACGCCCATTTCATGGATCTGATTGGTGCTACCAATTTAATTCCGGGTCCGAACAGTACCGAGATGGCCATTCATATAGGTCATGAAAGAGCCGGGTGGAAAGGATTGCTGGTAGCAGGTTGCTGTTTTATTTTACCGACAGTGATCATTACCGGGGTGATCGCATGGATATATAAAAGTTATGGGCAATTACCACAGGTCAAATCTTTTACTTACGGTATTAAGCCAGCCATTATTGCGATCATTTTGGCTGCGGTTTTTCCACTTGCAAAAAATTCCCTGAAGACGATGGAACTGGGCGTCATCGGGTTGGCGGCGTTTATTGGCTCTCTGTCAGGGTTGAATGAAATTGCGGTTATGTTCGGTTCGGGATTTGTGATCATGTTTTTGTATATTTTCAGGAACTCCCGTTCGGGCCTGAACAGTTATATGCCATTCCTGTTCTTGAATATCCCTTTTCTTTCTCAGGAAAATATGAAAATATTCTGGATCTTTCTTAAGATCGGAGCTATTCTATATGGAAGCGGGTATGTACTATTTGCTTTTTTAGACAGCGAATTGGTGGCCAGGGGCATGCTGACCAGAACGCAGCTGGTTGATGCGATCGCCGTGGGACAATTCACTCCCGGGCCGGTTTTCTCGTCGGTGACATTCATAGGCTGGCAAATGAACGGAATGGCGGGCGCTATACTAGCGACGGTCGGCGTCTTCCTGCCATCATTTGTTTTTGTTGCACTCTTAAATCCGCTGGTACCCAGAATGCGGAAGTCCCGTTTGTTTTCAACTTTTCTGGACGGTGTGAATATTGCATCTGTTGCCATCATTCTGACCGTCTGTATTCGTTTTGCCAGGGAGACCATTTCAGATTGGCGGACAATAATTATTGCGCTTCTCAGCCTGGTCTTTACATTTGGTTTCCGAAAAGTCAACAAGGTATTTATTGTTGCGGGTAGTGCCGCACTGGGTTATTTGTTGCAACTGGTTTGATAAATCAGTCGTTGTATCGGGGAATTTTGGCAGGTTCAGGCAAATAAAACCCTGTCTTGTTCGATTTTATTATAGTATTTTTATATCAGGTATTAGCACAACCATTAAGACATTTAATTATGGAAAATAAGTTTGTAAAAGGAATCATATTGGGATGTATTAGTTCATTGGTCTTCGCCTGCAATGAAAAAAAGGAAGAAACCGCGGCTCCGGCCGTGGTTGACAAGGAACAAATAAAAAAGGAAATTCAGACCAAGGAAGATCAATTTGCTACGTTATACAATTCCAATGAATTGAAAGATATCGGCTATTATGCAGATGATGCGTCATCTTTTTATCAAAACAGGGCACCATTAATCGGAAAACCGGCCATTATTGAATTTTTAAAAGCTGATTTAATTTCAAACACCGACAAAATTTCATTTAAAACGAACGATGTTTTTGTGTCAAATGATGGGAGCCAGGTTGTGGAACTCGGTTATTTTAAAGTGGTTGACTCTGCGAATAATCCCATTAACACCGGAAATTATATGAGCCTGTTTGAAAAAAGAGACGGTAGTTATAAATGCGTGCGGGATATGAGTGCTTCGGATATACCCCTTAAATAGGGGGAACAGAATTTATTTTAACAACGGCTGGTCGAAAAGATATTTCGGACAGCCGTTTTTTTATCGTCTTCTGCCACCGCCTCCGCCACCTCTGCCACCGCCACTAAAACCTCCTCCACCACCCCTGCTTCCGCCTCCGCCATAACTGCTGCCTCCACTATATCCTCCGCCACTGCTCCGGGTGCGGCCTGATGATGAATTGTTTGATGAAGATTGGCGTGTCGAAGCGGAAGGTCCGTTTGACTGACGGTTTGATGCGGATGGCTGATTTGAAGGACGTGTTGAAGCCGAGGGCCCGCCATTTGAAGGTCGGGTGGAAGCGGAGGGTCCTCCGGTTGACGGACGATTGCCGGATCCTCCCCGGTTACCATAATTGCCACTGGCATTATTATGCTGCACCCTGTTTGAACTGTTTCTGGAATTATTGTAATGATTAATTTGATTCCGGTTATTGATGATTACGGTATTGCCCCCGCCATAATGTCCTCCATAATAACCTCCGTGGTGATAATAATTATTGTGACGATAAATGCCTACCGCTATACAGGTAGCCATTGCAAAATAAGGCGGATAGAATCCATAATAATAAGGCGGATAATAGGGCACATAGGCGGGCGAATATACATACTGCACGATAGGTGCCGATTGAACCACAACAGTCGTGGTGGCAGCCGGAACATCCTTGGTAACCGGATCCGGACCCACATAGGCGGGATTGGCCGTAATGGAACTTTTGTCCGTTCTGGGTTCAATCACATAATCTTTACCGTACAAGTCTTCATCGCCAACGATTTGAACACTCACTTTTTTGTCTTTATCTCTATTGACTAAAATCAGCGCAACATCCTGTGAGTCCGTTTTACTGAGTGATACCTGTAGTATAAATGTATAAGAGTCTTTATCTTTTTTAGTAACCACTTTGATAAAATCAACTTTTTTGTCCAGATCCAGATCCAGGTTATTGATTTTTGTTTTTGAATCATTCAGCGATTTCTCGAAGCCTTCGATGGTTTTTGACTTTAGAAAAAGATCCAATACGGCATACAGGTCAAGGTTATCTCCCGCCATGCCCAATGACGCGGTATCCTGCTTAGCTTGAGAAAAAACAGGCAGACTGAATGAACTCATTACGAGTAACAAACAGGGGAATATATATTTTTTCATTTAAGTGTCTGATTTATCCCTCGGTTCCAGAGCAAGATAAGAAATTGGATACATATAAACGTGCAAAACAGACCGGAATTCAGCGTTTGATATGACAAAATAGGGATCAGCTCGCCCCCGATTGACTATTTATCCGCCAGCAGCGATTTGCTTTGAAAAACAATTTATATTTACCCAAATGGAATACCGTCCTGCGGTAATTCGATTTAGTAATCAGTCATTAAACAATTTTAAACTTTATTTCATGAAGAAGAAGATCGGATACTCATCGATGCAGAGATTCAAGTCGATTACAGCCATTGTGCTGGTTTGCCTGTTGAGCGTTACCGTAACGCAGGGTCAGGAAGTTAAGGGAGCAGCTGTAGTTGCTTCCGTGAGTACAACTGCGACTGTCACGAGTATCAACCAGAAAACCCGCGAGGTGACGATCAAAACAGATGACGGCCAGGAACACAGTTTTGTTGCCAGCGATGATGTAAAAAATCTGGCGCAGGTAAAAAAAGGCGACATCATCACCATAAAATATACGGAAGCGCTTGCTTACCAGGTGAGAAAACATGGTGAAGCTTCAGGTGTGGCAACTACCCAGGCTGCTGCGTCTGCTGCGCCTGGCGCGAAACCTGCAGCTGCTGTTGCTCAGCAGACCACCGTAACCGTAACGATCACGGCGATTGATCCCACGATTCCGACAGTTACCTTCATGGGTCCCAAGGGAAATACAAAAACGATCAAGGTGCAGGATCCTCAGAAACTTGTCGGTGTTAAAGTCGGCGATTTGGTTGACCTTACTTACACAGAGGAAATTGCTGTAAAAGTTGACCCGGCACCGAAAAAATAGGATTATTCATTTCGTTGAGACCAGGAGCACCGGAACACGGTGCTTTTTTTTGTCCAGGGTCGAATTCTCCGATTGATCTTAATCGCGGCAAATTAGAAACCCAGCTGGAGCTGGACTGCAAATGCATTGTTGTTCACACTTGGGTTTTCTGTTCTCAAGGAATATTCCATTTGAATCTTGGTCCAAACATTAAAGAAATAGTTGAGATCGAAGACATAGTAGGTTGAGGTTTCCAGATTCTTGGAATTGGCTTCATTTGGATCATAGACATCATACCTGAACACTCCCTGTAAATGTTTAGGCCAGAGAAAATAACTGCCCTGCAGGAACCAGCCCTGATGCACGATCGGATTTGTATTTCCATCCTTGCCCTGTATCCATTCACCTTTTACAGAAAGCAAATTATAATTCAGTGCAAACTCAGTGCCCAGCCTTATGCGCTCCTGGTTTTTTCCGGGCGAAGAGGTGAACACATCAAATCCATTATAATAGGAGATACCCACATCAAGAATTTTGAACGGATGGAATACCAGGCGCCCGCCAATGTCTTTGTAAGGATTATTATCCAGGGTATTGATACCTGCCCCGTTTACTAAAGCCAGGTAATAATCCACAAAATAACGGTTGTTTATTTTTATTAAACTGCCATTCATCATAAGGCCGATATCCCTGCCCACCTGGTTGCCGATGGAATCAATCAGTTTGTTGGAAACATCTCCTTTCCTCGCCACCAGTGCGCTGACTGCCTGTGAACGGTCGATGGTTTCCAATCCCCGGTCTGGCGTAAGACTCTCCTGCGAGAAAGGAAGCAAAAACTGTCCCGCTGTAATTTTCAGGAAATCAAATGCCTTATAAGAAATGTACGCGTCCAACAGTTCGGGAGAAAAGAGGGTTCCTCCCGTTGCTGCTGTTCCACCGGATCCACCAACAAAATCAACCAGAATGCGGTAACCCCATTTGGTTGAAAAATCGCCCTGAAAATCCAGCCGTGCTCTTCGCACGGTAAAACCATTATTGGTTGAAGGTTGCTGAAAATTCTGGTAGCTGATCTGCGTGTACCCGCTTAACCGCAAGAGTCTTCCGATACTGAGCGGGAAAGAATCCGACTTGGTCTCAATGGCCTTTTGTTTTTTGTTGTATTCGGCACGTATCGAATCCGCTTCCTTTTGGGTTATCGTACCTTTTTGTGTTAACAGATTCAGCAATTCACCCGTAGTCTGACCGAAGGAATTTTTACAGAAAAAGAACAGAGAAAAAATAGCCAGTAATGTTGGTCTCATATCAATGGGTTATGGCTATTTTCCACTCGGGTACAGCCAGCGACAAAACTGCGAATATATGATAATCGGGAGCCCTTTTTATAAGGGTATCTTTTTTTGTTGTTCAATATTCAGGAATGGCTTCAACAGGTCTATCGGCACGGGGAAAATGGTGGTTGAATTGTTTTCTGTAGCGATTTCTCTGAGGGTTTGCAGATAACGCAGCGTAATCGCACTGGGTTGTTCAGCCAATACCTTCGCAGCATCGGAAAGGCGTTGGGATGCCTGGAATTCTCCTTCCGCGGCTATGACTTTTGAACGGCGTTCCCTTTCTGCCTCTGCCTGTTTGGCCATCGCCCGCTGCATTTCCTGTGGTAAATCGATCTGTTTTACTTCCACGTTGGACACTTTGATACCCCAGGGTTCCGTATGCGAGTCGATAATCTGTTGCAGGCGCAGGTTTATTTTTTCCCTTTGTGAAAGCAGATCGTCCAGTTCGGATTGTCCCAGTACACTTCGCAAAGTGGTCTGTGAAAACTGTGAGGTGGCCACCAGGTAGTTTTCCACTTCAATGATGGCTTTGTGTGGCTGCAACACCCGGAAATAAATTACGGCATTTACCTTGATCGACACATTGTCCTGCGTAATGACGTCCTGCGGAGGTACATCCATTACGACAGTTCGCAGGCTCACTTTCACCATTCTGTCTATGATGGGAATCAGGAAGATCAGGCCGGGTCCCTTCTCACCGCCCGCGACAAGCCGGCCCAGTCTGAAAATGACACCGCGTTCATATTCGCGCAGAACACGTATGGCATTGGCCAGAATAAATATCGCGAAAAGAAAAACAACAAGGGAAAATACAGGAATGGTTTGCATGACATTTATTTTAGTAATTAAGATTCCAGGTGTTCAACAAACAACGTCAGGTTTTTAACTTGTTTTATTCTCAGTTTTTCTCCTATGCTGACCGGACCGGAGACAGATACCGCATTCCAAATTTCTCCGTGTATGATCACTTTCCCAGTAGGATTGAGTTCATCAAATGCCACTGCCGTTTCGCCGATCATGGATTCAGCACCTGTGACGGGTTTTCTGCGTTGCGCTTTTAATCCCATACCGATCACAAACAGAAAAAATCCGGTTGTAACTCCAACAGTCGAAATGATCAGCAATCGGGATATCTTCATGACCTCCAGTCCTGAACCTGGCCTGATCAACATCAGCGAACCAATCAGCAGGCTGGTTATGCCCCCGATGGCCAGCATGCCATGGGTGATGATCTTAATCTCGAGTAATAACAGAATAACTCCAAAAACAATTAAAGCAAGTCCGGCATAATTCACCGGCAATGTGTTTAAAGCATAAAAAGCAAGCACGAGGGAAATAAAACCAATGATACCCGGGAAAATAATTCCCGGATTGAATAACTCAAACAATAATCCTAATAAACCAAGCATCAATAAAATATAGGCCACATCCGGGTCACTGATAATATTCAGTAATTTTTCAGTAAATCCCATCTCCAGGGTTTGAATGGCGATTCCCCGGGTATGGATCTGATAGCTGATGGAGTACCTTACGAACCGTTTTCCCTCGACCTGGTTCAGCAAATCGGGGTCATTGGATGCGATAAGATCAATGATCTTTTGTTGCAGCGCTTCATTAGCAGTAATAGCAACACTTTGCCTGACCGCATCTTCAGCCCATTGCAGGTTGCGTTTTCTGTATTCCGCAATGGTGCGGATAAAAGCAGCAGCATCATTAGTAGATTTACTATTCATGACAGAGTCGGAGGTTCCCTGCAGGGTGACGGGATGGGCGGCACCGATATTCGTACCGGGGGCCATGGCAGCAATATCTGCGGCCAGCGTAATGAAAACGCCAGCTGATCCGGCGTGCGCTCCGGAAGGGGAAACATAAACAATCACCGGAACGGGCGATTCCAGAATATCACCCACGATAATACGGGTCGATTTCAGAAGGCCACCTGGTGTATTAAGATGGATTAGCACACAGACCGCATGTTCACTCGCAGCTTTTTCTAAACAACGATGAATAAATGTGGCGACTACAGGATTAATGGCACCGTCAATTTTTATTGAGATCACCTGTTGCGCTGAAAGCAGCAAAGGCATTGATAAAGCAAAATATAAAACGATACGCTTCATAATAATGTACCCAGGGGCATGAAGCTTTGAATAAATGGAAGACCTGTAATTTAATCAAATCCGGATGAATAACAGGCTATCGGAGCATGGATTTGTTTTTTTTTGATCCTGAAGAATTTTTGGGTGGGTATGATAAAAATTTGACCTTTGTATAACCTTCAAAAACTCACTGCCGATCTCCAACCATCCGTTAAAAAACCTGGTGTACATACATAAAACGAGTTTTTATGAATATACCCGGTAAAATTTCTACATGGGATGATCAATATCCCTTTGTGTTCGTCATCCTTCGGGTGGCATTGGGCATCATACTTGCCTTCAGGGGTATTTTTTATCTTACTTCCATCCAGCCGTTATTTCATTTAATTCAAGGCAGCAGCCTGAATGAACTCAATATAAACAGATCACTGGCTCTATTCGTTTGCTGGGTGCATTTATTGGGTGGCACTTTTATCATATTGGGTCTGCTGACAAGGATTGCTGCCGTGGCACAAATTCCCATACTTCTGGGAGCCATATTCTTTGTTGATTTAAACAGAAACCTGTCGCCGGGTTTTTCTGATCTGCTGTTGGCCGTTTTAGTTTTGATACTATCAGGTTGGTTTGCCTGGGCAGGAGGCGGTAAAATTTCAATGGACCGTTATATTAAAACTCATCTGCTTTAATAAATTCCGGAAAAATGGGCTGCCTGATAAACCAATTTGTTTAGCGCGGAAGGCTGGAATGGTTTAGAGAGAATTTCAAAGACCTCAGGTTTCAGGGTAATGTTTTCTGACACAGCTGATGCATCTGCTGTCATTAAGATGACGGGTGTACGTTCAAGTGCTAAAATATTTTTTTCAAGAAACCCTATACCTGAACCGTCGGGCAGTTTCTGATCCAGTAAGATGATGTTTGGGTTGTAAACGTTTAATTTTAGCGCCGCTAATTCCAGTGTGTGCGCGATGATGACTTTGAAACCCTGTTTTTCCAATTCCTCTCCATGGAAGCGGCAAAAATCAGCTTCTCCGTTGATCAGCAGTATGGTTTTATCCGACACATAAGGCTCCCCGGATTTGAAAAATGAGAAACCAAATTTGATGTAATGAACAACCGTATAAAAGAACTTCCTGACCATAATCTTGTATTGCTGCTATTCGCTATTCTTCTGCATTGAATCATTTAATTTTTCCAGTTTGTCCCGCCACACCCTGATTTCGTGAAATATTTTTTTTAGTTCGCCGAGTTTGACGTCATTCGCAACAGCCTGATCAAATGCCTGGGTAAGTGCATCGATCCGCTTTTGCATAAACACAATTTCTGAAGACAATTCGGGAGATTGCATGACTGCACATTTTAAGTTCCAGAGAAACTTATCAGTCTGAAAAAGAGGGAGAAACAAACTACAGTGCTGTGAGGGTAGTTTAATTGCTGCTCAGAACAAGTTGAGGCTATAAGATGACTGGTAAGGTAGTCTTTTAAAAATGAATCGGAGATATCATTTGACCGGGTACAATATGATTCAAATCAGTTCATCAGGTCACGAGAATCGTTCAATGACTGATCCCGGTCGCTCAGTGTATCAAAATCGCACGATGGGCTGCGATATTGTTTTCACAGTTTGTTGATTTGCACCCAATTGACACTCAGGCATTTTGTTTGTCGCAGGTTAGTCCTAATAAATCCTCAGCCATGTTTAGAAACCATTTACGGATTGCCTGGCGTAATATGATCAAGGACAGACAGTTTACATTTCTCAATGTGTTTGGTCTTTCCGCCGGATTGGCCTGTACGCTGCTGATCTGGTTTTGGGTGCATGATGAGCTCAGTGTTGACAAGTCTTTTGAAAAAGGAGGTCAGATATACCAGTTGATGGAGCATCGGACAACGCCGGGCCAATCTCCCCTGTCCGACGAATCATCAGGCATGCTGGGTGAGGTGTTGAAAACGAGGATGCCCGAAATCGAATATGCCTCGGCACTGGCTCCGCACGAATGGTTTCAGAAATTCACGCTGACAGCAGGAGAAAGAAATATTAAAGCTTATGGTCAGTATGCGGGTATAGACTATTTTAATATTTTTTCTTTCAAACTGCTCGACGGAAAAAAAGACCAGGTGCTCGTGAACAAGAATTCAATCGTCATATCCGATGAGCTGGCGGATAAACTATTTGGCACAACAGAAAATCTGATTGGTAAAGTGATCCATTTTCAGCACGCACAGGATTTTTTTATCAGCGGCGTATTTGAAAAACCGGGTGTCCATTCTTCGCAACAGTTTGATTTTGTGCTGTCCTTTGAATATATGAAGGTTGTTTATCCCTGGGTAACCAGCTGGGATAATACCGGCCCGCACAATTTTGTATTACTGAAAAAAGGAACGGATATCAATGGGTTCAACAAAAGGATCGCCAATGTGGTAGCAGAGAATTCAAAGGATACGACACGCTCCGCAGTTGCCGTACCGTTTGCAGACAATTATCTGCTGTACACATTCAGCCATGGGTCACAGACTGGCGGCAAAATGATATATGTCAGATTATTTTCCATCATTGCCATTTTTATCCTGGCTATTGCCTGCATTAATTTCATGAATCTTTCAACAGCAAAGGCTTCCCGGCGTTTGAAGGAAGTGGGAATAAAAAAAGTACTGGGGGCAGACCGCAAGCAGCTGATCCTTCAATTTCTTACCGAATCACTTATATTCTCTGCCCTGGCTATGATCCTGGCTGTCGGGATAACAAGACTCCTGCTGCCCGCTTTTAATCAACTCACGGGAAAAGAAATTGATTTGAATTTTAATGGTAGCCTGCTCCTGACCCTTGCGGGCATTACACTATTTACCGGATTGTTATCAGGTAGTTACCCGGCCCTGTATTTGTCGGGCTTTAAGCCGATCAGTATCTTAAAAGGAAAACTGCAGACTTCCGTTGCCGAAATATTCTCCCGCAAAGGGCTTGTGGTTTTTCAATTCACTTTATCTGCACTACTGATCATTTCCGTGCTGGTCGTGTACCGGCAGATCCAATTTATACAAACCACGGACCCGGGATATAACAAAGACAATATCGTGCGGTTTAATTCAGAAGGCAAGGTGTTGAGCAATGAAGATGCTTTTGTAGATGAGGTGAAAAAAATTCCCGGAATTATCAATGCCTGTTATACCTGGCATGAAATGATCGGCAGGAATTATGGGGATTATGGGCTCAGTTGGGATGGAAAGGATCCAAATGAGCGGGATTATGTGGAAGGATTCGGCGGCGGATACGGATTTATTGAAACCATGGGTATGCAACTGGTTGCGGGCAGGTCTTTTTCAAGGAATTATGGTGATGAAGGATCGAAGATCATATTGAATGAAGCGGCAGTGAAATTAATGAAATTGAAAAATCCGGTTGGTAAAACCATTCATTATGGTGATCAGCCCAGGCAGATCATCGGTATTGTACAGGATTTTCATTACGAATCGCTGCATGAACCCGTAAAACCCTGTTTTATTTCACTGGACGGACCCGGAAATATCTGGCACAGGATGATGGTGAAAATAAAAGGCGGCGAACAGGCTTCAACCCTCAGGGCCATTCAAAACCTGTATGCAACTTATAACCCGGGTTTTCCTTTTGAATATGGTTTTTTGGATGAAGCATATCAGAAACAGTATCTCACGGAAAGCCGTGTGGGGGTCCTATCCCGGTATTTTGCAGGGCTGGCAATACTGATCTCCTGCCTGGGTTTATTTGGACTGGCTACTTTCACCGCCCAGAAAAGACAAAAAGAAATCGGAATCCGTAAAGTAGTCGGCGCTTCAGTTAACAATATTGTCTTCATGCTGTCAAAGGATTTTCTAAAGCTCGTGCTCCTGGCTGTCGTGATCGCATTCCCGCTGGCCTGGTGGCTGATGACGGAATGGCTGCGGGGCTTTGCTTACAGGATACCCATCGGTACGGAGGTTTTCTGGATTACCGCCGCTGCTGTTATTGTAATCACCCTGCTCACGATCAGCGTTCAGGCCATCAGGGCAGCATTGGCGAATCCGGTAACAAGCCTACGTTCTGAGTGAACTACAGCTTGCATGCCAGCCTGTGTTCTGGATAGATATTCTGTCAAAGTTTCAAAGTGAGGTTTGTATTGCCATCCTTTCCTGTAAATCTGTTTAAAGCCTGAGCCGGCGGCTCTAACCAATATTTGTGATTCAATACAAATTTAAACTGTCTCAGTTCACCTTTTTTTCCAAGTGCCAACTTGGATATGGTCATTGTAAATAAAGTACCTTCCCTTTTCGTCATTTGATATTTGGGCAGATCAGGATTCCATCCATTAAAATCACCTGCAACATTCACCTGGTTTATTTCATGTATTCTCTTTTCCAAAACCACTTCCACGGTACCTATAGTAACTGTTCGCTGCTGTCCAAAGACAAATTCAATTGAGTCGCCCTTGTCGATATATCCAAAGTTCGAAACGGACTCTTTTGGTCTCGGTGATTTGGGTTGTGCCTGTAGCTTGCTAATAGAAAAAAGGTAAAGGGACAGTATCAAGAGTAAAAATGGCCGAAAGCTTTTGGTAATTGTCAATTGATAATGGTTAAGGGTTAACGATTATTTTTATAAAAGTTACGAACTAGCACGATTCAATTCATGATGCTTGGTAAAAATTAACGAAGCTGAAAGGAAATGCCCGTTTTTGGGGCGTCAGTCAGTAATTGTGCCAGATCATTCCGTTCCAAATCTCTGCATAGGAGCTCAGGCTTACCGTTGACTCTCGAAATTCGCATCCAATCAGATTATTTAATACTTTCATTAATTATGACAGAAGTTACTACGGATGAAAAACGGTTTCTCAATTATCAGGGTGCAAGTTTCAAACGATCGCTTTACTATTTGATCGGGGCATGTGTGACTTATTCAGCCTGTGTTTTGATAAAATTCAAACCGTCTATACCACCGCCAGGGGCTGTTGCAGGACCGCCCTTACCCCAAATATTTTTGGGAATGGCTTCATTTTCTTTTGCTCTGTTTGCTATATTGGATGTTTTTTTTGTTTTGTATCAGAATTTCTTAAGAACTAAACAATTTGCCTTCGATCCGGAAAACTTTTATATCATCCGAAAAGATTCCACTGAACTTATTCCTTTAAAGAATATTTTTCAGATTGCACTCGCTACCTCTGCCGTATCTAAAAATAGTGTGAGGGGATATTCTGATTATTATCGCATCAGTTATAAAAATGATGGGGAAGAAAAGGATATCCTCATAACTATTTATAGCAGGATGGAAGAAAATTTTAATGATTTCAGAAAATTCGTAAAAGAGAAAAACCCATCTGTTGAAATAAAAAACTGGTCGACAAGCCTGTACTGGATATTCCGGATGTTTAAGAAAAGAAAGTCGCGCGACACCGGAGATTTATTTAAATGATCCTTTCGGTTCTTATAAAAAAAATCAAGATGATCTATTTAACGCAGTTGATATACATTAAAGAAGGGCAGGAGGATGTCTTTCATCAATTTGAAGACATTGCTATACCTGCTATTGCAAAATATAACGGGCGCCTGTTACTTCGGGTGCGGCCTGAGGCCCAGGCGGTTATTGAAATGCATATCGGAAAGCCATATGAAATCCACCTGGTTGAATTTAATAGCGAACAGGATTTTCTAAATTTCCAGCAAGACGAAGAACGTAAGAAATTCCTTCATTTGAAAGATCAGTCCGTTGAGACCGTTCTACTGATCAAAGGGACCAAATTATAACAACGAGGGAAGCAGGCAGCCCTGTGTATCTTTATATCATCACCAGTCACTTTAAAAACAGGAAAATGAACACCTCATTCTTTAAAAATATCGGACTGTCTGTAGTCTTCATATTGCAACTGGTATTATGCGCCGCGCAATACCAATCGGCCGGGTTTAACCCGAAGACGAATGAACAAAAGGCCGATTCCGTTCTGCAATTGATGACGCTCGACGAAAAGATCGGGCAGATGAATCAATACAATGGGGACTGGGAAGCTACGGGTCCGATTACCAAAGATGGGGACAAACAAAATCAAATCCGCAAAGGTATGCTCGGCTCCATCCTGAATGTTACCGGCGTGGAACATACAAAGGAGCTGCAGGAAATGGCTATGCAGTCCCGATTGAAAATTCCGCTACTTTTTGGCCAGGATATTATTCATGGTTACCGCACGACTTTCCCGATTCCACTGGGCGAGGCGGCCAGCTGGGACCTGGAGGCCATTGGATTGTCTGCGCGTATCGCGGCGACAGAATCAGCAGCTGCCGGAGTGCACTGGACCTTTGCACCGATGGTGGATATTGCCCGCGACCCGCGCTGGGGGCGCATTATGGAAGGGGCGGGTGAAGATCCTTATCTCGGCTCTTTGATTGCGAAGGCAAGGGTAAATGGCTTTCAGGGAAAGGGACTGGGTAATCTGGACGCCCTGATGGCATGCGCAAAACATTTTGCAGCTTATGGCGCGGCGGTAGGTGGGAGAGATTACAATTCGGTGGATATGAGTCAGCGCCAGCTTTGGGAAACTTATCTTCCGCCATTTAAAGCTGCAGAAGAAGCCGGCGTAGCCACGTTCATGAATTCTTTCAATGATCTCAATGGCATACCGGCCACAGGAAACGCTTATCTGCAAAGAGAAATATTGAAAGGCAAATGGCATTTCACAGGTTTTGTCGTCAGTGACTGGGGTTCAGTCGGCGAAATGATCAACCACGGTTACGCGAAAGATAATTATGAAGCAGCGATGGAAGCCGTGATTGCCGGTTGCGATATGGATATGGAAAGCCGCAGCTATATTAAGAATCTTTCCAAATTAGTGAGCGAAGGGAAGGTGAACCCTATACTGATTGATGAATCCGTAAAAAGAATCCTGATCAAGAAATTTGAAATGGGCTTGTTTGACGACCCGTTCAGGTTTTGCAATACTGAA
>JBGPBW010000022.1:0-31571 GCA_041481385.1 Puia sp.
GCCTTTGAGGGACAGTCAGTTTTAATGGTTTTAACCCGGGTGGACCCTGCTGGGCTTGAACCAGCGACCCTCTGATTATGAGTCAGATGCTCTAACCAACTGAGCTAAGGGTCCTTCAAAACCGGTCCCGCCTGCGGCGGGACGATTTTGAAAACGCTGCAAAAATAGAGAATTCAGTGCCAGCATGAAAATATAATCCGCTATAAATAAATGGTTCATATGCAGCTTCTCTACCTGAATTACTGTCAAATTATTAAATATTAAAGAGAATTAATCATTAATATTGCTTACTACTTGCTTATTGCTTTGCTTACACGCCGAAAGGAGAAAACAGGACTTAGATGTCGACGATTGCTGCCGTAAGAATCCGCTTTTTGCAAACACGTATTGCCAGGTTTGAAGATCAACAGGCATACAAGGAACTATTTTTAACACTCTACCCACCCCTTTTCAGATTTATCTCCGGAATTGTCAAATCAAAACCTGTAGCTGAAGAGATCATTTCTGACGTATTCATTAAAATTTGGGAAAAACGCCAGGACCTGGAACTGATCGTGAACCTGACGGTGTATTGTTATGTGATCGCCAAAAACCTTTCCCTGAATTTCCTGGAAAAACAAAGAAGAACCACCACCCTGAATATTGAAGATTTTTCTGACACACTCTCTGATCTCTACATTGACCCGGAACAACTTATGATCACTTCAGAAATGGCGGACCGCATAAACCTTGCGGTGGATTCACTGCCTGCCCGCTGTAAAATGATTTTCACCCTGATCAAGGAAAATGATTTTAAATATAAAGAGGTTGCTGAAATCATGAATATCTCACCCAAGACCGTCGAGAACCAACTGGCCATCGCATTAAAAAAAATCAGCGTCTCCATCAACTTTGATCTCGCCAGAACACTACGGGTTACTTTAGGAACCGGTAATTAATTCATTCACAGTTATAGCATTCTGTTTTTACAATCTCCGGCGCCAAAGTTTATTGAAGTCGGAACTTTGTTTTTCAACGCAGCGATTCGAACCATCAGAGATTCGGGCTCGCAAAACCAAGAGCCGTCATACCCGTCTTTACTTCAGGGCAACTCATGAATAAATTCCAAAGCAGTCCGCTCCGGTAATTTTCGATCATTATAATTTCAGGTCCCTGGTCAATGGCCAGTTGATCAGAATCAAACCAAAGAGCGGACAGATTAAATGCATCTATAAAACCATATTGTCCCCACAGCTTGTCCCCGAGTATATAATAATAAAAACGAATGGCATTCATAGATTGTGTGGGTGTATAAGGCAAGGAAGAAACTGCGGCGGTGGGCGCAATCACGCCGAGATCATTTGTCGGTGAGCTGGCATCATAACCTGACGGTATATCGCTTGCGGTAAGTCCCCAGACAAGATTGCTGTAACCATAAAAATGTTTTGGATTATTTACACAATACGAATAATTGATCATGGCATGTGCCGTGTCCTGCTGCCAGTAATTGGCGTAAGCATCTGTGAGGTTGTGCGGGTTGATGCCGAGGAAAGAATAATGAGCGAAAAATAAAGGGCCGCCGTAATCGGGTCCCAGCGGTAGGGTGATTCCAAAAAACGGGCGGCCGTTTTTCTCACCGCCATTATTTGCCCAGCCATTGTCATACACCATTTTCGGGATCCTGTTCGCCACAACATTGGAAGAAGCCGCCATCACATAAGTAATCAGCGCTTCATCCCATCCCCTCACGGGAACATTGATTACCCAATTGAAATCCGGACTCCAGTTCCAGGTGAGTACGTTCTGATTATTCTGGCGGTACCAGTTCCATTCCACACCGTCGTAGAGATTATTAATGGCAGCGCGCAGGTTGATTTCATTTGCATCGGTGGTGCTATTAAAATATTGCCTCGCACACAATAGCCCCTGCATCATATAAGCCGTTTCGACGATATCACCGCCGTCATCCTGCTGACCGAAAGGTATGGTAGCGCCGGTGGCTCCGTTTATCCAGTGCGAAAACGCGCCGTGGTATCGTGTGGCTTTTGTTGTCAGAAAACTGACGATGGTATCGATCCTTGTTAATGCGTCAGCCTGGGTTATAAAATTTCTTTGAACGGCAACCAGCATGCTCATGACACCGAAGCCGCTGCCTCCTGTGGTCACAATATCACCAGATGATGTGCGCTCCCTGGCCAATCCGGAAACCGGATGACCAAAATCCCAGAAATATTTGAAGGTCTGTTGTTCGACGAGGGTAAGCAGCGCACTGTCTGAGATCTTGAGAAGTTTATAGGAGGAGTCAATGCCGGTTGTTATTTGTAAAGTGGCTGGGTTTGCAAGATTTCCTTTTGATGATGACTGCAGACCGGGTGATACAACTAAAGTATATTTCTTGAATCCTTTTAAGGCGTCGATTGGACTAATGAATACCACGCTGTCGTTATTCTGCAATGCCGCCGCAATAGGAATGGTGGCGCCATTCTCCGACATGGCAAAATTATTTGTTATCCCGGAGGTCTGAACCGGGGAAGAGAATTTGAAACGGATGACCGGGATCACACCAACATTATTAAAATTATTCGTACCATTATTTACGCCATCCACTGTGAAACTCATAGTGAACGATGAAGGCGCCGGAGGCGTATTGCTGCTTTTTTTACAGGCTGTTAAACATGCTGACGCGACTACCAGGATATATATTGTTTTCATAAATAATCATTTGTTGATTTTATAAAAAAGCAGGCTGTCATTATTCCTTGCCATCACTAAAATTTTATTACCACCCCCGGTATTCAACCATTTCATATCCCTCACCTCACCCTTAACATCCGGGAGGATCAGGGACTGATTAAATTTCACGTTGCTCGTATTATAGGAGAAAAGGGTGGGGTACAAAGCATCATACCTTCCTTCGTAAGGCAACACTCCATAAAAATTACCAGCTGCCAGATAATTCTTTGACTGACCATCAGGCAGGGGCGCAAAAGAAAATATCGGCGCTAACTGGAGCTCGTCAGGTAATTCCACTCTGGTAAAATTCCCTTTGCCATCATTCAGGAAACCCGAAGAGCCTAAAACTTCTGCCTGCAATTCCGTATATCCTTTGAATAAATCGTAAAACATATACTGCACTGTTTTTCCCGCAACCTCATCATATCTTTCATAGGCCTTTTTCAATACCGGCAACGCCCGTTCCAATTCATCCTTTGCCAGGAATGTGTATTCCTGTCCGTCGACAGTATAACACATGATTTGTTCTTTTGTACCATTATTGTCGAAATCCTTTATATATAATTTTAATGGCCCGTTTTTCCCTGACCAAAGTTTAGAATTATGGCCCCAGTTGCCAGCCAGGATATCCGGAAACCCATCGCCATTCACGTCAGTTACCTGCAATGTCTGCCACAACCCGGAGGAGTGCGGTATGTCTGATTCCGTAAACTTACCATGATTGTTCATGAATATTTTTAGGGTCATCCATTCTCCTGTTACAATCAGATCCGGCCAGCCATCCTGGTTCAGATCAGCAAATCTTGCAGAAGTAACGGTACCGATATCTGAAAGCTGAATCGTATTAAAGGTCGCTACATCAAATTTTCCTTTGCCATCATTTAATAAAAGGTAGGAACTGACCGGCATACCAAATTCGTTGGCCAGGGTATTGGCCAGCGTGCCAATAAAAATATCTTCATCACCATCATGGTCTATATCAGCAACTGCAACACAGGATTTGTTATATAATTTCTGGACAAAAAAGTCTTTCTTATTTGAAAAATGTCCTTTGCCATCGTTAATATATAGGCGGTCCTGCAATAGTAATGGTGAATTCCCCTGAGGCTCATTCCCACCGCTCACTACCAATAAATCAGGCCATCCATCGCCGTTCGCATCGAAGAAAACCGCATCCACATCTTCGCAAAGCGCAAATTTCGCAAAGAGGGCTGTGTCTGTTTCTTTGAAGGATCCGTCTTTCTGCTGTACCATCAAAACACCAGGCTGTCCCTTTGCACCACAGGCATAAAAATCATCCAGGCCGTCTTTGTTCACATCGCCAACCGCAATTTTTGGTCCTCTGGTACTTTCCTTATGCGGGATCAGGTACTGAACGCCGAAGTCGTTAAAATCATTTTCTTTATGTTTCCAGGTACATTTGATCTGAGGAGTAATATTTACCAACTCCTCTTTTTTTTCAGGGAAGAAAATATGATAATTAAAAATACCCGCTGCATCATTTTGGGAAACGGTCAATTCCTTATTAACTGTTATATTTTTAAGCACCTGGAATTTCTGATCCGGCCAAACAATTAATACGCTGTCAATTTTATTTATGCTATCCAGGCCAAAATGCAGGCGGGTATCGGATGATGATTGAAAACCCCGGGTAAGCATGAGTTCCTGGTATTGCATTTCTGAGCTGTCTGAGGAATTCCCGTGTTCCCATAAATAAGCCTTCGCTCCTATTCCAAACCTGTTCATTCCTGTTCCCTTGAAAGCAAGGGAAAGAAAATTTTTCTTTGGCGCATTATTTTTTAAAACCGCGGCCGGAGCACCGATCTGGTTAATCACCAGATCCAGATTGCCGTCATTGTCCAGATCCGCGTAAGCGGCACCATTAAAATAGCCCTTCAAGGTTGCAGTGCCCCAGTCTTTGCTCACATCCTTAAAACCATCACCGCCTGTGTTCCTGAATAAAAAAGGATGCGTAGCGCCATCCGGCATTTTTTTAACTGACATCTCATCATATTCGTCTGATCCGTTCCTGTTTGTTTTAGCAGCGAGATCCGAAATAAAACGCACATAGTCGAGGTCAACCGGACGTTTTACAATTCCGCTTGAAATAAATAAATCCTTATACCCGTCATTATCAAAATCTGCTAACAAGGGGCACCAGCTCCAGTCGGTCGCTGAAATGCCGTACAACAAAGCCACATCACTGAAACTTTTGCCATCTCCGTTGTTACGCTGTAAGCAATTTCTAGAGACCTGGTCCTGGAACCCGTTGCGTAAAATCTTGAAGTTATAAATATCATAGTGTTCATCGCTGCCATAGGTCTTTAATGTTTTTTCATCCGGTGGCAGCATATCGACCGTCATGATATCCGGTTGCCCGTCGTTATTATAATCTGCGATATCATTACCCATGCTGAATCTTGAATAATGACCGAAATGATTCGCACTGCTTTCCGTGAATGTCCCGTTGCCGTTGTTGATATAGTAATAATCGTTTTCATGAAAATCATTACCAATATATATATCATCCCATCCATCATTGTTCAGGTCAGCAACAGAAATACCCAGGCCATAACATAAGCTGCTCTGATATATGCCGGCCTGTGCAGATACATCAGTAAATTTTCCGGTCGTATTCAGGTCATTTCTATACATCCGGCCACCTCCGTTGGGATCAAATTTTCTCCGGTTAATGGTATCAACAATATTTTCATAAGGGTGGTGCGATTGATTCAGTATATAACAATCCAGGTCCCCATCGTGGTCATAATCAAAAAAAACGGCCTGCGTTGAATACGCAGATAAGGCGAGGCCATATTTTTCTGCGCTTTCGGTAAATGTGCCATTACCGTTATTGATATAAAGTTCATTACGGCCCTGGAGACCGTGTTCACCCTGCACCGCACAAACATAAATGTCCAACAACCCATCTCCGTTCACATCAGCCATGGTGGAACCCGTACACCAATCCGAATTCCCGGCTATCCCGGCTTTGTCGGTAATATTTTCAAATTCAAAATTTCCCTTATTCAGATACAGCTTGTTGCCACCTTTGTTGTTCGCTGTGAAAAAAATATCCGGCAGGCCGTCGTTGTTTATGTCACCGATGGAAACACCACCGCCGTTATAATAATAGAGGTAATACAAAATTCCAAAGGCCTTATGCTTTTCTAATGTATTGGTAAAATGAATATTCGTTTTTGAAGCCGGCAGATCAATAAATAATTTCTCTTCTTTATGACAGGAAACGAATGACAGGGAAAGTATGAATAATAAAAGAAGCGAAAATCTTGTGCTCTGCATGTGGTTTCCTTAGATTTTATTTATGCAAACTGTTTTTATACTTAGCGGTTTCATTATGATAAATGGCGATCAGGTGGGAGCGGACTAAAGCTGCGGTAGGTTTCGTGTCCCCTGGTAACAATTCCGTTATGATTTTGGAGGGTTTAAGGGGCATATGGCAGTTTATACAATTTAATTTTATCGAAGGCCCGATCGCTGCTGTCATTTTGCATATATTATTGTGGCCTTCGCTATGGCATGTCTGGCATCGCTGGGAAAATAAAACAATATTCCCTCTTTCATTTTCATGCGGGTTATGGCAGGTTGTGCAGGTCATCTGGCTCATTCTGAAACATTTGCTGGAGCTGAGCAGACCCAATTGATTTCCGTGCATGTCAATATTTCCCGGGTCGACGGTGGATGTATCTTTCTGAAAATAATCTGATAGTTTGTCGCCGGCAACAAATTCAAAAGATGGTTTTGAATTCGTGATCTTACCTCCATGGCATAAACCGCATAAATCCAGATTCTGCTGTCTCGAAAATTTCGCCGGGTTAAGAATATATTTTGCCAGCGTTAACTTCGGATTTTGCCTTTGAAATTCAACATGCCGGGCTCCGGGGCCATGGCATTTTTCGCAATCCACTCCAAAAATGATATTCGGATCAAAATCTTCTGGTTTGTGGTTGGGTTCCGAAATTCTATGGGCAAAAGTTGTATGGCATTCCAGGCATCGCGATGTGATGGGCCTGTTAAAAAGTACCGGATGTGTGGGGTACTGCGGACTGTTTGCCCATTTGTTTGCAGCGGTAAAATAAGACACGGGCAATTGGTACATCCGGTTTTTGAAGCGGGTTATATAGGTCTGGCCCTTGGATCCTGAACCCACCACAATATCAAAGCGTTTGATGATCCCCTGTTGCCCCTTATAATATCCCACCTGGTAAAAGCCACTATCTCTTTTTTCCATGACTACAACAATATTAGAATCATAGGCAAACCTGTTTTTCCCGGGTTCAAAATTTCCTTTAATATATTCCGCTGATGCCGGTCTTGTAGTCAGATAGTGCGGTGTATGAATATGGCTGTCATAAATATCTTTATGACAGCTGGCGCAAACGGGTGATCCTGCAAACTGGTCTACATTAACCCTCGCATTTGTATCAACAGAAACCGCTGTATCGGTTTTTGAATGTTTTGATTCGCGATCTATGCACTTTACAAATAAAAGAACGCACAGCATCATGCCGGTACAAATCAGTGCGGACCGGTTAACATGGATTCCGTTGAACATCTTGAGTTAATTAAAAACAAATTACTTATTAAAACCCATCAGAACATAAAGGAAAAAATAAGGGCTGAACCAGGAATTCAGCCCTTTAATTCGCCATCTATTGAGCAAAAACAAATAAATCTTTATTGTTTGCTATTATATAATGCCTGTACATCTGCAGCAGCCAGCGCAGTATTATACAACCTTAACTGATCGATTGCGCCGGGGAAACCCGACATCCAGGTATTATCGGGATAGGTACTAACCAGGTTGACCGCTTCCTGGAAACCTCCGACTACCACCTGGTCATCATTCCCATCAAATAAAATGGTCTCATTTGTCTTTTTATCAAACTGAACCCCATCGCGATACAGTGTGCCTGTTTTTGCCGTCGCGTCATAAACAAATACCACATGATGCCAGTTGCCATCGTACATGGCCGGCCATCTGTTCGAGCCTGTATAACCTGCAAAATCCCAGTTATTCCCTCCACCATTAGCGAAAACGAATTTCAACTGCATGGAATCCGAAGTGCTGTTTTCATGGTCTGCGTAAATGCATACGTTACTCCAGAAGTTTGTAGTACTCGAGAAGGCCAAAATTCCATCAGCATTTGAATGGTCCTTTTGAGACAGCATGATATTGAACCAGAATGAAATGGTAAAACTTGTTGATTTTCCAAAATCATTGGCGTTCAGATAATGAAGGAATGTTCCCAAAGAGCCCTGATATGCCGAACCCGAGACACCTTTCACAAAGGTTGTTGAGGGATCCGGGAAAAATGAGGGATATGTTGAAATGCTGTCGGCAAAGCGCACATTAATCTGTGAGGCTGCGGTTGAAGTGGAATCAAAAGGAACGAAGAAACGCAGGGAGGTAGTCGGTGTGACCACAACGTCCGTCGGGTAATCTTTAGGTAAAGGCGGAGTCGTCATCTTCTGACAGCTGTACGATGCCACACAGAATGCAAAACCAAGCGCCAGATTTTTGATTAATTTATTTCTAGTATTCATACCTGATTTTTTAGAAGTTGTTACTAATAATTTGGGTTTTGAACTAAAACACCACCGGATAAATCAATGGCTGGCTGCGGGATCGGGTACAAGGCATTTCGGAGTGTATAACCCAATGTTCCCAGTGCGGCAGGGGCATCAATCCCATCCGATGCAGGTGTCCATCTCACCAAATCGTAAAACCTTAAACCTTCCATAGCAAATTCCCATCTTCTTTCATTCTTTATAGCTGTTCGCATTTGGGCCTGGCTCGTGTAAGGTATATAGGGCAATGCGGTGGTACTGGTTCCCCGTGCCCTGGCCCTGACCAGTTCTAAATTAGAAGCTGCGGTAGATCCATCACCCAGTTCATTTGATGCTTCGGCAAGCATCAACAAAATATCAGCATAACGTATTATTCTGTGATCGATCCAGTCTGCCCCTCCGCTCGCACCGATTTGTCCGGTAAATGCCCGCATATCAGGATCTGAATACACTTTTTTATTCCAATAGGGCTGGTCGAGCGATACCCCCGGATTATATGGCGGGAGCGTGGCACCATACCCACCCTGAGTTTGTCCGCCATCGGACCTCCCTGAATACAGTATGGTTTCGGCCTTTCGCGGATCCGTCGAGTCCCAGGCGTTTTGCAAAACCTGGGTAGGCGTATTCCAACCCCATCCCAGATTCCAGGTAGTGCTTGCTCCACCCTGCCGCACATTCTGACATGTGCCCCACTGAACGCCATAATTTGAGGTCCCATTTTGACCCAGGCTGGCCTGCATTTCAAATATGGATTCTGGTCCGTTTTTGCCTTTTCCATCTACTCCGTCTTTCCAGATATCAGGAAAACTGGGTAAAGAATATTGATTCAGCGCTATCACCTGGGTAGTATAACTGACAACCAACGCCCAGTCTGACCGGAACAAATGGGTTTGCGCATGTAAAGACAATGCCGCGCCCTTGGTTAAGCGGCCCGGATACTTATTATTGTTATTGATATCTACCCAATTGACAGGCAGGTAATTTGCTGCGACATTCAGATCCGAATCGATCTGCTGATACAGGGCAGGAACGGGAGACTTGGGTTTGATATAGTCCTTTGCATTTAAAGAATAGAAATTAAGCAAGGGCACTTGCCCATAGGCTTTTACCAGTTCGAAATAAGCATAGGCACGGAAAAAACAAGCTTCTCCAATATTACGCAGTGATGCTTCATCCGTTGCTTTCAGGGAATCTGCAACATATAATTCCTGATTTGCCTGATTGATCATTGCATAATGATCATTCCAGTAGGTATCAGTTGCCCAGTCGTCTTTAGTATATTGAAAAGTTTCAAATTCTGTATTGACTTCGGCGCCATCGGTTGTGCTGCTTCCTTTCTGGGCATCATCATCACGGATGCTGTTGAAATCGAGCCAGGGTAATGTAGAAAAGCCGGCATAACTCCGGAGTGTGCTGTACAACCCAAAACTCTGGGCTTCCAGGGCACCCTGGTGCAAATCTGTGAGGGTTGCCTGCAACGGCTTACGGTCAAGAAATTTGTTACAGCCTGCTACTGCTATTAAAGAAGTGGCAGCTACAGCAAAAATCCATTTCATTTGTTTGTATGTTTTCATAACCCAATTTGATTTTTATTATTTACTTAAAAAGTTATGTTTAAACCTGCAGTGGTTGTAACAGGTATTGCCCCGCCGGCATTATCATATCCAAATGCTAACGCATCTCCACCAAACTCTGTTGTATAACCATAAGAGTTCTTCCATGTCTTCAGGTTCTGCACATTAATGTATACTTTCAGGGCTTTGCACCAGGAATTCTTTGCCACCAGCTGGGGGAAAGTATAGAACAGCTGGAGGTTTCTGATCCTGAAATAAGAACCGTCCTGTATATTATACGTAGAACCATTGTAATTAAACCGGTCTGCCTGGCTGATAATGGGATCCCAGTTGGAAGTACCCGCGCCGTGCCAGCTGTTGGTTTTAAACTCCGGATAGTTCACCCGCTGGAAGGGAGATTCCAAAGATCCCCAGGTGCGGAAAATCACATTACCATAAACTCCACCGAGATCAACGCCCAATCCAAATCCTTTATAGTTCGCATTCAATTGTATCCCATAATAAAATTTAGGAGAGGGGTTTCCAATAAATGTTCTGTCGCTGGAGTTGATGACGCCGTCACCATTTACGTCTTCAAATTTGAAATCTCCCGGCCTGTATGAACCTATTGATGATGCCGGTGGGGATTTTAAAATATCGACATTACTCTGATATAATCCGGCAACTTTATATCCAAAGAAAGAACCAATGGGATGCCCCGGCTCAGTTCGGCTCTCAGCGCTTCCGTTATTTTGGAAGGATTCATCCAGATAACCTGTGGGCAAATCTGCTGCCAGGCTCTTAACCTCGTTGTTTAAAAATGTGATATTACCCGCAATGTTGATTGTCCAATCCCTGTTCAGGTTCTGGGTCCATGAAGCTGCAAATTCTTCTCCCCAGTTTCTGATGCTGCCGCCATTGATCAGCTCATTCGGCAGACCTAAAACACTTCTGTCCACATAAGTCATTAGGTCGTTGGTCACTTTATTGAAATAGGTGGCTTCAAAATGCAGGCGATTGGTGAATGCATTCAATTCCACACCGATTTCCTGCGAGGCTACGGTTTCCCATTTAAGATCCGGATTAGGCACCCATGAATTTCGTGCTGCATTATATGGGATTCCGCCAAAAACCGTTCCGACGCCAGTATTCAATTGAGGGTATTCCACATAGTTTATCGGCAAATTGGTTACAGGACTAATAGGTGTTGACTGATTCCCCAGCACTCCGACAGAACCTTTGATCTTTAAGTAATCAAAGATTTGTTGATTTTTCATAAAATCCTCCCGGGATACTTCCCAGGCACCGCCTACTGCCCAAAACTGCTGGTAGCGGTTTTTGATTGGAATCTGTGAAGATCCATCACTTCGAAATGAAGCATTCAGGTAATATTTTTGCTTATAGTTGTACAATGCCCTGGCCAGCCAGGAAACGGTGCTGTTTTCATATTGGCTCGAAGTGGTGGTCGATTGGGCCGGGTTTTCAAATCCATTTGACATATACCAGAACCTGGAATCATCCGGTATCGGAAGTGCTAACCCATTGGTAAAGGGCCTTGAAATGCCCTGAATATTGAAAACGCCGTTATAATAAGAAGTAAAACCTCCTGTCACCGTCAGGTTACTATTGCCAAAGGTATTCATGTAGGTCAGGATCTGATCCTGCTGATATACCTTGTTTGAATTGGTGTTTTGCGTTACGGAAGTCACCTGGCTTTGCAGTACGGCGGAGTCGTTAACGGGGTTATAAGCATTATACAGCGGCTTATAAATTCGCTGATCCTGGTAACTCAGGTTGGCATAAAAAGAGGATCTGAATGTGAAATGCTTGAGGAAATTGATTTCCGCAAAAACGCTTCCCGTATAAAAACTGGTGTAATCAATGTCCTTATTCCACTCATTTTGTAATTGAATCAATGGGTTTTGAACCCCGGAATTCTGCAACGCCGCATCAGTTGTTGAATACAGGTTGGCGTTGATCGTGTCGGAGTTATTATAGGGGTTAGGTACCCGGAAAGATTTGGTTTGTGCCGAGATCTGTGGCATTACTTTTCGGGCATTGTTCAGCACGTCTGTACCCGTGTTGGTTACATCGTAGGGATTCTGATTTCTTGAAGCAATCAGGTTAAAGCCAACCTTTATATTCCTGTTTACTTTGAATTCGTCATTTAGTGATATCGACATTCTCTGCAATTCCTGGTTCTTGATGATACCCTGATCGATCAGGTAACCCAATCCCATATTGAATTTATTATTATCAGAGCTCCCGGAAACGCTTAGGTTGGTTGCAGAATAGATTCCGGTCCTGGTTACCGCATCAACCCAGTCGGTGTTTGCCGTTAAAAATGAATAATCGGGTGTTGCCACGCCATTATTTGCATTTTCCTGATTAAATAGCGTGTCAAACTGGGCCGCATTGGCCATCTTGATTCTATCCACTAATTTTTTAAACCCATAGCTGGTATTGAAATTAATTGTGGTATGCCCTGCTTTTGCTTTTTTAGTAGTGACTGTGATGACCCCGGTACCTCCTTTGACTCCAAATATGGCCAATGAGGAGGCGTCTTTCAATACCTCAATGGATTCAATATCATTCGGATTGAGATAGTCAATATTCGGACTGAATACCCCGTCCACCACGTATAAAGGATGCACCTGGCCAATACTTACGGTACCCCGTATGCGAACATCCGGTGTTGAGCCTGGCGTACCATCATTTACAACATATAGACCGGTCACCCTGCTTTGCAGAGAGGATATCGCGTTGGCATTTGGTTTGTCGGCTACCACTTTGCCGTCAACCTTTACAATGGAACCCGTAAGATCCCTGGACCTGGCTGTACCATAACCGATTACGATTACTTCGTCCATTGCTTTGTTTGATGTTACCATTGTAATATTGATCACCGACTGACTGTTCACCGCCACCTGCTGGTCCTGGTATCCGATAAAGGAAACCACCAGGGTGCCTTTTTCCGGAACGGTCAGGGTAAAATTTCCATTATTATCCGTAGTCGTTCCAATAGCAGTTCCCTTTAAACTAATAGATACGCCTCCCAGGGCTTCCCCGTTGGCTCCGGATACTTTTCCTGTGATTTTTATATCCTGAAAAGCCAGGGTATTCGAAAGCACGACGATCAGGTTATTGTCCAGCATCTTGTAGGTCAGGTCCGTTCCGACGAACATCTTGTCCAGCAGTTCCCGGATCCCCACATTGCTCACATCGATATTGATCTTTGCGCTGATGCTTTTGAGGTTATTATTATAAAGGAAACGATAATCCCCCTGGTTTTCAATGTTTCTTAAAGCTTTTGAAATCTCAACATGATTGAGTTTCAGCGAGAGATTATTCTGTCCGTTTACTCTTGCAGATACATGTAAAAAACCCACCATTAATAATACAAAGGTCAGTTTCATATACAAAAGAGCTTTTTTTACCGCATGAAAACAGGGGCTTTCATCAGTTAGATATTTCTTCATACTTTTATCGCATTATGGGTTATTAATAATTAAACTTTGTGCTTCCTTGCATTAACAGTTTGATTTTTAACCTGTTAGGGGAGTGCTCCAACACTCCCCTTTTTAATTTTTTTATGTGCTGTTGTTTTTGATCATGGGCGGGGTTTGACTTTTAATAAATGGTCACATTATTATTATTGTCTATACTGTAATTAAATGATGCAGTAAACTTCAGGGCTTCCAGGGCCTGCCTCACCGTTTCATTTTTGAAACTACCGGTCAGCCGTTCTTCCTTTAAATGATTGGTTTTAAAAATGATAGAGACGCCATACCAGCGTTCCAGCTGCCGGGCGATCTCATCAAATGGTTCATCCTGGAAAATGAGTTTGTTATCAACCCAGGAAGTTTCTATAATGGTTCCTGTTTTGTATTCGTATGTCAGTTTTTTTACATCCACTCCGGGAATTTCATGTACTTTTTTCAGACTCGCCTGCTGAATGGTTGATGAGACATCATCGGTGTTGCTTTCGTTATCAACCACAATTTTCTCATTCGGTTTCAAAATGATTTTCTTATTGGGTTTATCCCTGAAGGTCACTTCAATACTCCCGTGAATCAATGAAGCTTCCGTGGTGTTGTCCGTGGGATAGGACTTTACATTAAACTGGGTGCCAAGTACCTTGATATTGATTTTAGCGGCATGGATGATAAAGGGCTTCTCCTTATTTTTAACGACGTCAAAATATCCTTCGCCTGACAATACCACTTCGCGAAGCGTCTTGTCATAAGATGAATCGTAGGTTATGCTGCTTCCCGCGTTGAGCCAAACCTTGGTGCCGTCCGGAAGCAGGAGGTTGGTTTTGGAACCGTTTTTTGTAATGACCTGGCTGACCGCCTTTTCTGGTTCGCGCTTAGCATTTTGTTCAACCGGGCTGCCGGAGCCGGTAAACCTGAATAAAAAAAACAAGCCTCCGATCACCAATACCACCATTATCGCCGGCCAGAGAACAATCTTCCTCGCCATTTTCTGTATGGTTTCGGAATTTTCATCTTGTGGCTCATTATTATAATCCACTTTCAGCTCTCCCATTCTTTCAACATGGCGCCTGAATGCTTCATGCGCTTCCTCCCGGTCAAACCGGGCATCTGACTTCCATAAATCCATGATGGTCTGCACGGGATAATGCAGATCCGGATTATCCCGAAGCAGTTTCTCAAGCTCCTTTAATTCGGTTTCTGAAGCTTCGCCAGAGAGTTTTTTTGCAATCAGGTTCCAGATGATATCCTCAGCCATAAGTTCCGGTTGGTTTGATAAGGACAGTAAAAACCGAAGAAACCCCTAAAGAAAAGTTAATATTACTTTTGTTCCCTGGATTCGCGACGCCCGGATAATAAGTATCCCGGGGTATGCGAGTCCCTAATTGACCATAAGAAACCGGCAAAAATCCAGAACCGGAACAGCATATGCATATGAAATACCTTTCTTCAAAAAAAAGAATTCTTTTCAGTTTTCTACTGGTAAGCGCCCTTATCGGCAGAACCCAGATTACCGGAACTGTTCCTCAAAGAAGCACATCAAAAAACCTCTCGGACAGTGCCCTGCTCGATCTTGTTCAGCAACAAACGTTCAAATATTTCTGGGATTATGCCCATCCCGTCAGCGGGCTGGCCCGGGAGCGGAGTAATAAGTCATACGACTATGGAGACGAAGTGGTTACGACCGGCGGAAGCGGATTTGGCATTATGGCTATCATTGTAGCGACCGATCGCCATTGGATTACACGTGATTCAGCAGTAAAACACTTACTGAAATCGGTCAACTTTTTATTAAGAGCCAACAGTTATCACGGCATTTTCCCACACTGGCTCAATGGGGCAACGGGAGTTACGATTCCTTTTTCCAGAAAAGATGATGGCGCGGACGTTGTGGAGACCTCCTATCTTTTTGAAGGACTTCTTTGTGCGCGACAATATTTCAACCAGAAAAACCCGTTGGAAGATCAATTGCGGAATAAAATAAACTGGCTCTGGACCGGGGCCGAGTGGAGCTGGCACCAGCGTGATATGGGAAATTCTTTTTACTGGCACTGGAGTCCCAATAATGGCTGGAGCATGAATTTTGAACTCCGCGGCTGGAATGAATGCCTGATCACTTATGTGCTCAGTGCCTCATCCCCTGATTTTCCCATTACCAAAAAAGTGTACCAATCATGCTGGGCTGAGAGTAATCACTTTATAAATGGCAGGACATATTATGGTATTAAGCTGCCGCTGGGATTTCCCTACGGCGGCCCGCTTTTCTTTGCCCATTACAGTTTTATGGGATTAAATCCACACGGACTGAAAGATGAATATGCCGATTACTGGGAACAAAATGTGAATCACACTTTGATCAATTATAAACATTGCGTACTCAATCCGAGTCATTTCAAAGGTTATGGAGAAAACTGCTGGGGTCTTACCGCCAGCGATACTTACGATGGTTATAATGCACATTCCCCAGAAAATGATCTGGGAACCATTTCACCCACAGCTGCACTTTCCTCTTTCCCGTATACTCCGGAATATTCCATGAAGGCACTGAAACATTTCTACTATGATATGGGAGAAAAAATCTGGGGAGATTATGGATTTGTCGATGCATTCAATGAGAGCAAAAACTGGTATGCAAAAAGTTATCTGGCCATCGACGAAGGCCCGATTGTGGTGATGATTGAAAATTACCGGAGCGGCTTGTTATGGAATTTATTTATGAGCTGTCCGGAAATACAAACGGGATTGAATACATTGGGGTTTGAAAGTTCCTCGCTGAAAAAATAATTTTCGGAAACGATTGCTAATATATGGGGTATGAAAAAAAAACCAGTTCAAACCATCATTCTTCTTTTTTTAATACCTGCTGCCTTTGCCCAAAGGCCGAATACAAAAACAAAATCATCAGCGGGAGATTCCATTGCGCCTGTTGGCATTGTAAAAAATATTTCTGATTCTGCGCTGCTCGACATCGTACAAAGACAAACGTTTCGATACTTCTGGCATTACGCACATCCTGTAAGTGGTCTGGCCAGGGAGCGGGACAACACGGTACATGCAGAATATTACTGGGATTTTATCAATGAAGCAGACGATGAACCCAACCTCAGCAAAGGAACTTTTGGCGGGGAAGCCTGCGCGATTGGCGGAACTGGGATGGGCATCATGGCAACCGTGGTTGCCGTGAACAGGGGCTGGATCGGAAGGGATACTGCATTGAACCGGCTGATCAAGATTGCAGATTTTTTGATCAAGGCAGACTGTTATCATGGTATCTATCCCCATTTCATGAATGGCGCAACGGGCAAGACCATTCCATTCGGCCGGGTCGATGATGGTGCGGACATCGTGGAAACTTCTTACCTGGTGATGGGTATGCTGGTGGCCAAACAATATTTCAATGGGAATACATTAAAAGAAAAATATTTCCAGAAAAGAGTGGGCCAGATATGGGAGACCGCCAACTGGGCATGGCAGGCCCATGGCGACAAAAAATTATTATACTGGCACTGGAGTCCTTATAATGATTTCGACATGAACTTTCCGGTGTTCGGATATGATGAAGCTTTAATTACTTATGTAGTAGCCGCCTCCTCTCCCACGCATCCCATAACCAAGGAGACGTATATGAATACCTGGGTTGCCAGTGGTGGCTGGAAAAACGGCAAGACCTACTACAGTTATACATTACCGTTAGGCAATTATGACAGGGGCGGTCCGCTTTTCTTTGAACAATATACCTACATGGGCATCGACCCGCATGAGCTCACAGATAGTATGAACATCAGTTACTGGGATCAGGTAAGAAACCATACCCTGATCAACCGGGCCTACTGTATAGAAAATCCAAAAAAATATGCCGGTTATGGAGCGGACTGCTGGGGACTTACTGCAGGAGACAGTTATAAAGGATACGTGGCACATTGCCCTGAAGTGGATCTCGGTGTGATACAGCCCACTGCAGCCCTCTCTTCCTTTCCATATACCCCGGAATATTCTATGCAGGCGCTGAAACATTTTTACTACGATCTGGGAAATAAGATCTGGGGACCCTATGGATTTGCTGATGGCTTTAGCGAATCACATAATTGGTATGCTAAAACCCATCTTGCTATCGATCAGGGACCGATCGTCGTGATGATCGAGAACTACAGAAGCGGACTGATCTGGAATTTGTTTATGAAAATTCCCGAAATAGAAAATGGCTTCAAAAAATTAGGGTTTCAAAATCCCTATCTGAAAAAATAAATTATTTCTAAAACGATAAAACGATTGTTATGCAAAATATAACCCGTCAAAGTTTTTTGCAACAGGGCCTTATGGCTGGTGTTGCATTGTTGGTTTCATCCCTGGAAGGCTGGGCTGCCAAAACCCCGGATAAAAAACTGAAGGTCGCTCTGATCGGTTGCGGAAGTGTGAGCAATCGTTATCTCCCGCAATTGAAATCTTCGTCCATGATCGAAGTCGTGAGTTTGTGTGATATAAAATATGACCGGGCTTTGGCGCAAAACAAGCAGTACAATGTAAATGCTGCAACATATCCCAACATTGAAGCGATGCTTGCCGGTGTTCCTTTTGATATGATGGTTACAACAACTGATATGCAGGTGCATGGAGAACTCAATAAGAAAGCCCTGATGGCAGGCAAGCATGTGTGGAGTGAAAAACCCATGGCCAATACTTATGCAGAAGGCAAAGCACTATTGGATCTCGCAACCAGTAAGAACTTACACCTTTGGGGCGCCCCTGCCGTGGTTGACAGCCCGCAGTTTGCTTTTATGAATAAAACACTAAGGGAAGGAGGGCTCGGAAGAATATCCTGTGCGCATGGGCAATATGGCCATACGGGCCCAACCTGGAGTGCATTCTTTTATGAAAAAGGTGGGGGCAGCATGCCCGATTTAGGTGTTTATAATATGGCCACGTTAACCGGATTACTTGGGCCGGCCAAATCGGTAATGGCTATGTTAAGTATCGTAACCCCCGAACGGGTGGTTGACGACAAGGGAAAAATAAAAGTGGAAGCAGAGGACAACGCACAAATATTACTGCAGCATGATCAAAACATATTAAGCCATGTGATGTGCGGATTCAATTACTATGATACGCATGGCCATGAGGCGAAAGGTCAATCCCTGCACTCCATTCAGATATTCGGGACTGCAGGAAACATGCGCCTGATCGGTTATGATTGGGAAACCAGCGGCGTGGTTTTAGACAATTCGCCTACGGAACTGCCCAAATTATTAGCAACGGACAGCATGGGCTATGAATGGCAGGAAGGTGCAAGAGTTACCGGTGAAAGTATTGTGACGGGAATCAAACCTAAAATAAATGTTGAACATGCATTACATGTGTTGGAGATAATTGAAGCAGCCAGAACATCATCAGCAACCGGAAGACGGGTGGAATTGCAAAGCAAATTCCCCTGGCCGATGATGTAGCACTTTAATTTGCAAATGGTATTGAACGATTAATTTATGAAAAAGCATTTACTGTTTTTTTGCAGCCTCGTCTGCTGTTTCACAAGTCAGGCCCAACAGAAAACTTACTGCAACCCGATCAATATCGACTATGGTTATACGCCCATTCCGAATTTTTCTGAAGCGGGCAGACATCGCGCCACAGCAGATCCCGTGATCACACTATACAAAGGAGATTATTATTTATTTTCCACGAATCAATGGGGATATTGGTGGAGTCATGATATGCTGAACTGGCATTTCATATCCCGTTCCTTTTTAAAACCTTACCACCATGTATATGATGATCTCTGTGCGCCGGCTACCCTGGTGCTGGGTGATACCCTGCTCGTAATCGGTTCAACCTACACTAAAAATTTTCCGCTCTGGATGAGCACAGATCCGAAAAAAAATCAATGGAAGGAAGCCGTGGATTCCTTCCAGGCCGGCGCATGGGATCCGGGATTATTCCTGGATGATGACGGAAGGATTTTCCTCTATCATGGTTCCAGTAATGTGTACCCGATTTATGGATGGGAAATCAGTAGCAAAACCTTACAGCCCATTGGTGAACACCCGGAGCTGATCAAACTGCATGACGATATTCACGGCTGGGAAAGATTCGGCGAATACAACGACAATAATTTTCTCAAACCTTTTATCGAGGGAGCCTGGATGAATAAACACCATGGAAAATATTATCTCCAGTATGGCGCACCGGGTACGGAGATCCGGGGATACGGCGACGGAGTCTATATTTCTGAACATCCCCTGGGGCCATTCCGTTACCAGGCCAGTAATCCTTTCTCTTATAAACCCGGTGGATTTATAAAGGGTGCGGGCCATGGATCCACTTACACCGATCCTTTTGGCAGCTGGTGGCATGTATCTACGGGTGTTGTAAATGTGAAAAATAATTTTGAAAGAAGGATCGGCATCTGGCCAGCGGGATTTGACTCCGACGATATATTATACAGCAATACCGCATTTGGAGACTATCCCCAGTTTCTGCCAGCAGAAAAAAAAGATCACTTAAAAGGAAATTTCACCGGATGGATGCTGCTGAATTATAACAAACCCGTTCTCGTCTCTTCGACTTACGGCGGATATTCCGCTAACAACGCTGTGGATGAAGACATCCGAACATACTGGAGTGCGGCCACGGCTGCTCCTCACGAATGGATACAAACCGACCTGGGCAGCCTCTGCGCTGTATTTGCCGTTCAAATTAATTACGCGGATCAGGATGTCGACTCCTCTTTCCTGGGAAAAATTCCAGGCCTCTATCATCAGTATATACTCTGGCAATCTTCAGATGGAAAAAACTGGAAGGTCCTGGCAGACAAGAGTCATAACCAGACCGACGTACCGCATGACTACCTGGAATTATCCATCCCTGTTTACACCCGTTATCTAAAATTGGAGAACATACACATGCCAACCGGTAAATTTGCGATCAGTGGATTGCGGGCATTTGGAAAAGGCTCCGGTTCAAAACCGAATTCTGTAAAACAATTCCTGGTTCTGCGCAGTGAAGATGATCCGCGTAACGCCCTGATCAAGTGGATAACCGTTAATAATGCCACCGGATATAATATTTACTGGGGCATAACGCCGGATAAGCTCTATAATAATGTGATGGTATATAACGACAATCAGTATTATTTTAAAACGATGGACAGGGACAGGATTTATTATTTTTCTATTGAATCATTTAATGAAAATGGTATTTCTGCAAAAACAAAACCTGTTGAATCACGACCGGCTGAAAAAAAACCCTGACTGTTAGAACACGAAATACCGCGCACCTGAAAAAAACACACTTGTTTACCATATGAAAGTAATAATCAGATCCCTGCTGCTGCTTTCTGCCATAATGATTGCAGGCCAATGTATGGCCCAGCCATTTGCTGAAGACATTCAGGCATTCAAAAAACAGGATGAACTCCATCCGCCACCTGCTGATGCCATCCTTTTTGTGGGCAGTTCATCTTTTACGAAATGGAAAGACGTCAGCAATTATTTTCCGGGATATACCATCATCAACCGCGGCTTCGGCGGATCGACGCTACCGGATGTGATCCGTTATGCAGATGATATCATTATTCCTTACCATCCCAAACAGGTCGTTATTTATTGCGGTGATAATGACCTGGCTTCTTCTGATGCGATCACGGCCGACAGTGTATTTGAGCGATTCAGGATTTTGTTTGAACTGATAAGGTCCAAATTGCCCGGCGAAAACATTGTGTACGTGTCTATCAAACCCAGTCCCAGCCGTGCACGGCTGAGAGGAAAAATGGACCAGGCCAACCTGCTGATCAAAACCTTTCTTTCCCTGAACCCGAACACCGCTTTTGTAGATGTATACCATAAAATGCTCAAGCCGGATGGATCCGTCATGACGGATATTTTCTTGGAAGACAGCCTGCATATGAAAGCATCCGGTTATGTGATCTGGCAGAAAGCCATTACTCCATATTTATCAAAATAAAACAACATGAAAAAGATTCTATCGATTACGGTTGCCCTGTTGGTGACCCTTCTGCTCCGGGCGCAGGACACTAAGATGAATGAATATGTCAGCAGGCTTATGAGCCAGATGACACTTGATGAAAAAATCGGTCAGCTCAACCTTGTCACACCCGGTGGTGCTGTCACAGGTTCTGTCGTGAGCAAAGGCGTAGACGATAAAATCCGTCAGGGCTTAGTGGGTGGCCTTTTTGGTATTACCGGTCCCGATAAAGTGCGGCAGGCGCAGGACATCGCCGTTAAAAATTCACGCCTGCACATTCCCCTGATCTTCGGGCTGGATGTGATTCATGGACACAGAACCATGTTTCCTATTCCTTTGGGACTTTCCTGCACATGGGATACCGTGCTGATTGAGAAGGCGGCGCGCATTGCAGCGCGTGAAGCCAGTGCAGACGGGCTGGCCTGGGCATTTTCGCCAATGGTGGACATCGCCCGTGATCCGCGCTGGGGAAGGGTTTCAGAGGGTTCAGGAGAAGATCCTTATCTCGGTTCAGCAATCGCAGCTGCAGTGGTGCGTGGCTATCAGGGAAAGGATTTGCGCAACAACGAAACGGTAATGGCCTGTGTAAAACACTTTGCCTTATACGGTGGTGCCGAAGCGGGACGTGAATACAATACGGTCGATATGAGCCGGATTAAAATGATGCAATATTATCTCCCGCCCTATAAGGCTGCCGTCGATGCCGGTGCAGGATCCATCATGAGTTCCTTCAATGAAATCGATGGTATACCGGCCACGGGTAACCGCTGGCTGCTGACTGACCTCTTGCGCAAACAATGGCATTTCACCGGCATGGTGGTTTCGGATTATACATCACTCAGCGAGATGGAAGCACATGGTATGGGTGATTTACCCGGGGTGTCCGTACTGGCGCTGCATGCGGGGCTGGACATGGATATGGTGAGCGAGGGATATCTGAGCACGCTAAAAAAATCGGTGAAGGAGGGAAGAGTAACACTGCAGGAAATTGATCAGGCCTGCCGCCGTATTTTAGAAGCAAAATACAAACTGGGATTATTTTCTGATCCATATAACCGGATGAATGTGGAAAGAGCGGCTAAAGAACTACTCTCAGGCGATAACCGGAAAGCTGCGCGCGAAACGGCAGTCCGCAGTCTCGTGTTGCTCAAAAATGACCAGGGGATTCTTCCCCTGAAAAAAACTGGAACCATCGCGTTGGTGGGTCCGCTGGCCAATGACCAGCGCAATATGCTGGGCACCTGGAGTGTGGCAGGCGATTTTACCAAATCGATATCCGTCATGGCAGGAATAAAAAATGTTGCCAGCGATGCACATATTATATATGCGAAGGGCGCCAATATTTCTGACGACAGCATGCTGGTCAGACGCACGAACACGCTGGGTATGGAAATCGAAACCGACAGCCGGACTGCTGATGCTATGGTAGACGAAGCGGTATCTGCGGCAAAACAAGCTGATGTAGTTGTAGCGGTGTTGGGGGAAGCGGCAGACATGAGCGGAGAGTCGTCCAGCCGCAGTGATATAAATATTCCGGAAAGCCAGGAAAATTTATTGGAGGCCCTGGTAAAAACCGGCAAGCCCATCGTGCTGGTTCTTTTCAATGGCCGTCCTTTAATTCTGAAATGGGAAAATGATCATGTGGGTGCACTGCTTGACGCCTGGTTCCCTGGAACTGAAGCGGGCAATGCCATTGCGGATGTGTTGTTCGGAGATTATAATCCTTCCGGAAAACTGTCGATGACTTTTCCGCTGAGCCAGGGCCAGATCCCGATCTATTACAATGCAAAAAACACGGGAAGGCCTTATATGGGAGACGGGAATACAAAATTCAAATCAGATTACCTGGACATTCCCAATGAACCGCTTTATCCCTTTGGTTACGGGCTGAGTTATACGCGATTTGATTATAGTCCGATTTCTTTAAATACCCCGGATATATCCATGGGCCGTCCGCTAACCGTTCGTGTGACAGTTACCAATAGTGGTCAGTACGATGGAGAAGAAACCGCGCAATTGTATATCAGGGATATGGTAGCTTCAGTAACCCAGCCAGTGAAGGAACTGAAGAAATTTCAAAAAGTTTATTTGAAAAAAGGGGAGAGCCGGGAACTGCGATTCACATTGACCACCGATGATCTGAAATATGTGAACAGCGATTTGAAATGGGTATTTGATCCGGGAGCGTTCAAAATATTTGTCGGCGGTAATTCCCGTGACGTGGTGCAGGCTGATCTGATCGGGGTGCAATCAGCCGTGCCGGCATCCAAGGGCAGTGTGCAGAAGGGGAAGAACTGAGGAAAGTGTGGAGGTGTGGAATTGTGGAGGTGTGGAAGTGAATGAATCAGTTAACAATTTTAAATAGCCTCAGGCTTCACGCTTCGAGCTTCCAGCTTTAAAATGGAAAACATTTCTACAATTATATTCGATCTCGGGGGTGTGATCATGGATATTGACGTCAAAAAAACCCTGGGTGCTTTTTCATTACTTGGGTTGCAGAATGTTCATGAATACTTCGGACATGGATTTGCCGCATCTTTTTTCAGTGCTCATGAATCGGGTAAAATATCTGATGAAGAATTCCTGCAGGAATTAAAAAATCTGATTGGCGGGGGTATCAGGGATGAGGCGGTGATCGATGCCTGGAATGCCCTGCTCCTGCGTTTTCCTCCGGAGCGGATCGCATTGTTGAACGAATTGAAAAGCCGGTATCGCCTTTTTCTATACAGTAATACGAATGCCATTCATCAGGAAAAATTCAATGAAATTTTCCGCCAATCATTTCCCGGTGAGTTGGACGGGCTCTTTGAAAAAGCCTATTATTCTCATGAGTTGGGGCAGCGTAAACCCGAAGTTGCCGGGTTTGAGCAGATTATCCGGGAAAACGGGCTGGATCCGAAACAGACGCTTTTTGTGGATGATGCCCTGATGAATGTCGAAGGCGCCATAAATGCCGGACTTAAGGGACTGTATTTACCGCCAGGAATATTTATCACTGACATACTTTGGTGAAGTATGGGAGTCTGAGAGTATGGGAGTCTGGGTTTGGTGAAAATTGGCAGTTTATTATACTTCCATACTCGCAGACTCGCAGACTTTAAGTAAGTTCAGGCCGATGGCCTGAACTTACTTAATCTCCTCAAAATCAATGTATTCCCCAACTTTTTCCGCTCCGGGTTTCGGGCTGCCGGGTTCATGGTTGGGCTGGGCTCCGGAATTCGGAGGATTGGTAGCGGGCCCGCCTGTAGGAGGATTGGCGTTCATATTACGGAATTGCTGACGCATGGTGTTTGTGGTCCGGAACAGGGGAACCAGGAAACCCGCAATAAAACGGTAGAGCAGGTACACCAATAAAATGTCTACAAAAACACTCATGGATAACAAAATTAGGACAGGATCGTCAAAAAGCCTGTTAAAACCCATGGGGAAATTAAATACCATATTTGGGAGAAATCGAATAAATCCGTTAAATTTGCAGCCGGTATAGTGATACAACAGGAAGGGAACGCAATCGTTCCCTTCTTCTTTTCATATGGATAAGGAAACCCAAATTGAAAGCATCCGGTTTATGATCGGGGAAATCCTCGAATCGGAACCCGAATACTTTCTGGTGGATTTGCGGATCAAACCCATCAACAACATCAAGGTTTTTCTGGATGGCGATTCCGGTATTACGATTGAAAAATGTGTACAGGTTAACCGGAAGCTGTACAAAAAACTGGAGGAGTCGGCATTTTTTCCTGCCGGTGATTTTTCACTGGAAGTTTCTTCTGCCGGGCTGGATGAGCCGCTGAAATCACTGCGACAGTGTAAAAAAAATATTGGCAGATCTGTTGAAGTTCAATTCCTGGACGGCACACAGAAAGAAGGGGTCCTGACCGCGGTGCATGATGAGGGTATTGTGCTGGAAGTGGCCACCGGTAAGGCTTCCAACGGGAAGATGCAATCCAAAAAAAAAGAGATCAGTTCGTATACATTTTTTTTCAACAATATAAAATCAACCAAGATCCAGATTGTTTTTTAACTGGACATAAAAAGATCGGTTATGGCAAGTATCAATTTAATCGAAGCTTTCCAGGATTTTAAGGAAGCAGAAAATATCGACCGTCCCACCATGATGAAAGTTGTGGAAGATGTTTTCAAAACCCTCCTGCGTAAAAAATACGGCAGTGATGAAAATTTTGACGTAATTGTGAACGCTGAAAAGGGAGACCTTGAAATCATGCGCAGGCGAACGATTGTGGAAAACGGAGCAGTGGAAGATCCGCTGGCGCAGATTGCCTATAGTGATGCGGTGAAACTGGAGCCGGATTATGAAGTGGGTGAAGATCTCTACGAAGAAATCGAAATCCTGGACTTTGGCCGCAGGGCTATCCTGGCTGCCAAGCAAACCCTGGCCAGCCGCATAGGAGACCTGAAGAAAAATGTACTGGTTAAGAAGTACAGTGAACGTATTGGAGAAATCATCAGTGCGGAAGTGTACCAGGTGTGGAAAAAGGAAATTTTATTGCTGGATGAAGAAGGTAATGAACTTATTCTTCCCAAGTCAGAGCAAATACCCCAGGATTATTTTAAGAAGGGGGAAAGCATTCGTGCGGTAGTGAGGAAAGTGGATATGAAAAATAATTCCCCGGTAATCATTCTTTCCCGTACCAGTCCTTCTTTCCTGGCTAAACTCCTTGAAATTGAAGTGCCTGAAATTTTTGATGGCCTGATCGTTATCAAAAAAATCGTGCGTGAGCCCGGCGAACGTGCGAAAGTAGCTGTGGAATCGTACGACGACCGGATTGATCCGGTTGGCGCCTGTGTGGGAATGAAAGGAAGCCGGATTCATGGTATCGTACGGGAACTGAAGAATGAAAATATCGACGTCATCAATTATACCAATAATATCCAGTTGCTGCTCCAGCGTTCGCTGACGCCTTCCAAAATTACCAGCATGGACATAGACAGCGAAAAGATGCATGTAAATGTCTACTTAAAACCTGACCAGGTTTCGCTGGCCATCGGAAGAAAAGGGGTAAATATTAAATTGGCCCAGGAGTTGACAGGATATTCCATTGATGTGTTCCGGGATAACGAGGGTGAGACAACTGAATTTGACATCGATCTGGACGAATTCAGCGATGAAATAGAAACCTGGATCATCGACGAATTAAAAAGAATCGGTTGCGATACAGCGCACAGTGTTCTGGATTTGTCTGTAGAAGAACTGGAGCGCAGAACGGATCTCGAAAAGGAAACGATCGAGGAAGTCCGCCGCGTACTGAAAGAAGAATTCGAAAAAGAATAACCGGTAATCATGATTTTATGATTAAGGTTGTTCTTCACTATAAATTTTTTATAACAGCATGACGAGGGTCCATGAACGGACCTTCAGTTCATGGATTCAATTAATATGGCAGAAACGACAACACCGCGGTTAATGGCAGCAGCCAAGGAATTCAACATCGGCAAAGAGACGCTGGTGGATTTCCTGGTGGGTAAAGGATTTAGCAAGGATGACCTGAAACCGACTTCCAAGCTGACCGACGATATGTACCGCTCCCTTCAGCAGGAATTTCAGGGAGATAAAGTAGCCAAGATTAAGAGTAATCAGATCGACCTTCCGAAAGGTAGTGTTGAAGCGAAACGGAAGAAAGAGGACGAGACTGTTCTCTTCCGCAAAGACCCTAACAAAAAAGTAGTTGTTAAGGAAGAGCCGGTTGTGGTTGTAGAGGAAGTGAAACCGGTTAAAATAGAAGAACCGAAGAAAGAACCTGAAATCATCAAGATCGAAGCGCCGGATATTGAAGGCCCGAAAATCATAGATAAGATTGACCTGTCCACGATAGATTCCTCAACGCGGCCTAAGAAAACGACTAAGAAAAAAGTAGTCGATGAAGTTCCTGCGATAGTATTGGAAAAAGCACCAGAGCCTGTAGCGGAACCGGTTGAAATGAAAACCGAAGTGGCCGAATCGGAAGTTGAGCGGAGTGAAGAAGCCACAATCGAAAATATACATGTTGACAAAATCGAAGGACCCCGGATTCTGGGTAAAATAGACCTGCCTGTTGAAACAGAGAAGCCCAAACAGGCTGATGAAAAAAGAAAAAGAAAACGCATCCCCATTGAAAAACGGGATGGTGGTGGTGGCGGAAAACCTTCAGGAAACGGAACGCCGGTACAGCGTGATCCGACAAGACCGAGCAGCGGAGCTAAACCCATATTACGTCGTGACTTGCGGAGTCCCGCCAGCGCTACCAACCGCAGTTCAGCCGGTCCCCGCGATCAGAAAGAAATAGACAAAAAAGAAATTCAGGAAAAAATACGTGAAACACAGGCCAAGCTGGCCGGAACAGGCGGACGCGGAAGAGGCAGTAAAGCCAAATACCGTCGTGCGCGGAGGGAAGAAAATGCCGAGGCCAGCGGCAGTGAACAACAAGAAAGCACAAAGCTGCAGGTTACAGAGTTTATCAGCGTAAGCGAGCTGGCGAACCTGATCGACGTGAGTTATGCCGACATCATCAGCAAATGTATGAGCCTTGGTATGATGGTTTCCATCAATCAACGCCTGGAAGCCGACGTGATCGAACTGGTAGCCGGAGAATTTGGTTATACCGTGGAATTCATTGGTATTGACGATGCGCTGGAACTTGAAGAAGAAGAGATCATTGACACTCCTGAAGACCTGGTGGCCCGTTCCCCGGTGGTGACGATCATGGGTCACGTGGATCATGGTAAAACCTCGCTGTTGGATTTTATCCGCGAGGCCAATGTGGTTGCAGGTGAAGCCGGAGGCATCACCCAACATATCGGAGCATACCAGGTTACTACTGCCAATGGCAAAAAAATCACATTCCTGGATACGCCGGGTCATGAAGCATTTACGGCCATGCGTGCCCGTGGTGCCAAGGCCGCCGATATCGCCATCATTGTCATTGCTGCAGATGATGCGATCATGCCGCAAACCAAGGAGGCCATTTCGCATGCACAGGCTGCAAACCTGCCCATGGTATTTGCCATCAATAAAATTGATAAAGACGGAGCCAATCCGGAAAAAATAAAAGAACAGCTGGCGGGTATGAACATCCTGGTCGAAGACTGGGGTGGTAAGTACCAAAGTCAGGAGATTTCCGCCAAGAAAGGGCAGAATGTGGATCTTTTGCTTGAAAAAATCCTTCTGGAAGCGGAAATCCTGGATTTAAAATCCAATCCAAGCCGAGAAGCCACCGGCACAGTGATTGAAGCCTCCCTGGATAAGGGAAGGGGATATGTGGCGACCGTTCTGGTACAGGGCGGAACGTTGAAAAGCGGCGATTTGGTGGTATCAGGTCAATATTATGGTCGTATCAAGGCCATGTTCAATGAAAGAAACAAAAAAATTGATGATGCGCCGCCTTCATCACCGGTATTATTGCTGGGTTTGAACGGTGCTCCACAGGCTGGTGAAAAATTCAAAGTATTTGCCGATGAAGGCGAAGCCAAGGAAACCGCCAACCGCCGGGGTCAACTCGCCCGCGAACAGGGAATACGTACCAAGAAACACATTACACTGGATGAAATCGGTCGCCGTCTTGCACTCGGTAACTTTAAAGAACTCAACCTGATCATCAAGGGTGATGTGGATGGTTCCGTGGAAGCCCTGAGCGATTCCCTGCAAAAGCTTTCCACAGAAGAAATCGCTGTACGCGTAGTGCATAAAGCAGTTGGTGCGATTACCGAGAGTGATGTTTTGCTGGCAACCGCTTCCGATGCGGTTGTTGTCGGTTTTAATGTGCGAGCTTCTGTTCAGGCCGGTCGACTGGCAGAAAATGAAGGCGTACAGATCAAGACCTATTCGATCATCTATAATGCAATCGAAGAAGTAAAAAGCGCCATGGAGGGTATGTTGGAACCCAAGATCCAGGAAAAAGTGGTGGCCAACGTGGAAATTCGCAATGTATTCAAATTTGATAAAGCTACCGTTGCCGGTTGTTATGTGCTCGACGGCAAAATATATCGTAATTCCAAAATCAGGCTGGTGCGCGATGGTATCGTGATTTACCCGATCGGCGAAGGCGCGACTGCCGAACTCGCTTCTCTGAAGCGGTTTAAGGATGATGCAAAGGAAGTGCCCTCCGGTATGGAGTGCGGTCTCGTAATCAAAAATTATACGGACTACCATGTTGGTGATATTGTTGAAGCGTATGAAGAGGAGGAGGTGAAGAGAACTTTGTAAGTGTGGAAGTGTGGAGGTGTGGAAGTCCAATATACTATCAACTGTCAACTGCCATCTGTCAACTATATTTCATGCCTTAAACTTTAGGCCTTAAGCCTTAAGCTTGTAAGGGCAATATTTTGTTAAATCCCCCTTAACGGGCCCCGATAGGGGTGAATGAGTGTATTTTTGACCGTTTCAGATTCCCGTTTATGAAAAAATCACTGTTTGCTGCTTTTTCCCTGCTTGTAGCCACTGCCGGTATAGCCCAGCAAAAAGTAGTTGCAGATAAAATCGTAGGTATCGTAGGTGATAAAATCGTTTTGAAATCTGAGATTTTCATTGCTAATGAAGATATTAAACGACAGGGCGGACCGGAACAGGATGGATGTATGATTCTGGACCACATGCTGGTTGAAAAAGCATTGGTACTTCAGGCAGAAAAAGACTCCATCCCCGTTACAGAAGAAGAAATCGATGCCGAGATTGACCAAAAAATCCGCTATTTCATACAACAATATGGAAGCAAGGAAGCACTGGAACAAATCGCAGGACGCACGATCTACCAGATGAAGGATGAATTCCGTCAACCCATCAAAGAACAACGCATGGCGCAGGGCATGCGGGCCAAGATCGTGGATGGCATTAAGATCACCCCAACAGAAGTAAAAGAATATTACGATAAGATCCCCAAAGACAGTCTTCTGTTTTACGAATCCGAATTGCAGATCGGGCAGATTGTGATTTACCCCAAAGCCAGTCGCGACATTGAATTGCTGGCCATTGACGAACTGAACGAGTACAAGCAGGAGGTTGAATCGGGCAGAAAGAAATTTGAAACACTGGCTTCCTTATATTCCGATGATCCGGGAAGTAAGGATAAGGGCGGTATGTACCAGATCAACCATTTGGAAAAACAATGGGATCCAACTTTTCTAAACGCAGCATTCCGGTTAAAGGACGGTCAGATTTCTCCCGTTATTAAGACAAAATTCGGATACCATATTATCCAGATGGTCAGCCGTAATGGCGATGATGCAGTGATCAGGCATATTCTCCGGATTCCCCAGATTACTCCTGTAGAAATTTCTATAGCCACAGCCAAACTGGATTCCATACGCCAGCAATTAATTTCGAATACCATCACTTTCGGAGAGGCGGTGGTTAAGTACAGTGATGAAGAAACAGTAAAATTCACAGCAGGCGTACTTATGGCGCGCGACGGATCCAATTATTTGAAGATAGACGAGCTGGACAAGGAGACCGTGCTGACATTAAAAAATGCAAATCTGAGTGCCGGGCAGTATTCCCAGCCAACGGTTTTCACAGACGACAGGGGTAAAAAAGGTGTCCGGATCCTTTATCTTATTTCTAAAACGTCTCCACATAGGGAAAATCTGAAAGACGACTATAATAAAATTGCCCAGCGGGCACTGGAGCAGAAGAAAAATAAAGCTTTGCAAACCTGGTTTCAGGCCAGGATTGCCACTTATTATATCATGATCGATGGAGATTACCGTAACTGTGGCAATTTGTCTAAATGGCAAACAAGACAGTTTACGTCGGGTAATTAATAATTGGAAGGCAGGTGCAACGAGTTGAAAAATAATATACAACAGTTTTAAATACCAAACCCTTTTAGTAAATTACAATTGTTAAGGTAAAAGTCCGTCGAGTATCCAGTTGTAAAGGCCATTGAAAACATCGGAAATGATTAGCATTTTAATTGCAGACGACCATAAGCTGATTAGAGAAACCTGGACTTATATACTGAACCGGGATTCCCGATTTAAAGTTATCGGCTCCTGTTCAAATTCGGAGGAAGCCGTAAAAATGAGTGAAGAGTTGCAGCCTCAAATCGTGCTCATGGATATCAATATGGCACCTTTTTCTGGTATTGAAGCGACTCGCCGTATCCGGGAGGCCTCGCCCGATTCGCGTATCATCGGCGTCACTATGCATACACAACCCACATATGCAAAAAAAATGTTGCAGTTGGGTGCCAGCGGATACGTAACCAAAAATTCGTCGAAGGAAGAAATGTTCAATGCTATCCTCGAGGTATCC